>JAYQAK010000039.1:0-14599 GCA_038136695.1 Candidatus Poseidonia sp.
GATGGTGCGGAGGTAGTCTTGGTCGTCGTCTGAGACGGTTCCCTCCTCCTCAAGGAAGCGCACTTCGGTCTACAACATCGCTGCGCTGTGCCTCAACGACCTTGAAGCCCGGCAACACCTCTTGGCCAGCACAACAGCAGACGAAGCCGTCCATGAATTGAGGCAGCACCTCGAAGGGTGGGCCGACGAAAGTGAGTAGTGCAGGCGAGGCTTTGAAAACGCAACGACCGGTGGCAAGTTCATGTCCGTTTACGGTGCAGCCCGCAAAGTAACGACGCACACGCTTCAAGAAATGAAGCGAGCCGGTGAAAAAATCACCATGCTCACCGCCTACGACTACTCGCTGGCTCGCTTGGTCGACCAGGCTGGCGTCGATGTGATTCTGGTCGGTGATTCGGCCTCAAACGTCATGGCAGGACAAGCCACGACGGTGCCCATGACCCTCGACCACATGATCTACCACGCCCAGTGCGTTGAACGAGCGGTTGACCGAGCCCTGCTGGTGGTTGACATGCCGTTTGGCACCTATCAGGGGAATTCTCGTCAAGCCCTCGATTCTGCGATTCGCATCATGAAGGAGTCCAGCGGCCATGCCGTGAAACTGGAAGGCGGTGCAGAAATCGTTGAATCCGTTCAACGTATTTTGACCGCCGGTATCCCCGTGATGGGGCATTTGGGTCTCACGCCTCAGTCCATCTACAAGTTCGGTACCTATTCCGTCCGTGCAAAAGAAGACGAAGAAGCGGAGAAGCTCATCGCCGACGCGAAAATTCTCGAAGAGGCGGGATGCTTCGCCATCGTGTTGGAAAAAATACCACGTGAATTGGCCAAGCGGGTTTCACAAGCGCTGAGCATCCCCACCATCGGCATCGGAGCAGGTCCGGATGTGGATGGACAGGTGCTCGTGCTGCACGACCTGTTGGGTATCACGATGGATTTCTCACCGCGGTTTCTGCGCCGTTACCTGAACCTCGCCGAAGAAATCGATGGTGCGCTAAAGGCCTATTGCGACGATGTACGGTCGGGAGATTTCCCCAACGACGAGGAATCCTACACGTCGTGATCATCCAAACAGGTTGTAGGTCAACAACGAACCTGCAAGGGCACCGACATTGACCCCCAGCGTGTGCCAGAGCGCCAACCGAAACGGCGGCAGATGGAAGCGCCACCACGAGGTGCTGACCCAAATCCAAACGACGATGGCAAGGTAACCGCCGCAGATGAAACCGCCGTAACCGGTCATCCAAACGGCGTCAAAGAACAAACCGAGCACGGCCGTGCCGCCCATGTATTCCTTCCATCGAGCTTGTTCATGTGGGGTGAGCAAGCGATGAAACAACGGCGAAAGAAACAACATCACCAGCAAGGCGGCTTGGACGGGGTTGGGCACATCGTAGGGGAGCAACGGTTGCACGGCGTATTGCCAGATGCTGCCGACCACCACGCCGAAGAGGGCTGGAAAAGCGACGTTGGTCCAGGTCTCGGCCCACGTCGCTGAAGACGGTGGGGTGGACACGGGGACGCTGTGCTCGGTGGGCGCCTCCATGCGCCTGCGAAACCTCCACTTCGTTTAGGGCTTGGTGTTCCATCGTTGGAGGCCAACAATCCGATGGTGAATTAAACCACGGCGACCTCGCTGGGCCATGGGCAAAGGGAAGATTGTTGCAGGCTGCATCGCACCTCACCCACCGCACTTGGTCTACGCCGAAAACCCACCACAAAACGAACCGGTCGCCGAGGGTGGTTGGGAGCAATTGCGTTGGGGGTACGAACGCCTCCGAGCGTCTCTGGCCGAGATTGACTACGACGCCATCGTCTTGCTTTCCCCTCACTGGCAAACCTACGTTGGCACTCATTTCTTGGGCCTGCCACATTTCGAGGGGCTCTCGGTCGATCCCGTGTTCCCGAACCTGTTCCGCTACCACTACGACATGAACGTTGATGTTGAACTGGCGAAGGCCATTCACGACGAGGCGGAGGCTGCAGGATTGCCGGTTAAGATGATGGAAAATCCCGACTTCCGCGTGGACTACGGCACCATTACCACCGGCCACCTGTTCAACCCCGATTGGGACAAACCGCTGGTGGTGATCTCCAGCAACCGTTCAACGGCCTACTATTCGGTTGAGGTGATGCAAGAGATCATGGTCGAACTCGGACGTGTCACTCGAAAAGCCATCGAGGCCAGCGGAAAGAAGGTCGTTGTTCTGGCCAGTAATTCACTGTCCCACCGCCATTTTACCACCGAATCCGAGGTGCCCGAAGACATGAGTCGCGAACACATCACGAGCCACGCCATGCATCTATGGGACATGCGAATGATCGACTACATGCGTACCGGCCAAGCCCAGAGAATCCTGGATGAAATGCCCGAATTCACCGAACAGGCCATCGCTGAAAGCGATGGGGGAGGCCTGTCCTGGTTGCTTTCAACCCTTGACGTACCGTCCTATCCTGCAATTCTTCACGGCTATGGCACCATCATCGGCACCGGTAATGCGGTGGTTGAATGGCCTTGCCATGCCCATGAGGTGAGCGAAGCATGAGTCAAGGCGAAGTGGTGGCTTCCTTCGTGGTCCCCGTCCACCCGCACACGGTGTTGGCCCCCGACCAGAACCCGGGTTGGCGCCGCCTGCGGGACGCCTTTGACGATGCAGCACAGACCATTCGAGACCTCAAGGCTGACCTCATCATCGTGTATTCGACCACGTGGCCCTCAATCATCGGTCACCAAATCCAAGCCGATCCCAATCCAGAATGGGTGATGGTCGACCATGATTTCCACGACCTCGGCTCCATCCCCTATTCGTTCAACATCGATGCGGACTTTGCTCACGCCTGGGACGATGCCAATCGGAATCGAGGTTTGCAAAGCCGCACCGTCAACTACCATGGGTTCCCAATCGACGTCGGCTCGGTCGTTGCACTGACCTTGCTCAACCCGGACAACTCCATTCCTGCCGTCATCGTTTCATCGAACATGTACGCCAACCGCAGCGAAACCACCGTGCTGGCGAAATCCTGTCTCGATGTGATCAAGGCACAAGGTCGCCGAGCCGTAGCGGTGACGGCGATGTCGCTGTCAAACCGCATGTTCACCGATTTCATCAACCCCGAAGACGACAAAATTCACTCGCTGAAGGACGATGAATGGAATCGAAAAATCCTCGAATTCTTGGAAGAAGGACGTTTGGAGGACGTGGGGCAATTGTCTCGCACCATCCATCAGCAAATTCGCGTGCAGAAGGTCGTGGCGTTCAAACCCATGTGGTGGCTCTCGGCCATGAACGGAAATCGCAACGATTTGACCGGGAAGATTCTGGCGTACGAATCCATTCACGGCGCAGGAGGCGCCGTCGTGTCACTCGACCCGACTTCCACCGGTGTTGGCGACAAAGAATACGATGAAGACGACGTTGAATACTACCACGGCGAACGTGGTGTCTTGGATTCAACCGATGAAACGACCACTGAAGCCGAAGCTGAAGAGGAACCGGCCTCCTCTTCAGGCCCAGCCTTGTGGGACCCCACCGACGCAACGGGTTCGGTGAACACCGATGCCGCTCCCAAACCGGTGGGGGCTTACCCGCATGCTCGGCGAGTCGGCGATATGCTCTTTCTTTCCGGCGTTGGCCCGCGACAACCTGGCACCAACGCCATTCCGGGAGGGCCCATTCACGATGAGAACGGTGAACCTCTGGAATACGACATCAAAGCCCAAACCCGTGCGGTGGTCGAGAACGTCCGGAGGATCGTGGAGGAGGCCGGTGCAACGATGGAACAGATCGTTGATGTGACCACCTTCCTCGTGGACATGAAACGTGATTTTTCAGGATACAACGATGTGTGGGCTGAAACCCTCGGCAAGGTCGGCCCGACCCGAACAACGCTCGCCATCGATGCCCTCCCCACACCGATTGCTGTGGAGATGAAGGTCATCGTTCACATGCCCGAATGATTTCCAAATATCGGCGCAACAGCGTCACGAAGAAACAAACGGATAATATGGTTCGGTGGTTTGCCAGCGATAAGCACCTCACTTGAGGTCGGAATTCGGGGATGACCATGTCCAAAGAAACCATTGACAACCTGGTTAAATCCGTTGCCTCAGGCGACTTCAAAGGAGCAAGCGACACCCTCAAAACGACCTTTGCACGCACCATCGGGTTAGCCGGTGTCGTGATCATTTCGCTTTCCGCGATGCTTCCCGGAATTTTCGTCACACCGACCTTTGCTGCAGAAATCATGGGCCCGGGCATTTGGCTCGCCTTCCTTCTGGCGGCGTCCGTGGTGCTTCCCGGAGCCGTTTCGAAAGCAGAGTTGTCCTCAGGAATGCCGACCAGCGGTGGCTCGTATGTCTTCCTTGAACGGACCTATGGACCTCTTATCGGCACCATCAGCGGCCTTGGCCTTTGGTCCTCATTTTTGCTCAAATCGGCCTTCGCCCTCATCGGTTTTTCCGCCTATTTTGTGGTCGTCACCACCTATTTTGACATTGACATGAGCATGTACACGCTGTCCCTCTCTGCATTGGTCCTCATCACGGTGGTGAACATTCTCGGTGTGTCGAAGGTAAAGGCCATCCAGACGCCCATTGTGGTGACCACGGTTGGCTTGCTCGTGTTGATGTGCATCATGGCGTTGTTCAATGCTGATTTTGATGCCTCTGTCCCGTTTGACGCCGCCTTTGACACCGACGTGTGGACACTGGCTGAAACGGCGGCCTTTGTGTTCGTGGCCTACGCAGGAGTCACCAAAGTCGCCGCCATCGGTGACGAAGTGAAGGACCCTGAAAAGAACCTCCCTGCTGGCATTTTGCTCTCTCTTGCCATCGCCACCGTGCTCTATTCCGTTTTGGCCTTCATGATGATGGCGACCCTCCCCGGTGAGTGGTGGATGGAAGACGGGAAAGCCGTTGAGAACCCCATTTCTGTCTTTGCCACCCACCTCGCTGGAACCGAGTTTGGTGTGTTCGTGGCCATCATCTCCGTGCTGACGATGATCTCCATGGCACTCGCAGGGGTGTTGGCCTCGTCCAGGTTTTTGTTTGCCATGTCACGCGACAACCTGCTGCCGCAGTCGCTTGAAGAGGTCAATGCTCGATTTGAAACCCCTCACATCCCGATTTTGCTCACCGGTCTCGCCATGGGGTTGGCCATCCTCTTTGTTCCGCTCAAAGACGTGGTCAAGCTCGCTTCCGGCTTCAAAATCATGATTTTCATGCTCATCAATTCCTGCGTTATCGTGCTTCGACAAACCAGCGATGTCCATGAATGGAAGCCTGCTTACAATGGACCCTGGTATCCCTACCTGAACCTCTGGGGCATCATCGCCGGCGCCTTTTTGATTTCGCTCATGGGATCAAAAGCGTTCATTGGGGGAGGCGTTGCGGTCGTCGCAGGATTGTGCACCTACTACCTTTACGGGCGCAAGCACTACATCGTTTCTCAAACGACCCCGTTCCAAACCTTCACCGCCCAGTTTGGCACCGCCTCATCAACCGAACATGACCGCCGACTCGCTGCCTTCCATGCGGCTGACTTTGGGAACAAGAATCACCTGACGTTGAAGGAATTCCAGAACGCGCTCAAGGCCCTCGGGTTCACGTTCACAAAAGACGAGTCACGTGCTATCTTCCACAACGCCGACACCAACGAGGATGGTGTGATCGACATTGACGAATTCTTCGAGAACTACGAAAAGCTCAGCGAAGACTGAGTCATTCGTGACGAATCCACTCGCCGCTGGGGGTCACTTCCCAATACTGGAGTTCCTCTGAAACATCAACGTACCAACCGGTTTGTCCCTGGACGGTTGAGGGGGTGGCTTGCATTACACCAAGCCGCCCTGCTTCCTGAGCGAGGTCTTTCATCGAATCCTCGGTCAATCCGTGCCGTTCATGAAGCGGGGTTTCGTCAACGACATCGACCGTCGAGGGTGTGTCCTCGTCCTCGTCTTCTTCGTCGTCAAAGACGTCGTCCATCCAAGCTTCTTTCTCAACTTCTGCCGCTTTCCGTGCAAGCACCACCAACACGGCCAACAGCAAACCGAGCAGAAGGGCGGCCATGGTCATCGCCGTGTTGGTCGAACCCACCGCTCCACCGAGCAAGACTTCATCGACGTCAAAGAAGGTTTGAGCCAGCAGGCCGTTCCAGCGAATGGTGCAGGAACGATCGGTGCCTCCGTTGCTCACGTCCACTTCCCACGTACCGTTGGTGACAAAGCGGACATCACCTGCCGTGCAGGTTACGCTGGTGTTGGCGTTTGGAATCGAGAGCGTGTTGCCATAGACGTCGGTTCCGAAGGCATTCATGAGAACCACATCGCCTTCGGCGATGGCATCTCGGCTCATGCCGGCTTGAATGCGAACAGGGGTTCCTGCCTCAATGGTCACCGGGAGCACGTACTCAGCGCCCGATTCCTGCAGCACCAATTCGTAGTCGCCAACTTGTTTTCCAACAAACTGCCAGTAACCAAGTCCGGTGGGCGAGGTTTCCAACTCACCAATGCTGGCGTTCATGGTGGTGGAAACCGCCGTTGATTCGGCAACGTTTCCGTGCACGTCAACCACCTGAATGAAGACGTCAAAGGGCTTTCCAGCCTGAACGACCAGCCGGTCTTCAACGTCGGTCTGCAAGGCGTGCGCTGTGCCGGCGACCACCGTCAAACGCACGGTAGCGAAGACACCGTCGGCGTTCACCCGTAATTCATGACCCCCAAGCGAGGTGGCAACCCAGCGACCATCGTTGAGTAGCATCTGCAGGGTGATGTCCTTTCCGTCCAGCGACCAATTGAGAGCAATGTCGTCCAGTTGGTTGCCGTGAGCATCAAAAAACATTGGATTGAGTTCCAACTCACCATCCGCAGGAACTTGTGAACCTTCGCCCTCAAGGGTGATGAAGGCCAACCGACCGGTGCGTACATCAAAAGCGATATCGCTCACAAACATGGCACCGGTGGTGTTGTCAAACCAACTCCCGTCAAACCGCCACGACCGTGCGACGGTGGCTTGAACGAGCGAATACGAAGTTTGGTCGCTGACAGCCTCCGCATCGCCCATGGTCATGGTGATGTTGCCGTTCACGACCCAGCGATTCCCCTTCACGTCCTCTGCCTGAAGTTCCACCACCACTTGGTCGCCGGCAGAAGGGTTGGAGGGTGAAAGCAGGAAGCGCAAATCGATGGCGCGCCCGTGTTCAACGTCGACCGTGATCGATGAGGAAACCGTTCCATCGGTTCCCGACAACGTGGCTTGCCCGGTCGAGGAGGGATTCCAATACACGCGTTGTTCGTCGTCCACCGAGAGACCGCCTGTACTCGCCGTCAAGGTCTCGATTGACGGCGACACCATGCCGATGTAACCGTTGCTGTCTCGCCGCTCGAACAGCACTTCGTAGGATTCCCCAGCGAGGAAGGTCTCGGGCGCATTGGCAAACATCAATTCCGAGGCAACGGCATCGCCTGGGATGACCGACAACATCGTGCTTCCCGTGATGTTTCCGGCTGTTGCGGAAATCAACCACTTTCCAGTGTTGATGGCGTGGTATTCGCCTTGGGCATTGAAGGTCCCGTTTTGAGCAAACCAAGCGATGGGTCCAGCTTCCGAAACGGGCATCTCGTAGCCGTTGATGTCAACCAGCCTTGGCACAATGGACGTCCACGTTCCTGCCCGAACCGAAACCGGTTCGTCAAACACAAAGGCGTGCGGTTGTCCAGCGCGAACGGTGAGTGTGGCGACATCCTGGAGCTGGTTGAAGCGAACTCGGGCGGTGTAGAAGCCGGTGGCATCGGGCGTCCATTCGGGTGTGTCATGGCCGATGTACGAGCCGTCAATGTCCCACACCAGTCCGGTTGAGCCGGCCATTCGGTTGCCGCGGCCGTCAAGCAAGTCAGCCGTGAGGATGGCCGTTTCTCGGGCACCAAAGGTCAGGCTGGTGATCTCGATGTCAGTAGCGACACCCGGGTACACCGTGATGTTGTGGCTGGCTTTCAGGCCGTTGTGTTCCGCAGTGATTTCAATCACACCAGAAGACCACGGGAAAAAGAGACCACCATCGTCGATGGTCCCGTTGGTGGCGCTCCATTCGATGTTGCCTGCGACAACGTTGTTGACCGCATCGTAAATGATGGCCTCAAACATCACCACCTCATCGGCAGACATCGAAGCGGGTGGTGCATCGAACACAACGCGGTCGGGGGTTCCCGAACGGAGAACCGCAGGTCCCTCGTCCAGCGACGACCACGTCACGGGCCATGCGCTGGCGAGCATGCACACCAAGAGCAACGATGCCAGAGCCTTGGTGTTGGACAATGGACGCACCCCTCACTCGTTGTACTCTTGCCATTCTTCCTCGCCAGCGAGGCGGAACCACCAGGTTCCTTCGTCATCTTCCCACCATTCGGTTCCGTCTTCATCGACGCTTGTCTCGATGGCTTCCTCTTCAGGCGCTTCCTCCAATTCAGGAACCTCCTTTTCGGGAGGCCCGCTTGGACCCGGTGCGGGACCGGATGGGCCCGGTGCGGGACCGGATGGGCCCGGTGCGGGACCGGATGGACCCGGTGCAGGACCGCTTGGACCCGGCGCAGGACCGGATGGACCCGGTGCAGGACCGCTTGGGCCTGGGGCGGGACCTGTTGGTCCAGATGGACGGTCATCGTCAGCGTCGTCTTCGTCGTCATCATCCCAATCGTCGTCAACGCCAGAACGGAGGAACATCACGAGCAGGACGAGCAAGACGACGGCCACGAGAGCGAGCAACACTGCACCAACATAGTACAGCGTACCACCTGCCTCGAAGAAGCCTTGGAGGTTGCCAACGACGTTGATTTCCTCGTTTACCCGAACGGCACCAACGCTGATGGTGACGGTTTGTGGACCGTCATCAAGGGTTGTCAGAGTCCATTCATTGGAAGCGATCATGGTGGTCGTGCCACGGCCGGTGGCCTCGACCTTCACGCTACCTGGGACATCGATTTCGTTGTCGAAGGCATCGAAGGCTCGGATGCTGATGTCAAGGCTTTCCAATTGCTCGAGGCTGCTACGGCTCAAGTTGACCTCCAACCGGGCGACGGTGTTCTGAGCGGACACCGTGATTTCAAGGGTTGAGGATGCACCACCAGCGGCATAGGCCAGCGTGTGAACACCGGCAACTTCAGCGTCGTAGGAATACGTTCCATCGGTGGTGGTGATGATGTTGAGGGTTGGTACTGGTGCACCGTCCTCGGTCCACTGCACGTTTTGTGCGAATTGGTTGCCGTCAGCATCGGTCCCGGTGACCAGAATGTCAACGCGGTCACCTGCGGTCGGGGTCGTCAGGGATGCATCGGCAGCGACGGTCACGGCCACACCATGAAGCACGGTGATGGTGATGCTGTCCGAGATGTTGAATCCGGTTCCGCTGATGCTGTAGGCCTGGATGGTCCACTCTCCAACGGTGGTCGCTTCCCAGCGCATCTCGTTGAGCAACAGGTCGGTGGTGATGTCGCGGACCTGTCCGGTGGCCTCGTTGACCTCCACCCATGTGAGCGTTCCCGAGTCGATTCGGTTGTTGTCGGCGTCGTAGAGATCGGAGAGGAAATCAACGGCATAGTCTGCGGTCATTTCGAACACCGCGCCCGTCGTGGCATCAGCGTTGTTGGCCGTTCCACGAATGCTCACCGTGTGAAGGAAGCCGTGATCAACGGTCATGTTGATGGCGACCACGTGGCTTGTCGTGCCGTCAAAGTACGTTGCTGACAGGGTGTAGGCGTCCTCGCTTGCAAAGTAGGGCGTGAAGGTCGTGGAGTCACCCACCAGTGTTTCCAAGAAACTCGATGAGTCGCCGATGGTCGGATGAGACACGCTCCAGTTGGCGAGAATCGCCCACTGGTTCCCCTTTCCATCGATGGCAAAGATGTCGGCTTCTAGGGTCTCGTCAGCTGTCAAGTCGAAGTGTTGCCAGGTTGCAACTTCGTCGTCGACCTCAATGCGCAGGGTTTGGATGGCCCCTCGGTCAACGGTGATGGTGACCGAAGCAAGCGTGGTTTCGTACCGTGCCTCCAGTGTCTTGGCACCTTGGCCGACCGGGTCCCAGATAGCGGGTGCCCCGGGGGTCATCTGACCGTCAGCGATGCGCGTCCAGTTGTCACCGGGAAGTACCACAGGGAGCCTGTTGCCTCGGACATCGACGCGTGTGGTGTTGATGTACACTCGATCATCAGCGGTGATGGTGGTGGCCGAAACCTCCAACTCAAGGTGGTCGATTTGACCGTGGCCAACGGTGATCATCAATTCATCAGAAGCTCCGGAAACGGAGGTCAGGTTGAGCCACCAAACACCGACATGGTCGGGGAAGTACTGCTGGTTGATCTCCGAATAGTTTCCGTTGGTGGTCGTCCAGGTGAGGTTGCCTGCGGCTGAAATATCCAATTCGTTGCCGAACTGGTCGTAAAGATCAGCGGTGATGTCACACCACACGCCTGCGGGCATCGTGCCCGCACAGCCGCTCAATTCGAAGTAGGCGGGCGCACCGGCGGTCACGGTGATGCTGACGTCGATGAACTCACCCGAGGTGGTGTGCTGAACGCGAACGACGTGGGTTCCCACAGCATAGGGTTCGAAGACGTTGGGCATCACACTGCTCATGCTTCCGTTGGTTGGTGAGAACGTGAGCGCTTCTCCCGGCACGTCGTTTCCGTGTTGGTCAACCATCGATGCGGTGATGGTGAGCGTATCGTCAGCCGAAATGGTGGCGGAGAGAGGTGTAACCACCAGTTCGGTTGGTGCTCCTGGCGTGACCGTGATGGTTTGCGTCCCACAAACGAGGCCGAAACAGGCGGAGATGGAATGCGTGCCCGTTGTGCTGGGCGTGTACAGGCCGTTGGAGCCGATGCTACCGGCTGAGGCGTACCAATCGACCGGTGGGCTTTGAACCATGGCTTGGTGATCGTACGCGATGGAATTGAAGTTCACCGTGGTGTCGGCGTCGGTGGTGACGCTACCGGTTGGTGTGATCGACAACGTGGAGATGTTGGTCGTGTTGAACAGAATCTGGGGTCGGTACGACTGGACGGTGGCATCGCTCGAATAGAACGAAGCGTGCGCATAGCCGGTGTTGGGCGTAGCGATAATGACCCATGCTTGCGAGTTCGAGATGGTCATCCCAAGGGTGCTGATATCAAACCAAAGCCAGCCGGTGGAATCGACGTTGTACACCGTGGTGGAAACGGCATCGCCGTAATCTACACCCGCTTGCATACCGGCAGCGCCCCAGGTCGCACCGCCGGTGGTGCCGTTCCAGGTGGCCGATGTTTGGGCCCACGCAGTGGTCAGCAGCGGATGGACGCTGAAGGAAACCGAAGTTGCTCCTTGAGCGGCAGACCAGGAGTCCACGTACAAACCGAGCGCAGCAGAATGAACGTTTTGATAGATTGGGAACGGAATTTGTGCTGCATCCAGACCGACGGTAATGCGGCACTCATCCGCATACAAGGTTCCGCAGTACGTTCCAGCGGCGATGGTTCCATCACCAACAAAGTTGGTGTCAGGGTACTCGGAGTACAAGGACGTGTCCTGAATGTTGGTGTGTCCAAAGGCCGGAATTTCGTTACCGGTTTGCATGGTGTAGGTGAACGTGTAATCGTTGTTGTACACGTGGGTGGGGTCACCAACAGCGAAGTTCCAGCGCGCCGAGGAAGGGCCCGGAATCGACTGGTTGACACCCTGAACCCACCAGGTGAACATTTGACCGGCCGAGAGGTTGTTTGCAAAGCGGAAGGAGGTGTTGGTGATTTCCGAATCCTCCCATGATTTGTACTTGAAAACGCCCGTGCTGTTGGCGATGGTCACGATGTACCCGGTGGCGCCGGTAACAGGCGTCCATGTCAACGCTGGTTGGGTCGAAGGCGAGAGCAAGCCGCCGGCTTCATCGTAGAGCACCTGACCATCGCTTGGCGAGGTCAACACCGGTTGACCAGGTGGAACGATGCCGTTGACGTTGTCAACGTAATCAAACACGATGTGCGGGTGGAAGACCGAATTGGAGAAATCCGATGAGTAAAACGTGTGTGACGACCCCGTTCCGATCTGCTTGAGCATGAAGGTCATGGTGGTGTTCCCGTTGGCGAGGTTGGATTGTGCAAGGCTCGTCAAATCCCACTCCATCCAGCCAACCGGTGAGGAAAGGGTGAGGGTTGAACGGGTAATTTCGGTGGTCGAACACACCGGGGCGTTGGCCCAAACCACGGTGGACTCGCTGAAACTGCTGCAGGGGTAGACACCTATCGTGGTTGAGGCTGTCCCTCCCACGCTGGTTTGGTACATCTTGAGCATCATCTGCGTTGGTGTGATGGCGGCAGGCCATGGGATGTTGGTCAAGTCGAACTCCATGAGGATGCGACTCTCGCCCGTGCCCACGCTGTTGGTACCGAGCACCATGCTGGCTGCCGAACCCTTGTTGACCGTTGAGTTGGAATCAAGTTCAACATCGGGCACCGACGGAAGCAGTCCCGTTGCATCAAAGATGGAACCTCGAGAGAGGTTCAGCGTGTGGTTGCCGGCGCCATCGTCGGAGCCTTGGTCCTCTGGATTTCGGTATTTGTTGATGACGGACCATTCCCCGATTCTGTCGTCTTGGTCCGCACGAACGCGCCAATACACCCATTCGTCGCCCTTGGAGTGGTTTTCCACGGTCAGGGTGAGGGTGGAAGGGTCAAACGTGAGGTTCTCGTAGTCGCCGTCCACCAATTCGGGGGAGCCGTAACACTCGAGCCCATCCACCATGCGGTCGTCCAGCGCAGCGCAGGCAACCCAGCGAGTTTGGTTCGTGTAGGAGGCTGACCAGTTGAAATCGGACTCGTTCTGGCCCGATGGGCGAGGCTTCGTCGTGTCCCAGAGGGTTGCACCGTCGACCGGGTTGAGGTTGGTGGGTGAGGCAGCGACCCATCCGGTGTTGAGGGCGTAAGTGAGGTTCAATCTTGGACGGAGGCTGATGCTGGTGGCTTCGCTGCTGGCAAATTGGAGACGGCCAGGGGCACCATCGACATCCTCGGGCTGAATGATCACATCAAGCGTGCTCTGACCCGAGGCCAGTGCATGTTGAAGCAGTGCCGTGACGTTGAAGGAAACAGCACCCGTTGAGTTTACCCACTGGCCTTCGTTGAAGGGCACGTCGGAATCCGCCGAATGGTACGCACCGGTACCAAGCCACGAGGTGGTGTTGCCGGCGGGGTAGGCCCACGAAGAGGATTCAGACCACGAGGAACTCATGGCTGATACGGTGACGAAGGTGCTCTGGTAGGCCGTCACCACGTTCATGTCGAGGCTCGCATCAAGCACCTCGTAGGTTGAGGGCATGGGCAAGTTGGAGAAGTCAAATGAAATCAACGTCGAGGTTCGCAGGTTGGTGTTGCTGGTCGAGATTGGACTCAACCCGGCGTACAAGGCTGAATTGCTGCCTTGGTTGGCTTGCGTGTTCCCGCTGTCCAAATAGGTGTCTTGAGTGACGGCAGGGTATGCGAGGGAGGGCACAAAGGCCCCTTCTTGGATGGACAGCGAAGCATGCGTCGCATCGATTTCTTCGCCCAAGTCGTTGGGGAGATAGAAATTCGTTGACGTGCTACGAGGACCGAGCATGCCGTTGTTGACGGGTTGGACCATCCACCGAATCTCTTGAGCAAAGTTCAGTTCACCCAGCGGCGTGAAGGTGAGGTTCTGAAGGTCAAACGAGGTGGTGTTGACTCGGGAATCGTACACGTACAATCCAGCCATGTCGTTGTTGGCATCGGCCTGCAAGAACACGCGCCATGCCGTGGCGGGGGTTGTGCTGCTGTAGGTCCAACCAAACGTGGGGGTTCGGTCGGCGATGAGAGCATGCGAAGAAGTGTCCCAAACGATGGCGCCGTTGGCCGGCCCGGTGTTGACGCCGCTCACGGTTGGCGTAGCGACCACACCGTCCTCCCAGGTAAGCGTGAGGTACGGTCGTTCGGAAGCGCTTCCTTCGGTGGAGGTGAAGGTGATCAAATCCGTCGTGAGGTCGGACGTGTAGAGCATGATCGAAACGTGATTTTGTCCGTTGGCAAGCGCCGCTTGCACGGCTTCGGTGATGTCAAAGGACATCCAGTCGTCACTTACGCTGTCCACCAAGTCAACAAAACCACCGATGTCGGTGCCGATAGCACGGCCACCGCGGGCCGACCAGTTGTTTACGCCGTCGTAGGTCGTTGCGTTGGCAGAGGATGTCCAACTTTGCAGCACGGGGCGAGCGGCGACAGGTTCGCCGGTGACCGAGCCGTATTCTGAGAAGACGTTGAGTTCGGCATCCGTCACGCGGGCTCCTGAGGGTTGGGGAATATCGCTCAGCGGAATTCGCAAAAGCGCAGCAGCTTGGTAGCCGCTCGAGGTTTCACCAACGCTCAAGGTCGTCTCGTTCTCGTGGGTTGAATCCGACCCGGTGCCGTTCTCGATGACGAAGGTGTCCGTGAGGTGAGGGATGTTGAGGGCCGGCAGAGCGCCGTGGTGTTCAATGTCCACCGAGGCTTTGGTGCTGTTGTACACCACCGTGGTCAAATCCGGCAAGAGGAAATGGAAGGTGTTGGACCAGTTGCCGATTTGGTTGGTGGA
>JAYQAK010000040.1:0-14262 GCA_038136695.1 Candidatus Poseidonia sp.
TCGGCTTGGACGATGGCACCAATACCTGCGACGAGCACAATGGAGACGACAATCAGGCCCCATGCACCGCCTTGAAGCGAGAGGATGGCGCCCAAGAGAATGACAACCCATCCACCCAAACTGAGCTTCATCGCCGTGTCAGGAGAGCCACTTGCAGGGGCGGCCGCAGCACCCGCTGCTGTACTGGCTTGCACCACCACGGGCTCAGGTGCTTCTTCCGTATCTGCTTCTTTTGCACTGTTGGCTTTGTCCAGTAATCCACCCATGGTCAATCCCCGTTAACGCTTCGTTTTGCGATTGAGATTATCAATCCAACCCCTGTTTGAATCGCAACAGAGGATTTTGGGGGGTCGTTGTCAGAGGCCGGGAGCGGCTTCTCGCCATTCCTCTTCGTCTTCTTCGTCGGTGTTGAGGAAACGTCGACCAGCAACGGCACCAGCCAGAGCAATCATGGAAATGGCGGGCACGACCTCAAAGCCGGGGAGGTAGACACCACGGACGTAGACCGTGATCATCTGGGACTCGCGGTTGCAGCCACCGTTTTGGCAGGCAAACTCGGACTCAGCGTAAAATTCCAAGACGTGGTAAGCGTCCGACCAACCCTGGTTCTTGGGTGTTCGCACCATGATACGGGCGGTCTCTGGGGCGGCGTTGGGCTCGATGGTCACCACGGTTTGTGGGAGGTTGACGGTGAACCCGGCTTCTTCGAGCGTTTCACGGGTGTTTTCGGTCACACCAATCTTCATACGGTCAATTTGGTTTCCAAAGTTGTACACCTTAAACTGGAAGTTCTTGTCGGTCTTCGGCATCAACTGGACGAACGGCTCGACGGCCTCAACTTGAACGATGCTGAACTGCATGATGTTGATCAGGGCGTTCACCTGAGAGGTGGCGATGTTGGGCGGTGGCACGTTGTTGATCTCTTGCACTTCAGCAGAAACCGTCAACTGGCGAGATTGCATTTGCATGTAGGGGTTGGCTCGGACGACGACTTGGAAGTCGACTTCTTGGCCTGCACCGACGTACATGTCGCCGGGTGCGGCTGTTGCCAAGCCATCGCTGGTGACACGAATGGCCACCTTCTCAACGTAGGTGGTGGGGTTGGAAACCGTGCATGTGGTGTATCCGGTGAGGGTAGCACCTGGCTTGACTTCAACCTGAATTTGACCGGGAGCGCAGGTCATGGAGACGGCTGCACCGGAAAATTGCGCAGAGGCGGGCACGGCCACGACCATCAGCGAACAAAAGTAGATCCCCAGCAATGCAACAACGCGCTTCCATGCCGACATCGTCTCACCTAACGGTCTTCCCAACCTTCCCCACCTCATAACGGTTATGGGTGTGATGTGCGGAAAACAGGCCTTCAATGCAGTGGAGCGTTTTGGTGGGCCCGAAGGGAGTTGAACCCTTGGCCTCCCGGTTATGAGCCGGGCGCTCTAACCAACTAAGCTACAGGCCCCATGGGGGGGTTTTGACATCGCATGATGAACCTTCTTGTGGTCAATCAAACTGTGCCAGCGAGGATTGCGAAGGTTTCACCCATTCTCGAACACTTTGCTCAAGTTCGTCTCGCAGTGCTTCTGGAACGAAGATCAAGCATTGTTCGTGGGGTTGGACCAAGGAACGTATGAGGGCAGAATGCTCGGAAACATCGCGCCCGTCCTCGAGGAGGATTCCCCCGACATAAGGCAGGTATCCCCGCTTGCTGATACGGGCTTGAATCATGTCAATGTCGGGGTCAAAGCCCCGTTCAAGGAGTAACTCTTGAACACGTGGAGCCACCAAATCAGCCATTTCAACGGTGAAATTGCGAATGCGCAACGATTTGTGGTAATCCTTTCTTGAGAGCAGCCGTCGGGCGTAAGAAGACAGGTAGACGTCCTCGTGCTTCGCCCAATGCGGCAAGGCCACTTTTACGTGGGCGTCGTTGAGCAACACATATTCTTCAGCGGACAAGTTCGTGTTGAGCAACATGTGGGCCAGTTCCTCAGACAGCGACAGTTTGCCTTCCTGTGCGAGTGCTCTTGCACGTTCGAGCATGTTCACCAAATAGGCCTGCGTCAGCATGTTGACCTTGTGAAAGTACACCTGCTGGTACATGTGATAGCGCGTCACCAAGTAGGCTTCAATGGCAGGGAGCCCCCACTGCTTCACGAACAAACGGCCGTCCTGGCCAACCCGGAGCGCACGAATCACGCGAGCACTGTCAAAACCACCAATTTGTGCACCGGTGTTGGCTTGGTCTCGAATCATGTAGTCCATTCGATCCACGTCGAGTTGACTGCTCACAATCTCCTTCATGAATCGAGGAATGGGTTCACCGTCGTGCTCGTCCTGTCCGTCCATCAACGCAAACAATCGTCCAAGACGTTGTGGCCCGAGCACATCGGCAACGGCGCGGCCAAGTTCGGTCTGCGATGATTCGAGAATGCGACGCCCCCAAGCCTCGTG
The DNA here is from genome assembly GCA_038136695.1 of Candidatus Poseidonia sp. GTDB lineage: Archaea > Thermoplasmatota > Poseidoniia > Poseidoniales > Poseidoniaceae > Poseidonia. Next base: position 2,452 of record JAYQAK010000040.1, read on the forward strand.
GGAGTCGAAGGTGGCGTACACTCGAGGCGTTTCCAGCAAATGGGAATACGGAGGATGGCCAATATCGTGAAGCAAAGCAGCCAATTGAACCAACTCCACATCCTCATCGCTCATCAATCCGGGGTGAACATCGTTGAGGTGCTGAGCGAGGGTGCCAGCGAGATGGTAAGCGCCGAGCGAATGGGCAAAACGGTTGTGGGTGGCAGCAGGGAACACGTATTCGCACGTCGAGAGTTGTTGAATCGCCCGCAGACGTTGGAACTCGGGCGTGTCGATGATGGTTGAGTGAGCAGATGGAACGAAAATATCACGATGGATTTCATCGCGAATGACCCGTTCACGACCGTTCATGGTGACGCTCCGTCAAGTCTGCTCTTTATATCACTTCTCGGCGACTTAGAAAATAGTACATGGATAAGCCCTAAGCCTGCAAGATTCCAGCCGGTGGCATGGCGGACGCTGTGAAAGGCCTGATGGACCGCATCACCAACGACGACCCCGAAACACGGGGTCAACAATTGTGGGTGATGTTCGCGCTGGCTATGTTTCTGGTGGCGACGTTAAACTGGTACGCCTATGTCCGTGAACCGGAAGTGATTCGGGTTGAGCAGTTGCTGGAATACAAGAACGAAGTTGTGAAGGTGCAAGGAACCCTCATTTCATGGGTGGAAGACCCCTTCGCCTCAGGCGACGACCGCATTGATGCCATCATCGACGACGGCACCGGGGTGGTGGAAACACGATGGTTCAGACCCGGGACCATGCCACCCATTGGCACAACGGTCACGGTCATGGGTGACGTCATCGAATACGACGGCCGCATCTGGATTCAATCGCTTGGTGCAGGCGCCATGGAATGGACCACAGCCGACTTGCCCGAGGTGGAGATCCTCGGTATTGCAGACGTGGCGAAAAACCCCGCAGCCTACGACGGTCAAGTGATTCAACTGACCGGTTACATCGACAGGTCCATTGCACCCGACACCACCTTCACCTCAGCCTATTTGGGTGACCACCCCAACTACGGAAACTCCGACCACCGAATGCACCTCACCGTCCGGTCGTCCATTGGCGAGTGGGTGGAAGCAACCGCCAAGGTGGAGGTGCAAGGCATGCTCACCTACCAGCAACGTGACCTTCGATGGAGTTTGCAAATCCAAGGCCCAGAGATTCTTGTGGACCGAAACCATGTCCTGAACGTTCCCCAGCTCGATTGGGGTGCTCAGGCCACGTGGAGTTATCAATCCGGGCAAACCGTGACCATGACCGGTGTCCTCTTGACTGGGGAAGGCGATTGGACCTTGTACGGACCAAGCGGTGAATCCATTTGCGTCGTTCCTACCGATGAGGATCGAACAGCAGCCTCGGGCGGAAGCCTTGACAACACCGTCCAAACCGTCGAAGGGCGTTTGATGTGGTCGGCTTCCGAAACGGGCTGGTGCATCGATGCGAACATGGGGATGAGTCCAACCCTCGTCAACCCAGAAACACCGGTTGGTTTGTTGGCGATGTTGTCTGCTGATCCCGTCCGGATGCTGGAGGATGCAGAGGCGACCTACACCCTCTCGGCCTACATCAAATACGCCGTTGAGCCAAGTGTGGAGCAGGAAAATGCCTACTTTGTGGACGCCGCTGCCTACACCCCCGGATGGACAAGCATCGTCGTGACGGTCCCTGGACCAAGGACGGTATGGCTCGAAGCAGGTCAGAACATCGTGAGCAACGTTTCGGTAACGTGGGACGACGAGAACATGCGTCTTCGTCTGGTGGTTCACGACTACACGCTGGGCCCCGTTCCCTCAGCGCGAACCTTGCTCTGGGACGACGGCGCAACGCAATGGAGTTACTCACGTGACCAAAATGTCCTCATCAACGGCAAGGCCGTCTTTGAAAATGATGAATGGCGATTGTACCGAGACGGCTCGGACGAATCGATCAAAATCGACCCACACGGCCAGGCCATCGGCACCGACGAATGGCATGCCAATCAATCGATGACGTGGACCGGGCGTTTGCGTCAAGTACAGAGCGACGATGGCATGAGCCTGATCTACCTCCTGGACCAAGCCGATGCGGTTGACACCGACGGAGACGGCCTCAGCGACACCCTCGAGGATGCCTTCGGGACATCGGTCACCTCTGAAGACAGCGATGACGATGGCCTGTCCGACCGTGAGGAATACATCAATTCACAAGGATGAGGGTTGAGCATGTTGGAAGGCTACTTTTTGGACTTGGCGTGGTTATTGGGCGCCTTGTTCTTCGGCGTCATGCTCGGGTCTCTCACGGGTTTGATTCCGGGCTTTCACGTCAACAACGTAGCGCTGATTTTGTTGGCCTTGTCACCTGCCCTGCTCGATTTGGGCATCCCCCTCTCGGCCGTTGCAGCGATCATCGTGGCCACCGGCACCGTTCACACCTTCCTGAATTACATCCCGTCCGCCCTTATCGGTGCACCTGACGGCGACACAGCCTTGTCCTTGCTGCCCGGACACCGCATGTTGTTGTCTGGAAACGCCGCCCGTGGCGTGGCTTGGTCGGCACGAGGCTCCCAACTCGGCCTCTTCCTCTCCCTGCCACTCATCATCCTCGCTCGAATTGCGTTTGGACCTGAACTCGGCTGGTACGAAGACCTGCGTTCGGTGTTGCCGTTCGTGCTGCTCAGCATCTCGCTGTTGTTGCTCGCCACCGAAACAACGCGTTTGGATTGGCCAATCTGGATGCAAAAATTGTCCATGGGTCGTTTGGGACGGGATTCCCGCTTTGCAGGGTTCCTGACGGCTACCGCCTTCTTCCTTCTGGCCGGCATGTACGGCTGGGGCGTGTTCACGCTACCCGCACGCTCTCCAGTTGGGATGCCGGATGCCAGTCTCCTGCTCCCCAGTCTTGCTGGCTTGTTCGGTATTGCCAACCTCCTCGACATTTACGCCACCACCTCTCATCTCCCTCCTCAGCGGGAGAATTGGTCGCTTCCTCCCGTTCGACCGCTGGTCGTGCCGTGCTTTTGGTCGAGCGTGGCTGGCGCCTCCATGGGGGTGCTACCGGGCATGACCGCTTCCCAGGCCACGGTGTTGGTGATGGGTGGGCGAAACCTAGCGGCCAAAGCGCAAGGTCGTCAGGGCTACGGCATGGACTGGGAAACGCGTCGCCTCACCGAATTGTCGGACGATGAATTGTTGGAAATCGCCAAGGCAGAGGCGGAAAACGGGGTTGAAGGCCCTCAGACCAAACAAGATTTGGAAATCATTGCCATCCTTTCTGCGGTCAACACGGCGGTGACCGTGATGGTGCTTGGTTTCCTGTACATCATCAGCCGTTCAAGATCGGGTGCAACCTTGGCCCTGAAGATGATGTATCCGATCGAAACCTGGTCTTCACTCGAACCCACCAGCGACTTCATCCGCCTCTTGGCCGTCACCCTCGCCGCTGGCCTCCTCGCCATGCCGATGATGAGGTATGTTGGCATGGGCATGCTTCGACTCCACGCAGCCATACCGCTTCAGCAGATGGTGATGGGCGTGATTCTCTTTGTTGTGGCGTTGGTCTGGCTCTCAACCGGCTTTGTCGGCATCGGCGTGCTCATCGTCGGCACCATCATTGGCCTCTTGCCACCCCGTATCGGTATACGACGCTCCCACGGCATGGGGATCATTTTGGTTCCCATCATGATCTACACCTTCGCCCAAAAATTCGACAGTTTTGGATTCATCTGAACAAGGACGTGAACACATGAACAACACCCGCACCGCCACCAGCCTGATGCTCCTCTTCCTCCTTTCCCTTGCACTCCCGCTTGCAAGCGAACCACTCGATAATGGGCGGGGACAACCCATGCTCACCTCCGCTCGTTCAACCGCCTGCAGCGGAAGTGTCTGCATCAACGAAGTCATCCCTGACCCGCAAGGCGCAGACAACGGACTGTACCCCAACGGCGAGTGGTTTGAACTCTTCAACAACGGCGGTATGGACGTCGATTTGACCGGTTGGAAGGTGACGACCAGTGCTGGAAAAACCCTCGCGTTCAACGCCAACACCATCGTAGGTTATCAGGCCGGCAACAGTTCCTCGTGGACCATCAGCCCCGGTGAATACGTGGTGATTGCCCGCAACGGTGACGGCAATTTCTACATGACCAACACGGGCCTGTCGATGACGCTTGTCGACAACAACAACAACACCCTCCACACCGCAACATGGGGTGCTGTCACCTCCGGAACGAGTTACGAACAGGACCCCACCAACGCTGCGGCCAATTGGATTGCCACCGGTTCGCCCTCGCCAGGCCAAATCAATTCGGCGGGCGGCCCGACAACCCTCATTCCCGGCGATCTCATCATCTCCGAGGTCATGGCCAACCCTTGGCCTTCCTTTGACAACGCAACATGGCCGGGAGGCGAATGGGTTGAGGTGATGAACACCGGTAGCAGCGACATCGATTTGACCGGTTACAGTTTGATGGATGCTGCAGGGAACGTCCTCGAATTCAACAGCACGCACCTGGTGAACGTCACGGCCAGCAGCAGCAGTTACCTCATCTCGCCCGGACAACACCGAATCGTGGCCGTGAACGGGACAAGCCCGTACGGCGTCTTGAACAACGGGGCTGAAACGCTGACGTTGAAGTGGCCCAACGGCAGCCCTTCGCAAGAGGTCTCGTGGACCTCAACCCTCCAAGGATTCTCGCTCACAGCGTCCACGCAACCCAACGGACTGTGGTCCTACGCCTCCTACCCATCGCCCGAGGGCATGAACCCGATGGCGATCGAATTGATGCCTCGCCAAACCTTTGACGTGGAAATGACCGAATTGATGTCCAATGCCACCAACGATGGCGCCGGCTTCCCCGATGGTGAATGGATTGAACTCCACAACACGGGAACCATCGCCGTGGATTTGATGGGATGGACCGTTCTTGACGGCATGGGCAACATCACCCATCTTGACCCGGGTTCGTTGGTCTTCAACAGCAGCCAAGGAGCCAGCCTCATCGATGCTGGAGAGCGTCGCTTGGTGCAATTCACGAGCGACACCCAACTGTGGGATGATTACAACCACCTCTTCCTGCGCGATGCTTCGGGACAAACGGTGGACACCGCTGTTTACACCACCGATTATGGAGAAGATGTAGCGCTTATTCGTGGCAACCAACCCACCGACCCATGGGTTCCTGCAGCGTGGAAAACCCCCGGCCAGCCCCCACCCGGAACGACCCCTTCGGCGAGCCCGGTTAGAATTTCAGAAGTGCGGCCCGAAGCTGTGGGGGCCGACAACCAACAGTGGCCCAACGGCGAATGGCTTGAGCTTCATAACTACGGAACCATGGACGTGGACCTCACCGGATGGAAACTGCAAGCAGCATCGCGAAGCATGACCCTCCACGAATTCAACATGCCTTTCCAAGCCACACCGATTTTGGCTGCTGGCGATGTCACGTTGGTTGCTCTCAACGGCACCAGTTCGTTTTACCTCAAGCACACCGCTCCCGATTCCATTGGTCTGCTCGATGCTGCAGGTTCGACCGTTGACACCATCACCTGGACGGACACGGTTGAGGGTGAATCCCTCGTTGCCCCCAACAGCACCCATGCAGGCGTTGGCCCCAACGGCTCGACCGCCACAGGTGATTGGATTCTCTCAGCATGGCCCACGCCCGGCGAACGAAACCCTGTATGGCCAGCCTACACGGGTTCAACCGAACTCGCCATCACCGAGGTGCTGCCGTACTGCAACGACGATTCCATCACGCCAACCGAAGACTGGGTTGAACTCCACAACACCGGATCATCACCTCTCAACATCAGTCGCTGGTCCGTCCTCAACGCTGACGGCGACCGCCGCTTTGTCCGCCTGAGCGACCTCTGGACCGAGGCCAACGCCACGCCAAGCGACCTCCTCCAACCCGATGAACGAGCGGTGTTCACGATGGACGAGTGGATCCTGAGTGGGCTGGGCGACGCCTTTGACCTGCTCCACCCGGATGGTGACGCTGTCGACCGGGCCGTGTGGACCACCGTCACGGATTGCCAAACGCTGATGCCAGGTGAGGCATCCGGCGACGACTGGCAACACACCTTGTGGCCAACACCGGGTGCATCAGAACCCGATGCAAGCCAATTTGCAGGGAAGGACGACCTGATGTTCACGCGCTTCATGCCTGCGGCCTCCACCAGCGGTTCAAACGATATGGAATTCATTGAGATTAGCAACCTCGGTGACCAGTTGGCCGTCTTGAACGGCTGGACGCTGCGCTCAACCACCGGCGCCCTAAGCCCCTACAACGCCACCATCACCTCCTTGATGATTCAACCCCAAAGCAGCGTTCTCTTGGCGAACGAGGCCGACCAAGTGGCACAATTTGAACAAGGAACGGTGGTGGATATCAGCGTGGCGTTGAACCGGGCGTTTTACTTCCCCAACACCGGAGCAGCCATCCAATTGCTGGACCCCTCCGGGGCTCAGGCAGACACCCTCGTGTACGGCAATGGCCCCGTTACCCTCTCGGGTTGGAGCGGCATTGCCCTGGTGGAACCCATCAGCAATTTGGACAACATCATCTATCTTCGTGGAAACGGCTGCGGCGACGCTCCCGACACCAACACCGTCACCGACTGGCACGTTCGATGGAGTCGACTCGGAGGCAGTACATTCTGCTTTGATACCACCCTTTCCAGCACCGGTAGCATCACGCCGTTGATCGCTCCAGAAAACGGTCTTGTCGACCTCTTGGCTTGGATTGATGGCGCCTCCACAAGTCTGCACGTTCACCTCTATCAGTTGCAAGAGGTACACCTCGTCCAAGCCATGATCGATGCCCACAACCGCGGTGTTGAGGTAACGGTCGTGCTCGATTACGGAGACGATTGGTGGAACCAATACGACATGGACACCCAACGTGGCATGGCCACCCAACTGTTGTCCGCGGGTGTGGACGTTCATTGGTTTGGTGACACAGGAGAAAACCCCTACGCGTACGTGCACAGCAAGGTCGCCGTTCGCGACGACCAAAGCGTTTGGATGGGTTCAGGGAACTGGAAATCTTCCTCACAACCCGCCCCCGACCAAGCAGGAAACCGTGACTGGGGGGTTCTCGTTGACGACGCATCGTTCGCGCAACTCGTCCTGCAGCATCTTGCTTTTGACGAAGATGTGGAAAAGGGGCACATCACCCCTGTCTCGCTCTCGGACGCGCCCAACGCCTGGTCGATGCCCTCAACCGGGGCGGTTGTCGGAGAAACGGCAACGAGCATCAGCGGCCCCTACGATGCGACCTTGCTGGTTTGCCCGGACAACTGCATTGATGCCCTGGTACAGATGTTGGACGAGGCCGAAGAAGAAGTCCTGCTTTCTCTGCAATACCTCGACCTTGATTGGTCGTACGGCTGGGGTGAAAACCCCATCGTCAAAGCGCTCGAAGATGCAGCCGAACGGGGTGTGCGCATGCGCTTGATCCTCAACGGCGCCTACCTCGATGAAGACATCCAACACGTTGTTGACCAAATGAACGAAGAGTGGAACTTCACCAACAGATACGACACGGCAGCCATCGTCATGAGTTCTGACGAACAGGTCACGAAGTTGCACAACAAAGGCGCAGTCATCGACGGTGAACACGTCTTGGTTTCGTCCATCAATTGGGGCGACTCCGCCTTGGTTCGAAACCGGGAAATGGGCGTCTTGCTCTCAAGCACAGCGGTCGCTGAACCGTACATCACATCGTGGTGGGACGATTGGAACCGCCTGGACAACACCACCGATAGCGACCAAGACCGACTCCTCGATGCGTGGGAGGTTCAACAGGGCTTGAACCGAACCATGCGAAGTGTCGTTGGTGATGCGTTGTCCGACGAATCCATGTTGGACCCTGACGGCGACGGCTTGAGCAATTTCGCTGAACAGTTGCACGGTGGCAACCCACATGTTGCAGACACCGATGGCGATTGCATCCCCGACGGCGTTGAGGTGGCTTGGGCACAGTCCACCGCCTTGGATGCATCCGTTGAGGACGTCTTGCCGTTGGATGCATTGACCAAGGCCGATGCAGACGGCGATGGTGTGGACGAGAGCGAAGCCTTGGGCTGTGACCTCGGAGGCGTTGAAGTCCCTGAGGAGAACAACACAGGAACGGTCACCACCGATGACGATGGTGACGGCGTCAAGAACGACGGTGACGAGTGTCCCAACACGGCGGCAGGTGCTGCGACCGATGACAAGGGTTGCTCCTCGGCTCAGCGGGCGGCGTTGGTTGAAGACAGCAGCGAAAACACCGCCGGCGAGGCTGCCCAATCCTTCTTCTTGATCGTCATGATTCTCGCACTTGCCCTGTCCGGTGGCGCCTATCTCATTCTTCAGCGGATGAGAAAGGACGGTGATGGCCACAAAGCCAATCTGACCGAGCAGGCCTTTGCAGAATCGGCGGTTGCTCCTGTCCAAACGGCGACATGGCAAGCTCCTGTTCTCGATGCGTCGACCCCTACCGTTACGCCTGAAATGTTGGCAAGGGTTCCCGGTTGGACGACCGAGATGGTCACCCAATACCTCCTTCAGGGCTGGACGATGGATCAACTGGCCACCTACTACCAGGAACAAGTGGCGCAACACGGTCAAGCAGAGCAACATTGAAACGGGACCTTGCCAACCCCATGCTGATAACCATGGAGATGCGAAGCAGCAACCCCGTTCTCAATCAAAAATTTTGGAGCAACCTTTCGGGAACCGAGCGCATGACCCTCGAGGGGAGCATGCAAAAAATTGGCATCCTCCTCGGACTGACGGTCATCAGCGCTTTTGTTTCGGCAGTGCTATGTTTGAACGCCCTCAACACCGGAAACGGTGGAGTCATGATCGGCGGTTTGACCCTGCTCGGCTTCGGTGGAGGATTCATTCTTGGCCTCATCATCGTGTTTGTGCGGCCTCAACATCCAGCGCCACTGATGAGTCTCTATGCCATTCTTGAAGGGGTGGCCATCGGAGCATTTTCCATCTATTTCGAATCCGCTTACCCTGGCATTGTGTTTCAAGCAGCCTTCGGTACCATCGGTATTACGGCCACCATGTATTTCATGTATGCATCACGAACGATTCGTCCTACGCCGATGTTCAACAAGGTGATTGGTGGCCTTGTGCTCAGCATCATGCTCCTCTACCTGACTTCGTTCATTCTGAGCATGTTTACCGCCTACAGCGTCCCATTCCTCCACAGCACCGGCCCCATCGGCATCGCTGTCACGGCCTTCATTCTCGTTGTGGCCTCACTCACCCTGATCTCTGACTTTGGATTCATTGAATCGGGTACCCGCTACGGTGCCCCCAAGAACATGGAATGGTACGCTGCCTTCGGCATTCTGATGTCGTTGATTTGGATTTACATTGAGATGGTCAAACTCATCTGGAAACTCCGAGCATTCGCACAGGATTGATGCGTTCATGGCGCGCAACATCCCCACCGTCGATTTTGAACTCGCGCGCTCAGACGATGAAACCGACCGCGCACGTTTTGTTCAAGAAGTGGGCGACGCCCTCAAAGACATCGGCTTTTTTGCGCTTGTCAACCACGGCATCCCACGAGAACTCATTGACGAAACCTACCGCCAGTGCGATGCTTTTTTTGATTTGGATGAGGCTTCAAAGCGGCGCTACTTGCGTCCGGAAATCGGTCACCAACGAGGCTACACCGCCTTTGGTGTTGAACATGCCAAAGACAACCCTGCACCTGATTTGAAGGAGTTCTGGCAAGCGGGTCGACCGTATCCTGAAAATGGTACCACCCCGACCTACCCTCAAAACGTCTGGCCAACGGCGGATGTTCCGGCCTTCCAGGCGACCACTGAAGCCCTGTACGGCGGCATGGAAGCCTTGGCAAAACGCTTGCTTGAAGCTTGTTCGTTGTACTTGGGCAAAGATGCATCGTGGTTGCCTGCAATGTCGTTTGAGGGCAACACCATCATGCGCATGATTCACTACCCACCTCTGGACGCGAATATGCCGGCAGGAGCGGTTCGCTCAGCGGCTCACGAAGACATCAATTTCATCACGTTGCTGGTGACCGCAACCGCCGACGGCCTGGAAGTCATGGACCACGACGGAACATGGATCAAGGTGCAAGGCGACCAAGACGCTATCATCGTTGATTCAGGAGACATGCTTCAAAACCTCACCAACGGCTTGTTCAAGTCCACCACGCATCGGGTGGTCAATCCAAAGGACGCGAACACGCGGCGGTATTCCATGCCGATGTTTGTCCATCCGCGAAACGAAGTGGATTTGACCCCCCATCCAGATTTCGTCCGCATCACCGGTGGTACGCCGAAGTATCCCGCCATCCTCGCAGGGGACTACCTGCACCAGCGGCTGAAAGAAATCGGTTTGATCTGAGGTGGAGCCGTGGATGTTTCGGCCTTGGTAAATGCCGTTGAGAAAGGTCACTCGCAACCATCCCAAGACCTTGCAGATTTTGTTGCCGGGGTGGCCGACGGAACGGTCACGAGGGCGAACGCCACACGATGGCTCAGGGCGGTTCACGCTCACGGGTGCACACAGGATGACAAGGTGCAGTTGACCACCTCGATGATCGCTTCGGGAGAACAATTGCGTTGGAACGATGGACCACCCGTGGTGGACAAGCACAGCACCGGTGGCGTTGGGGACAAGATGTCACTGATGCTCGCACCTGCCCTTGCCGCTTGCGGTTGTCGCGTACCGATGCTCGCAGGACGTGGCCTCGGCCACACCGGAGGCACCATCGACAAACTCGAATCCATTCCGGGATTCAACTGCTCGCTTTCACCTCAGCAAATGGTTGAGGCCGTTGAGAACATTGGTTGTTGCATCGCCGTCCAAAACGACGCCATCGCGCCTGCCGATGGTGTCTTGTACGCCCTTCGGGACGTGACCGACACGATTGACAGTGTACCTCTCATCACCGCCTCCATCATCTCCAAGAAAGCAGCGGAAGGGTTGGATGCCCTTGTTCTCGACGTCAAAGTTGGCAAAGCAGCGTTCATGAAAACCATGGAAGAGGCTCGTGAGTTGGCCCAATCCATGGTGGATACGGCCAACGGCTTGAACATCAAGACCATCGCTCAAATCACCGCCATGGACGAACCCATCGGCACGCACATCGGTAACGCTCTCGAGGTCATTGAAAGCGTCCATGTGATGCAGGGTTCGGGTTCGCCAGATACGCGGGCGTTGGTGATTCTCCAAGGATCTGCCTTGTTGTCCATGGCACTCAACCTCTCCAAGCAGGAGGCTCAAGACCGGATGGCCGAGGTCTTGGACAACGGCGAAGCCCTGGATGTGTTCAAGCGAATGTGCATCCAACAAGGCGTTGAACCAAGCGTAGCAGCGATGCTTGTCAAACACCCTCAGGAGGTCCTTGGGACGGCGAAATCGGCCACGCCCGTTTACGCAGCAAACGCCGGAACGCTCCGAACCTACGACGCCATGGCGATGGCCACGCTTGCTCGAAGGCATGGAGCAGGCCGATTTGATGTCGATGACGTCATCGATGTGCACACCGGTTTCGTGCTTGATCATCAGCCCGGCGATGTGGTCGACGAAAACACCCGCTTGTTCACCTTCTACCACAACCGAGCGTTGCTTCCAGATGAGGTCGCTTCGCTCCTCCAGATGGCGACCGTCGGAGCACCGCTGAGCCCGCCCGTGTCTCGCTTGTTGGCAACGGTTGAATGAACCTCAACGAAGCCGTGATAAAGGGGAGGCTTGTCGCCCACCCTGCCGATTTAGCTTAGCTGGTGGAGCGTGGGACTGTTAATCCCAAGGTCGTGGGTTCGAGCCCCACAATCGGCGCCA
>JAYQAK010000041.1:0-14026 GCA_038136695.1 Candidatus Poseidonia sp.
CGGAGCGAGTCGAGAGCCATGGCCACCCGCAACAAGGATGGCCTTCATCGTCATGATCCAAACGGGGTCAACAATGGTTATAGAAGGTGCTCCCCGGATGATTCCTTTTCTTTGGACTCCATGACCTCTCGCATCGCTCCATCTTTGGCGTTCTGCTCAAACCAACCGCTGGCGACCAAATCTCCGAGGCGTTCCACGCCTGCTTCGACAAGATCCACATCGTTCTTTTCTGCGGCTTCCCATTGCCGCTGCGCTACTGTAGCATAGGATTGATTTGCTTCTTCGACCAGTTTTTCCGAGACCCCCAAGTCGCCTTCCAACCCGTCATAATCGGCTTCATGAAGCGAAGGATCCACCCGCAGGAGGGTTGGGTCAACACGCGCTTCTGCTTTGTCAAAGGCCGGGCCCTTCTCATCGGTTCCACGCGTGCGGAGATAGGATTCATTGGTGGTGATACGACCGATGGCGGTCGAGGCAAAGGCTTCACGGAGGTGGTCCGCTTCCTTTTCGTTCAGGTCAAGTCCGTTCAATTCCTCCCACCCAAATTCAATGCTGTCCAACAGGGCGCTCAGTCTGCCCTGCAACGTTTTTATGCGATGCGAGGAGAACCAACTCACCGTCAATGCAAGCGCAAGTGGAACGGTGAGGAACTGGACAATACGGTACACACCCATTTCCTGGAGGTAGGCGATGAGAACAAAGACATCGGTCAAAATCACAATGCTCCAAATTGTAGCCATCAATTTCTTTCGTTCGGTTCGCTCCTGAACGAAGAAATGTTCAACCAAGGTTTTGTTCTTCATGCAAGACACCTAGCGGTTTGCGATGTTGCGAATTTTTTCGAGGGTCTGTTCGTCGAGCTCTGTATCTGCATTCCAACCCATGGCCTTGAGCCCGTTGATTTCACTCGCATCCAAGAGGGTGTTCATTCGCTCCGTGGCGTATTGGAAGAGCATACCACACATCAGCAGGGTAGCCAAACCGAATTCCCATCGGGTCAACACACCAACACCGAGGCTTGCTAGGACGATGATGATGGCCCCTCCCAAGATTCTCCCTTTCAGTTTTGACCGAGAGGCTTGAGCGTCAAGGATTCGAACGGCTCCTTCACGTTTGGTCATCTCTGCCATGGACGGGCCAGTTGTTGCATCAAGGTGAAGATGCCGATTGCAACCGAAGCCATTCATTGAGCTCTCGCATCTGCAGCCGTTGGGTTTCGTCCATTGACATACCCTCGGTCACCATCACGCTGTCGTTGACGGAAAAATGGCCGCGCGGCTGAGAAATGAGATGTTGCAAAAGGTCGCTCATCGCTTGTTGCATCTTCGCCGTTTGCTCAACCTGGTGGTTGAGCAAGCGTTCCATGCTGTTGAACACCACGTCGTTTCGTTCTTGGCGTGCTTCAAGGGCCATTGAGGCCGCCGACATGGCTTCTTCTTGACGCTTGAGCAATTCTCGAGCAGCAGGACTGCCAACAGCGTCCCTTCGTTGCAATTCCTCGATAGCCTTGTTCAGTTCCAAGTGACGCTTGGTGAGGGCGCGCTGCAATGCGTCCACTTGTTGGTTGGCTGCGCGAAGTTGCGCCGACACCTCCGTGCTGTGACGTTGCATTCGTCGCAATTCACCACGGTGGTGCGTTGACTCCGAAAGAAACGCTACCACGATGGCAAATCCAAGGGCCATCTCAGGATGAACCATCATCGAAGTTGCCAAGAACCACGCCACACCACCAGAAACCACCGACCGAATCAATCCCATACAAACAAAGTACGCTTTCAAGGCATAAAACCCGTGCATGGGAATGCCGCGGGGTCCCTAGGAAGGAAGCAAGATGAAACAGTCATCGTCGACTTCAAGCAACAGCCCGTTGGTGAGGAGATGGTCCAACGCCTCATCGGTTTCATCGTCGTTGATGTTGGCCTCACGCGTGTGATCAAAAATAGCTTCGAGTGTGGCCACCGGTTCGCCTTTGGCCAATTCACGTTCCACGCCCATCACGACGGTTTGGCAGGCGATGGCAAGCAACGGGTCGTCGGTGTTGTCATGCGGGAGTAAATCCAGAAACACATTGGCAGGATGGCGTTCGACACCGTCTCCCTCTTCTGCGTCATCAGGTTGGTCCATCACCCGTTCGCCCAGACCACGCAGCGGGTGGTGTTCGTTGAGGTCAAAGCAATCAAACAGGTTTCGCTGATAGGGGTCGTCGCAGACCTCTTCCTCGCCGTTAATTTCCAACCGTCGACCGAGGTCGTCCAGTCGTTGAAGCCGCTGGTCAATCGCTATTTTTTCCCGCAACAAATCGATGGCGAGCAAATCCATGGCCATGTTGGCTTGTTCCACCAACCAGTCCTGAAGATTCCATTGAGGATTAATGCCCAGCATCGTGTCTGCAAATTGACGCACTTCGGCGGGCATATCGTCAACAGACACACGACTTCCCTGTTCGTTTTGCCGCTCGTCTGCCATGCTGTTCCTTGCAACTTGACAGCCTATGAAGCATCCCCCCGGCCTCGGTTTAAATTCGTCAATTACGAGGGATTCAGATACCATGAATCGCTATCCGAACCCGCTGTGCGGCAAAAACCCCGTTCATGAACGAGGGTTTCGTTCATGTAGGCGCGTCCTGTGCGCCACATCATGAGTGACCATCGCATCACGGTTTTGCCAGGCGACGGGACGGGCCGAGAAGTTGCCATTGAAGCGCAACGCATCTTGGACACCATCCAGGTTCACACCAACCACGGGTTCGAGCAAACGGTCATTCCATGCGGTGGTCAACACTACCAGGCCACCGGTGAAGAATGGGCCGAAGGGTCGTTTGAATTTTGCAAGAACGAAACCGACGCTATTTTCCTCGGTGCAATCGGCTACCCGGGGGCTCGCTTGCCCAATGGCGACCTTGCCGGGGGGTCGGTCATTCTCGGTTTGCGAAGCGGTTTGGACCTCTACGCCAATGTTCGACCGATCAAACTCTACGAGGGGGTGCCTCACAAAATTCACGGTGGCTTCCGCCAAATTTGGCAGCCGGGCATGGTTGACATGACCATTCTTCGCGAAAACACCGAGGGCCTCTACCACGCCCTCCTCCGTCGTAGTGCAGACCGTGCGCAAGGCCGTCCAGAGTACGAACCTGAACCCATGACCTTCCCCGGGCTTGAAGGCGAAGTTGCTTACGACCCTCGTCCTATTTCTCGAAACGGTTCAGAGCGTTTGATTCGCATGGGCTTTGAAATCGCCCAAACCCGCAACGGCGCCCCAGCCGACGGTGTTCGGCGCGTGTCGTGCATTGACAAGTCGAACGTGACCCGAGGGTGCCAACTTTTCCGCTCAACTTTCCAAGACGTGGCCGCGAGTTACCCCGATACAGAAGCCGACTACGGCTACATTGACGCCTTTATGCAGTGGATCACCCGCTCTCCAGAACACTACGACACGGTCGTGACCTCCAACATGTTCGGCGACATCGCTACTGACCTCGGTGCGGTGCTTCAAGGCGGCATGGGCATGGCCGCTTCCGGGAACATTGGCGACGATCACGCCTTTTTCGAACCCGTCCACGGCTCTTCGCCAAAGCATGCGGGTCAAAACAAAGTCAACCCCATCGCCACCATCAATTCCATTCAGATGATGATGGATTACCTTGGGCGAAAGAACAACGATGACGATTTGATAGCCATCGGCCACCTCATTGACGAGAGCGTTGCCGACCACCTCAAGGACGGCAAGATGTTGACCTACGACCTGGGTGGAACCGCCTCGTGTTCTGCGGTGGGCGAGAGCATCGCCAATCGCCTGGGACAGAAGTTGAGCGAGCGTTAAGCGTCGCTGAGTCTCGCCTGCATGGCGGCCAAACCTTCTTGCAGCACTTTGGCGTGGTCGTAGGGTTCATCCAACGCCAACGAAGCCTTGGTTGTAATGAGGCTCAACATGTTGTTCAACACTCGAGAAAGTTCGTCAACAACGGTCACCGTTGCTCTTTTGGCCGACCGGGAGAGGGGGTTGAGGTCGACCACAATCACGGTTTTTCCCATGTTCACCAAGGCCTCACAACGGTCGCCGTCCTCGAGCGGAACCAGGATGACATCGCTTTCGAGAATACCGTCTTTGTGACAGGCCGCCCGCGGCCCTTTCAACCCAGGAATGACAGCATCGGGAGCGTCACCCAACACCGGCACGTGAAGGTCCAACGCTTCACGTCGTTCGTTCAAAAAACCGAGCAAGGCATCCATTCGCTCCGGTGTTCTGTAGAAGATGTTAATCTCAAGGGGACACCCCAAAACATCGGCCAACCGAAGCATTTCGTCAGCAGCAAGGGCGGCCACGTTTCCATTCACACTGAGCACTGGGCGCTCGGCGTTCACAAGGCACGCAAGAGCATGTTTGGTAGCAAGCAGGGCGCTTTCCGTTGTCCGTTCACCGAGCAGGTAGTCGAAGGCTTCACCGCGGCCATGAGCGATCATCGCACTGTCGGCCAACATTCCTCGCTTGGCAGCGACTTCCAAGCGGTGGCGCATCAACAACGAGGCATACCTTGGATGACTTGGGTCGGCCGCGATTTCATCCATGAGGTCACCTCACAAGCCGTTGACGAGCATGCTGACATCCAGCGGCTTGACGCCACGGTTGATGGCACTGGTTGAAACGACATCCAACCCGCACTCGTGCCAAGATTTGAGATCGTTGAACGTGATGCCTCCACTGGCTTCGAGGACCACGTGTTCTCGAACACCTTGGTCGCTCATCTGTTCGCTGATCGATTTGCATTGTTCTGGAGAGAAATTGTCGAGCATGATAACCAATCGGTCGACCTTCTCACCCGACCTTCGCTGACCCCAAATCATGGCGGCCACCAAGGCTTCTTTTTCGGTGCGGACCTCCACTTCGAGAAAGGCGCCAACTTCGGCCATGTCCACTTGTTGCAGGTAGGTAGCTAGGCGTTGCTCGTGGCTATCCTGCTCCGTCAGCATGCTGGCGAGGTCGTTTTCTTTGATCATCGTGGCATCGTTTTTTGAGAGGCGGTGGGTTAAGCCGCCACCGAGGTGAACGGCCCATTTGTCCAGCATGCCCCAAATGGTTTTGCGCGTTGCGGCGATTTGACGAGGTGCGATGGCGGACCACCGTTTGGTTTCCGTGGCGATGCCAGACAGTTGACCCAACACGTTGAGGATGCTCCGTTCAATGGCCAACACGCTGTCCCGGTCACCGGCGACCACGGCGATTTCATCGCCGGAAGACACACGTTTTCCGTCTCCGGCGAACCAGTTGATGCGAACCGAAGGCGCCCAGATTTGAAGCATGTAGTCGACCACAGCACAACCCACAATCAACCCGTCCCCACGTGCAAAAACGGTGGCTTCAACGGCGGGGGAGCTGCTTGAAAGCGGCATGTCAATGCCGTCATCGCCGACCAACGAGGCCACCCACCGATCGATGCTGGCCATCAATTTTCGACTGGGGCCATCTTCCATCGTCCACAGTTCATGCCCACGGTCGTGGGGCAGTCGTGGAGCATCGGCCATGGATGGATGGAGTGCGGGCCTCCACTTCAAAGCACCCCTCCAACGACCTTTTGGGTTCACGTCTCCACCGTAACGCATGGCACGAGTCACCGTGGTCGGCGCCGGTATCGCCGGTCTCGCTACCGCGCTGTATGCCACGACCGCAGGCCACCATGTTGTGGTGCTCGACCGAACCGACCGTTTGGGAGGGCGAGCCACTTCCCAAACCATCGAGAACGCCCCGTTTGGCTACGGTCTTCACCTGCTGCAAAAGCGCGGCCCTCTGGCCAACCTCATCAAGAAAATCAGCCGTTTGCCGCTGGTGCTTGCAGCCCCACGCCTCGACCGGTTGAACGTGGTCAATGAGGGCCCCATTCGACCGCGAAACAACGTGCGTCTCGCAGCGATCTATCGCCGAGCTCTCCGCCAGGGCGACGCCACGTCCCCCATCGTCCAAGCCGCGACGCTGTTGGCGGGGTCGGGAACCCCGGACAGCAAGGATCGGTTCCGAGCGTTGTTGCGCCAGCGGTTGTGTGTGGTCGGCGAAGGTTGGGCTGGCGTGGTGGGTCGGATGGCAGCAGCCCTTGATGAGGTGGGCGTGCTGATCGAGCCCAACTGCACCGTTCAATCGGTTGAAGCGGGCAACGTGATTCTTGAAGACGGCCGGACGTTCGAGAGCGATGTGGTCGTGCTTGCATGCGGATACGGACAGGCGGCGCGTCTCGTGCGAGGACTGGACGACCACGACATGACCCTGGTCTCACCGGTACGCGCCAGCACGGTTGATGTCACGCTGGCCGCACGACCGCTTGGAACGCTTCACGGCATCATCGATGCCGAGGAAGGTGCGTACGTTCTCGACACCGCGAACATTCAGCGCCGTTGGCACCTCGAGGGGGCGTTTCTTTCAGCGGTGATGACGGAACGACCCGGTGAAGACGGGCAAGCACGGTTGGAACGCCTCGAACGCTTCATCGACCGGCACGCCGTTGGATGGCGAAAGCACGTGCTCCACGAGCGAAAGCAACCCTCCATCGTTGTCCAAACGGTGGGCCAAAAGCCGGCTTTTGATGCCTTTGCGCGTCACGGGGTTCTGCTTGCAGGTGAATGGGTTGCTTGCGAACATACGCTGGCTGACGCTGCTGCATTCACGGGACGAAAAGCAGGACAGAACATTGCATCAGCCTTGCGTTGAAGCCTTATTCACCGCCGAGACCTCCCCGGTTCATGCGCTTCGTTTCTTGGAACGTCAACGGTCTTCGCGCCGCGATTCGCAAAGGCGTGGACGGGTACTTTTCGTCGCTCGCACCGGACGTCACGATGCTTCAAGAAACGCGAACCTTGCCCGAACAATTGCCCTCAGATTGGTCCTGGCCCGGTGCATGGGACGTTACGCTGCATGCGGCCGAAAAAAAGGGATATTCTGGCGTAGCGACGGCGACGGTTGGGCCGCACACGGTGGTCACGAAAGGAAAGGGGGGTTCCGTTGACCCCCACGACACGGAGGGTCGCGTGCTGCAATGTGAATACAACGGGGTGGTCTGCATCAACACCTACCTCCCTAGCGGTTCAAGCAAGGATGAACGTCAAATCTTCAAAGAAGCGTGGATGGAAGAGTGGCGGGCTTGGCTTCGCCCGTTTCTTGATGACGACCGACCCGTGGTGGTGTGCGGTGACTTGAACATCGCCCACACGGAAGACGACATCTGGAACCCCAAAGGGAACGCCAAGAATTCGGGTTTCCTACCTCATGAACGGGCGTGGTTCACCGAACTTTTGGCCGATGGATGGACGGATGCGTTCCGCCACCTCGCTGGAGAAGGGGTGAAGACCTACTCGTGGTGGTCCAATCGAGGCCAAGCTCGAGCAAAAGACCGTGGTTGGCGCATCGATTACTTCCTGCTTAACCAAGCGGCCTTGGCCTCGTTGGTCGACTGCACCATCGTCCGCCAAGGCGGTCTTGATGTGTCAGATCACGCACCCTTGGTTTTGGATTTGGACCTTTAATCGTCCAGTCTTCCAAACCGGTGACGAAGTTTTGACACCACCCAGTACGCAGCGTCTCTCAACGGCAACGGCACCAACCACGCGAAGGGAAACAGCACGGCATAGTACCATTTCATCACCAGCAACAGGCGAATAGCCCCCGCCGAACGGACATAAGTTCGGCCGTGTCGAACCACGTACACCGTATCCATGGTTTGGTGACGTTGGGAGAAGGTTGCAATCAGGGCTTGACCTTCTTCCGATTGAATGCCGAGGATGTCCAAATCAACGTTTGAGCGGGTGCGACGCCGCAGGAATTTCGCCAACCCGTTGCACATGACGCAGTGCGCATCGATGAGAACCGTGGTGTCGGCCACAATCTCACCCGTTCATGGCCTCTTCAACGTCGCCCAAGGACACGAGCAATGCATCGACCCGGTCGCGCAGCCGTTGAAGGTCTGCATCTTTCATCGAAACATGGAGCACAGCATGGTCTCCGTTGTCGTCAACGGATGCGGCACCATCGTGCGCTTCGGCCGCCTGTTTGAGTGCGGCCGCCACGGCTGCATCACCGGTCCAGCGAACCTCCATCACGTGCTCCTCGCCCATGCCCCACCCTTGAGGTGGGCTGATATGAGGCTAACCTTCCCATCGCCCATGGCACAACCCCCCGTCGACCCGTTTGTCGTGGCGGGAAGCGGCGGTGTGGCCTTGGGCGAAGCCCGTACCAATCATCAGGGGCGAAAAGCCATCCTTCTGGTCCGAGGAGAGGAGGACACCTCAGAAATGCATGACCTTGCGAAGACGATGGGCATCACCGTGGTGGAAACCATCTCGCAAAACGGCGACCAAGATCCGAGAACGTACTTTGGCAAGGGCCGTCTTTTGGATATCGCCGACGAATTCCAAAGCCTCGTGGGCGGCCACCCTTGGCAGGGCGTTGATTTGGTGATGATTCACACCAACGCCACGCCTCGGCAGCTGGTTGGCATCGGTGCCGAGATCGGTCTCGAAATTTGGGACCGAGTGCGTTTGCTGTTGGCGCTGTTCACGGCCCACGCATCTTCGGTGGAAGCCAGAACACAGGTTCGTATCGCTCAATTGCAATCCGATCGGACGGTGTTGCGTGAACTGGCCAACCAACAAACAACCGGCGAACGTGCCGGGTACGGTGGTGGAGGGGTAACGGCTCTTCAGAACGTCATCGCCAACCTGAACCGAGAACTGACCAATTTACGCCGACGCCAACGAAAACATCACAGCGCGCAACGCGAACACCGACGTCAACGGGAACGCAGTGGGGCGATGACCGTGGGATTTGTTGGCTACACCAATGCTGGCAAATCAACGCTCTTCCAGCGTCTTTCAGGGAAAAACGTGCTGATTGAAGACCAGTTGTTCTCCACGCTTGAGACCACGGTGGGGCGGATGGAAAAAAGTCCACGAATTTTATTGGTCGATACGATTGGATTTATTGACAATATACCAAATGCTACACTTACAGCATTTAAAGCAACTATTGCTGAAGCAATAGATGCTGATTTAACGATGATTTTGGTCGACGCTTCAGACGCCATTCCTGAAGCCCAACGAAAACTTGAGACCACGCGTCGCGAAGTTCTCGACCGTCAGCGCAACGAAGACCAACCACTCGTTGAGGCCCCGCCGCCCCAAGTGGTGTTGACCAAAATCGATGCCATCGATGCTGTTCAATTGGAGGCCATCACGGCCATGGTCAACGACATGGGATTTGCTGACCCCGTCGCTATTTCGTCAATTGAAGACCACGGAATTGAAGCGCTCCAACGGCTGATTCGAGAGCGCCTGTTTGGAGCGCCATGTTCGGTGCACATCCTTCCACCCGTTGGCGGCGATCACACCGCCAGTGAGCGCATCGTTGCCGACATCTACGAACACGGGATGGTTGAGCAGGACGACCGGACTGAATCCGGAGAGGTGTGGATGGTGGTGTGGATGGCGGCAGCCGCACAGGCCCAACTTCAGGCACGATGGAAGCAACGCATTGACATCAAGTAGGACGCCGACCACCCACGACCATGACCGGCGATGACGGCGAAACGTCCACCTACCTCGATGAGGTGGTCGACGAAACCCCGATACTCTTCGCATCATCCGACGCCGTGTTAACCATCGAGGCCCCGAACCTTCACCCCATCGGGAAGGCCACCGCTATTTTCGTGCTCTTCACCTGCATGGTCGGGTTTCTCAACGGTCTGGATTACGCTTCCCCCAACGACGGGTTGGTGAGGCCCGACGAATTCGTCTACCGTCTGGCCTTGACGGCACCGGACGGTACCGCCACCTTTCGTGGCTCGGTGATGGATGACGGCGGACAGCCGATGGTGAACACCACGGTGTATGTTTCATGGTTGGACGACACCAGCCAAATGTGGCTTTCAAGCGAGGTGAACACGGATGAAGAAGGCCGATTTTCACTCGAAGCCTTGGACCCTGGATTGGTCAGGGTCGACTTGATTGCTCAACGTGACGGCCACCGGGACGTGTATGCCAACCGTGTGTTGCTTTCTCCTCCGGCGCTGATCGAACCGATTGGGTTCACGACGCTTGAGTTCACGTTCCCTTCATCCGCCGCCTTTGCTGCTCAGCCCTGCGAAACCGATACAACGGATTGCGAAATTCGCACCATCGACATGACCCCCAGTCAGATGGACCACCCACTGATGGACCCAAGCGCTGCTACCGGCTATGTCTTGGTCGGGTTTGCGTTCATGGGCTTGGCCATCATCAGCGCTGGCTTTGCTGCCTGGTCGCTGAAGGCTGGTTCGGTGGCCCTCTTGCGAACCTCATCCGTGCTGGCGTTCTTCACCATGGGCCACTACTACGCTGCCTGCATTTTTGGCCTCATGGCGTTTGTCCTGACCTTCGCCATTCCCAAGCGGTACATTCCGCTGACCGGTGAATGATTCACACCCAGTTGACGGTTCCGGTATCCACGTCGTACATGGCGCCGCACACGGTGACCCCGGGTTTCAGCAGTGGGTTGGCCTGCAGTGAAGCCACGTCGGCCTTGACCTTGGCGTAAGGTTCGTCGATAACACGAGGATGAAACGAGGAAAAATCCATTCCACTTTGCTCGGAAAGGAGGCGTTGCATCGAGGGTCCTGAATGGCTGGCCATGGCGCATCGCGTGTGAGGCATGATCACAATGCATTCACAGTCCAAAAGGTGGCTGGCGAGCACGATGTCGTGTTCGGTGGCGTCGTTGAGTTGGCCGCCTGCGTTTCGGATGACCTTCATGTCGCCTTCTTTCAAACCAAAGACGGCATGGGGGACGATTCGTGAATCCATGCAAGTCAGCAACAACAGCCGCTGCCCAGCTTTCCCGGGCACACCTTCAGCATCAAATTGAGTGCTGTAGGCAGCGTTGGCCTGCTTCAATTGTTCGATCAAGGCGGCGGCTTGGCCCATGGCTGAAAGCGTCCTTCGGCGGCATTTTGTTGTTGCTTGTCTTTCAAAGCGCTCCAAACACGGACCTCAGGATGCAAACAGGCGACCTCCTTATGGTGGTGGAGGCCTCCCTTGGGCCATGGACCTGAACGGCGCCACGTGGATGGTTCGTTCGCTTGACCAAAGCGTGTCGTTGGTTCGCTTGACGCCAGAAGGCGATGTGTTCGCCGGAGGATGGGATGGTGTTCTGGCGTGTTGGGACAGCGAAGGCAACAGCCGATGGACCGCCCAAACCGACGATAGAATCAGTGCGCTTGCCATCAGCGACACCTTGGTGATCGCCGCCAGCGGCTTGCACGTCGTGGCGATTGACCGAGCCAGCGGTGAACCCCAATGGTCCGTGGCCTTGGAGGGCAGTGCAGATGAAGTGCGCTGGTGGCAAGGTGACATCGTCGCCGTTTCATCTGTGTACGACATCGAGCACAACGACTTCCTTGAATCGGCTGTCTGGTGCATCTCATCGACCGGAGAGCAACGCTGGGTGGAACGTATGGACGAACGGCCTTGGGTGGTTCTCGAGCATGACGGCCGCCTTCTGGCAGGCCTCGGCCGTCCACGATGCGGTTACCTCGACATCAGCCAACCCCCACCCTTCGCCCATGTTCGCCCACCAACCTCGTCACCCACCACGTGCGGTTCGGTGGGAGGAACCGGCGCCGTGTTCGGCCAAACCGACGGCACCGTCGTAACCCACGACGGGACGGTGCGTTCCACCGAATCGGGTTCAATCGAACACTTGACATGCATGGTCAAAGGGTACGTCGCAACGACGGATGATGGACACGCCGTGGGGCGAACCGACGACGGGAGCATGTGCTGGGAATCGCACGGGTCGCCCGTTTCTGCACAAGTCGAAGCCATGCAAGAAGACGGAGCCTCGCTGCTGTGGCTGGCGCGCCACGAGGGACAAGACAGCATGCTTGTTCTCTGGGCCACCAACAAAGGTGGGCGCTTGGCCCAGGGGCACTATTCCAGAATTCGTTCCATCGACGGCACGGAGCAACGCGTCGCCATCGGGTGCGAAGACGGCACCGTGGCTGTGTGGGAGCGGGCGATGCTCATGCGACGGCTTGAACAAGGCGCGTTGCCTTCCGACCAACCTGAGGACGAGCGAACCTCAGCTCTGCAGGCCAAACTTCGGGCGTTGCGACAGTCCTGAGGCACGCCGTGCCCTCATGTTCGCTTCGGGCCCGTCATCTCTTCGGGTCGAACCCAAGCATCGAATTCCTCGTTGGTCAAGTAGCCCAATTCCAAGGCGGATGCCCGCAGCGTTGTGCCCTTTTCGTGAGCGTTCTTGGCGATCTTGGCCGCTTTGTCGTACCCGATGTGGTTGTTCAAGGCGGTGACCAGCATGAGTGAATTTTCCAAATGAGACTGGATGTTGTCTTCAACCGCTTCCAAACCCTCCACACATCGGGTGCGGAAGGTGCGGCATGCATCGGTTAACAGGTCGACGGAATGCAAGAAATTGTGAATCATCAACGGTTTGAAGACGTTCAATTCAAAATTCCCTTGGCTTCCGCCGATGGTGATGGCGGTGTGGTTCCCCATCACTTGGCAGCAGACCATGGTCATCGCTTCCGACTGCGTGGGGTTGACTTTTCCGGGCATGATGGAGGAACCAGGCTCGTTGGCGGGAAGGGCCAACTCGCCCAATCCGCAACGAGGACCGGAGCCCAGCCATCGAATGTCGTTGGCGATTTTCATCAACGACGCAGCCAAGGTGTTGAGCGCTCCGGATGCTGCAACGATGGCATCGTGGGCAGCCAACTGGGCGAACTTGTTTTCCGCCGAGCAGAATGTCAGGCCCGTGATGTTGGCGATCTCATCAGCCACCATCTGAGCGAACAGTGGATGAGCGTTGAGTCCTGTACCGACGGCCGTGCCGCCCAGAGCCAGTTCAAACAGGTCGTCAAGGGCGAAATCGATACGTCGTAAGTCGGCGTCAAGTTGAGCAACCCAGCCCGACGCTTCCTGTCCAAGTGTCAAGGGCACGGCGTCCATCAGGTGCGTGCGGCCGATTTTCACAATGCCTTCCCACGCTTGCGCCTTCTCCGAAAGGGCGTTTCGGAGCGCACGAACGCTTGGGAGCAAGCGGTGGGTGAGCGCCTCAGCAGCCGCGATGTGCATGGCCGTGGGAAACGTGTCGTTGGAGGACTGCGCTCTGTTCACGTGGTCGTTGGGGTGAACAGGTGTCTTTGACCCCAGCGTGCCACCAGCAATTTCAATTGCTCGATTGGCGATGACTTCGTTGGTGTTCATGTTGGACTGCGTCCCGCTTCCTGTTTGCCACACGCGAAGGGGAAAGTGGTCGTTGAGTTGCCCGTTGATGACCTCTTGCGAAGCAGCGATAATGAGGTCGCCAACTTCGGGATCCAACTGCTTGAGGGCAACGTTTGTTTTGGCGGCTGCCTGCTTGAGAACACCGAACGCCCGAATGACGCCCAGAGGCATGGTGTCGTGGCCGATGTCAAAATTGAGCAAGGACCGCGCGGTTTGACAACCGAAGTAACGGTCTGCGGGGACCTCGAGCTCACCCATCGTGTCGCTCTCGAGACGAATTTCTCCAAGTTTAGCTTCCGCGATTTGTTGAACCGGGGCGGAGGTACTCGGTGCAGCTGGTCCACCTTCCAATCCCTGTTGAATCAATTTCGCAATCGTGGCCGAACGTCCATTGCTACGTCCTTTACCGACTCGACGGTCGAGTTGCTTGGCGAGATCTTCTGGAATGCTGATGCTGATGATGCGGCGGTCGCCGGCGCGATGTTTGGCCATGGACCTGGCATTAATTACTTATTAATAAACAATGCGAAACAACCTTCAGCGGGACTGAACAACGGATTTCAAAACACGCAATGTTGCACTTTCCCCCGCCGTCATGTTGGCAAAGGAACGTTGACCTTCAACCTCGGCCCATTTCTCGGCCAACCGTCCTTCCATCCAGGCTTCCAAGAACCACGGATGGATGTAGGAGGAACGGCACACCGCACGTGTGTTGCCGAGGTTTGCAGCCACCGTATCGATGACCGCCAACATCACTTTGTTTCGCCCGG
>JAYQAK010000042.1:0-13958 GCA_038136695.1 Candidatus Poseidonia sp.
TGACGAGGCAGAAGCCCTGCTCAAGAACACACCAGATGGTATTGACCATGCCCTCCTCCACACGGTGGAAGGGCGCCTCCACCTCGCTCACGCCGACCGCCTGCGTGATGGCACAGGGAAGACCGACGAAACCCTCCTCCAAGACGCCGTGGAGGCGTTCAACGGTGCCTTGAAGCTGAACCGAGAATTGGGCGTTGCTTGGCTGGGTCTTGCCCGAACCCAACGCATGCTCAAGGACCTCGAGACAGCCAGCGAATCGTTGAACCGAGCCAGCCGCCTGCTGGACGACAACAACCCGTCCGTCGCTTGCGAGGGCGCTCTGTTGTCCCTGGACAGAGGCGAGGTCGAGATGGCGCTCTCGCACGTCGATGCTGCCGAAGTTCACGGACAAAACGCCACCACCGCTTACATTCGTGGTAACATTTCCGCCATCAAAGGAAAGTTGAAACAAGCCCTCTACCACTACAGCGATTGTTTGACGGCCGACCCGGGCCACATTCGTGGGCGCTTGAATCGAATCTCGGTCCACATGGGATTAAACGAATCCCAAAAGGCGCTTGATGATGCAGAAATTCTTCTTGACATGGCCCCTCAGTTGGCGGTAGCCCGTGTTCGCAAAGGGGACGCCCTCATGCATTTAGGAGAGTGGGACTTGGCTTCCAAGGAATTCAAACATGTCCTTGAACAAGCCCCCCACCACACCCACGCCCTCACCCAGTTGGGCGCGTGCTACATGGGCATGGATCGAGCCGAGCGAGCGGAAGGCCCGCTCAACGATGCCCTCCGTCAATCGCCCGACCATGCACCAGCCTGGCACCAGCGGGGGTTGTATTACCTCCACTTCAACAAAATCGACAACGCCCTCTCGGACTTCGAAGCGGCTGTTCGGTGCGATGGAAACCATCTTGACGCCCGCTTGCGAATCGCTGCTCATCATCACGGCCTTGGCAACATGGCCGAGGCAGAAACGGCATGGAGGGCGGTGCTGAGCATCGATGCGGACAACCAACTGGCCAAGACGCGCCTGAGTGAGTGCGAGAAAAACTTGATGAAAAGCGCGTGAGAAGCCGACCTAAAGGGGGGTGGTTCGGTTGGTTGAAGAAAAGGAGTTGAACCTCACTGAAATTCTCACCGCTTTGCAGGATTTCATGACCCAGGACGGGGCCATTTCCCCAGAACAACGTGCGTTTTACCAAACGTTTCGAAACCATTTGAACAACCACGATAGCGAGTTCAAGATGGAAGACATTGAACGGCTGTTGATGGAAGCCAGGGGCGACGTTCCTGACCTGAACGATGAGGAATTCATCGCCATGGGCGAAGCCATCCTCAACCGCTATCGAAACAAGAACGAAGAAGCCATCAACGAACGTATTCGAGCCCTTGCCGCAGAAGAAGCAAGGAAACGTGCGCTTGCTGAGGCCGAGCGAAAGCGATTGGAAGAGGAGCGCCTTGCCGAGGAGGCACGCTTAGCTGAAGAGGAACGCTTAGCCGAAGAAGCACGCTTGGCGGAAGAGGCACGCTTGGCGGAAGAGGCACGCCTTGCCGAGGAAGCACGCTTGGCCGAGGAAGCACGCCTTGCTGAAGAGGCCCGCTTGGCCGAGGAAGCACGCCTTGCTGAAGAGGCACGCTTGGCCGAGGAAGCCCGGCTGGCCGAGGAAGCCCGGCTCGCCGAAGAGGCCCGACTCGCCGAAGAAGCGAGATTGGCCGAGGAAGCCCGACTTGCCGAAGAAGCGAGATTGGCCGAGGAAGCACGCTTGGCGGAAGAGGCCCGCCTTGCCGAGGAAGCACGCCTGGCCGAGGAAGCACGCCTTGCTGAAGAGGCCCGCTTGGCGGAAGAGGCCCGCTTGGCGGAAGAGGCCCGCTTGGCTGAAGAAGCCCGCATTCAGGCTGAGTTGGAGGCAGAAGCTGCGGCCAAACAAGCGTACTGGGATGCTCAAAACGCCCTTCCAGCCGATGAATCAAAGATCGTACCCGATTTACCATCCGACGCGGCCCCCATCGCTGCAACCGACCAAAACGACGGCGGTTTGGTGAAGAAAATCGCTGCAGCCGTGGCTGGGCTGGCGGTCTTGGGATTGGGCATCATGTTCTTGCTTTGAAGGTGAAGCAAGTGATTTTGAGGGATGAGTCCCACCGCAGACCATGACCCTCCAGACCGGCGACGCCGCACCACCGTTTGAACTCCCCAACGCAAACGCCTCGCAAGGCGAACCCACGATGTCGTTTGACGATGCCACCGGGGAAAACGGAACGGTGGTTGTGTGCGAATGCAACCAGTGCCCCTCTGTCGTCGCGAGCGTCGGGCGCATGAACGCCATGGCCGAAAAATGCCAGGGGCTTGGCATTGGGTTTGTGGGGATCAATTCCAACGACCCCGTCGTTTACGAGAACGACTCGTACGAGAACATGGTCAAGCGAGCCAACGACGGCATGCCTTACCCCTACCTCCACGATGAAACGCAAGCCATTGCTCATGCTTACGGGGCGAAAAGGACGCCCGAATTTTTCCTCTTTGACCGTCATCATCGACTGGTGTACCAGGGTCGAATGGACGACAGTCCTCGACACCCGGGCGAAGTCACCACGTCCGAGTTGGACGACGCTATCGTTGCGATGCTGGCAGGGAGCCAACCCGAGATCACCTTCACCGATTCCATCGGCTGTTCGGTCAAATGGAAGGCGTGAGCACCGTGACCGGTTGCCGCCGTCAATGCGACTGGGATGAAAACATGGTCTGCCGTTCGTGCGGCATTGACTACGCTCCACCCAAGAACGAGGAAGAGTAACTTCAGTACTGCTCGAGCACCAATTCGGTGGTGGTGCTGGCGATTTCGTTGGGTGCAGCGAGCCACATGCGGTCCAACAAGGCACGAAGCGCCATGGTGTCGTCCACGTGAACCAGAGCAACAAGGTCGGTCTCTCCAGAGACCTCGTACACGATTTCAACGCCTTCCCAACCGGTTACTTCAGCAGCAAAAGACCCAATTTCAGAACCCGGTGCAACCTTGATGCGAACCAAGGCGGTCAGTCCAACACCACCTTCCCGGATCGTGTAACCTCGGATGGTTCCGTTTTCTTCCATTGAACGGATATGGGTCCGAACGGTGCGTTCACTCGCACCCACCTGGGATGCGAGGTCAACATAGGACATACGTCCATTTTTCCGAAGTTGGGCAAGGATGGCCCGGTCGATTTCAGCAATACGAGGCATGACCGCGCCTTACCGGTGTGCTATATCAAACCTTTTCTCGCGCTAAAAGCGCAGAAAAGAAAAGATAGTTGCATAATCCGCGGTTATTTTTTCCCGAAACTGGAAAAATCACCCAATCATTGGTGCCTCAAACCATTCGTCGGGTTCAAAAGGAAGCCACTCCGTGCTCAAACTATGCCAGAACAGGAGGTCAGCGGTGATGCCGGCCTCCAGTCCTTCCTCGACGATTTAACGCAATGCCGCCTCCCCACTCATCAGCATCAGTGGTTCCAAGTGGACGTGGCCACGATGATGGCCAACACCCCCATTCATTTTCATGAATTGGACAAGGAGAATGGGAAATCCTTGCTGTTCCTCAACGAATCGCTCGTGATGTTGTGTCCTGAACAACACGTGGTTCACCATTTCCCGCGTCACCTTGTCCATTGTTTCGTGGAAGATCGCCGCCATCACCTCACCGTTGACGATGAAACGCAATTCAGGGCAGAGCTGTTTTCCATTTCCCCCCTTGAAGAACAACTGTGCTGGGTTGAACATTCCCCAACCGTGCACGATATTCCAACCATCCAGTCCAAAGTGGCCAAGTGGATGGCTTGGCTGAATCGTTCCTGAGCGGGCCCGTTTCATTCAAGGTCTCCGTGCCCTTCGCCTCAAACAGGGAGCCACATGTCAGGCCACATCTCCGGTTTGGATGCTCGAATGGTGTTGGACAGTCGGGGTCAGCCGACCGTCGAGGTCGACTGCTTCGTGGACGGCGTTCTGCTCGGTCGAGCCATCGTCCCTTCCGGCGCCTCCACCGGCGCCTACGAAGCACTCGAGTTGCGAGACGGTGACCAAAGCCGATACCTCGGCAAAGGTGTCGACCAAGCGGTCAACAACGTCAACGACCATCTTGAGGAAGCCCTGGTTGGCTTGCCGGTGGACGAGCAACGCCTCATTGATGAGGTGATGATTGAACTTGACGGGACACCCAACAAATCGAACCTTGGCGCCAACGCCATGCTCGGTGCATCCATGGCGTGTCTTCATGCTGGTGCAGCGTATCACGAACTTCCACTTTGGAAGTATGTCGGTGGCGTTGCAGGCGGTTTGATGCCGGTGCCGATGCTCAATATTCTCAACGGCGGTGCCCATGCTGCTTCCAACGTTGATGTGCAAGAATTCATGGTCATGCCCCATGGATTTGACACGTTTGAGGAAGGCCTGCGGGCGGGCGTTGAAACCTACCATGCGCTCAAGGCCGAGCTGAAAAAAGACGGTCTGTTGGGAGGGATTGGTGATGAGGGAGGGTTTGCTCCGAACTTGCCCACCAACGAAGACGGTCTGAAGTACATGGTTCGTGCCATCGAGGGAGCGGGCTACTCCACCGACCAAATCGGCATCGCTCTCGATGTTGCTTCAACCGAGTTCCTCAAGGATGACGGGTACCACATGGAGGGCAAGGTGCTCTCCTCGGATGACATGGTTGAGATGTATGCGGGATGGCTTGATGCCTATCCCATCGTTTCGATCGAGGACGGCTTTGGAGAAGACGACTGGCGCGGGTGGGCAGCGTTCACGAAAGCCTACGGCCATCGTGTTCAAACGGTGGGTGACGATTTGTTCGTCACGCAGTCCGAGCGGCTGGCCCAAGGCATTGAATTGGGTGCCGCCAACGCGATGCTGGTGAAATTGAACCAAGTGGGCACGGTGTCGGAGACGCTTGAAGCCATGGACCTCGCCACCACGAACCGAATGAACAACGTCGTCTCTCATCGAAGCGGTGAATCTGAAGACGTGACCATCGCCGATTTTGCTGTTGGTACGCGAGCAGGGCAGATCAAGACGGGCGCACCCGCACGTTCAGACCGGGTGGCGAAATACAACCAGTTGCTCCGCATCGCCCAGGACGTTCACGAATACCGTTCGCCGTTCAATTGATGCTATGCTCAATCACAGCGTTCCCTCTCAAGATTGCTTGGAGGGGAAAAATACCGCGACTTAAGTAGGCCCCGAACACCAAGATACACATGAACCGCGCCACAACGCTCCTCATGATTGCCTGCCTGAGCCTCTCCACCATCACCTTCGGTGTGGCGGCTGACGAAACCCAAGACATTCCAGCCAACGCCGCAGCCACCGGGTCCCACGAATCCTTGGTCGCCGCATTGACGCATGCCGGATTGGTCGAAACCCTCCAGGGCGACGGGCCGTTCACGGTCTTTGCCCCCACCGATGCAGCGTTCGAAGCAGCAGGCATTGACCTTGCCGCTTTCGACAGCGATGAGGCCAACGCCACGCTCGCCGACATCCTCCTCTACCACGTCATCGAGGGTGCCGTGGACGCTGCCAACGTCACCGACGGACTGGTTGCGACCACCGTCAACGGCGACAACGTGACGTTCTCGTTCACCGATGGAACGGTGATGATCAACAACGCCACCGTGACCACCGCTGACGTCATCGCCAGCAACGGTATCATCCATGTTATCGACACGGTCTTGACACCTCCACAAGACGAGGCGCCTGCTCCCCAGGGGCCGCCCGGTGTCATTTGCTACAACGTTGTTACCCACACCATCGTGGTTGGCGCAGATGAAGCCACCTGCGGCGCTTACGTTTACCTCGAGGACTACGAGATGAACGGCCAAAACGTGACCGGTTGCTACAACGGCGTCACCCATGCGTTCACCAACACGAGCCAAGCCGTGTGTGAAGGGTACATGTGGGTGCCAGCGGTGAACATCGCCATGACGGCTGCCGCCACCACCCTCCACACCTCTCTTGTCGCAGCGTTGACGGCTGCCGACCTCGTGGCCACGGTCAGTGGCACGGAGAACTACACCGTGTTTGCTCCGACCGACGAAGCCTTTGCTGCCGCTGGCATCGACCTCGACACCTTCGATACCGATGAGGAAATCGCAGCCCTCGCTGACATTCTCCTCTATCACGTGGTCGCCGGTACCGTGGCTTCTGCGGACATCGCCGCCGGCACCAGCACGGTGACGGCCGCCAACGGAGACGACTTGACCATCGTCGCCAGCGAAACCGGTGTGACCGTCAACGGCGCCACCGTGACCATCGCTGATGTTCCAGCGTCCAACGGCGTAATTCACGTGATTGACGCTGTGCTCACTCCACCAGCAGATGAAGTCCCAGGGCCGTTCGACGGCATTGACTGCGCCGTGACCATCGGTGTGTCGGCCGGTTACGAGTTCACCCTACCGTCCGTGACCATCAACGTCGGTGAAACCGTCTGTTGGTCGTGGGAGGATGCCAGCATGCCTCACAACGTTCGTGAAGTGGCCGAAGCCGGTTCATCGACCTACGTCGAAAACGGTGTCTCGTCTGGAGCAGCAGCAACCACGGTTGCCTTCCACCACACCTTCAACGAAGACACCTCGTTCTACTACGCTTGCGAGCCCCATGTTGCTCTGAACATGTTCGGGGAAGTCATCGTTGGTGACGGAGGCCCAGAACCTGCGGCCGAGGAATCCACGGCAACCTCGGAAGACACGCCAGGGTTCTTGGTGTCCACAGGACTCCTTGCCTTCGTTGGTGCTGCAGCCCTGATGGGCCGCCAGCGCCGTGAGTGATTCTCCGATCGCCATGCTCAAGCGAATCGCCATTGGCATCTTGCTCGCCCTTTTGGTGATGGGCGTTGTTTGGACGGCTGTGGTCGTTTCGTACGAGGAGAACAAAGGAACCGACAACGTCGTGAACGTTTCCGTCGAACCCACCTCCACCAACCAGGAGGAAGATTTGCTCGCCACGCTTTCCTTCGAAGACGGAGGGGAGACGCTGAAATGGGCTTCGCTGGAAGTTTCTGTGACCATCGGCGGGGTTGACCACGCTTGCGGCTTTGGCCAACAATCGGTGCCTTCCGAAGCGGGTGCGCTGGTGAAACCACACCTCGGAGCAGACGGCCAGACCTTCACCACCGTTGTCGATGCGACGAACGAAGCGTCCTTCACACACCTTGCCCTTCCCGAGCAGGTGTTGGGCACGGAAGCTCAGCACACCATGCGCTTCTCCTCCACGGACGTCTTCCTCTCGGAGGGCGTGCGTTGGGCCTTTGTGGAAGACGTGGCACTGAGCGATGTGAACTCGACGGAGGGATTGACCTTCTCAAACGACACATCGCAACGCCTGGAGTGGTACGATTACGACATCACCGTTCATCGCGTCACGCCCGTCGAAGGCGTGTACGTCTTGGACGTGAACGGATCGATGTACAAGGTTCAGTTTGTGAGTTACTACAACGAAGACGACGAACGTCGGTACCCGACCATCATGGTGGCCGCCTTCAGTCCAGCGTCCTTTCCTGCGTTGCTTGACCCAAGCCTCGTTTCTCCCGCACCCTGCCTCATCGTTGCTGGAGACGACGATTTGACGACATGGGATGCCAACGAGACCGT
Source organism: Candidatus Poseidonia sp. (assembly GCA_038136695.1). Classification (GTDB taxonomy): domain Archaea; phylum Thermoplasmatota; class Poseidoniia; order Poseidoniales; family Poseidoniaceae; genus Poseidonia. The sequence continues at coordinate 7,612 of JAYQAK010000042.1, forward strand.
TCAGTTGTTTGAACACGACCAACCTCTTCGCTCGGGCAACGAAGTCATGGTGGTATCTGTGCGCTACGAGGGGGTTGAGGTCCGAATCGTTGAAAGCCCCTCCTCCTCGACGGAGTAACCGATGATGCGGCACGTGACACCTGTGGTGATGTTGCTCATCGTCATGCTGCTTGCTCGTCAACTCTACCCCTATGTGTCGGGCAATGAACCGACGGTGGTGGATGGATACGAAGTTGAACGGGTGGCAACCAAACTCGGGGGACCAACGTGTTTGGTATGGATGAATGAAACGCATCTGCTTGTTTGCGACCGGGACGAAGGGCGCATTGTGTCGCTGAACATTGAAACCGATGCTCGCCAAACCCTGCTTTCAGGCCTGGATCGGCCTCACGGGTTGGCCCTTGACGGCGAGATGGCCTACGTTTCTGAAGCCGGAAGGTTGCAATCGTTCAGCTTTGGGGACGATGGAACCCTGGTCAACGGTACGGTGCTGGTCGATGGCATACCCGTTGGTAATCACCAAACCAACGCGGTCCAGGTGATGCCCAACGGCACCCTGCTCTGGCACAGCGGTTCAACCTGCAACATTTGCACGGAAGCCGACGAACGAAACGGAGCCCTGCTTTGGGTGAACGCATCGACCGGGGACCACGGGGTGCTTGCCAGCGGTGTACGCAACTCCTTCGACGGTGTCTGGGTCGGTGGGCACGGGTACTTCTTTACCGACAACGGACGAGATTGGGAAGGCGACCACCCCCACGAGGAGTTGAACTTCCTGAAGGCCGGAGCCGCTTATGGGTGGCCTGATGACGACCCTGACCATCCCGTGCCCGACGGAACCGAAGCCCCGGTTGGCATTTGGACACCCCACACCTCGATGAACGGCGTTGACCTTCGCCCGCCGCATTCTGCTCTGCCAGGACTCCCGCCTTCCGAAGGGTTCACGCTCTATGCAACGGTGTACGGGTCTTGGAACACCGTGTTGCCTCAAGGACACGAAATTGTTCGAATCGATGTTCGGGCTGAAGGCGAAGGAGCATACGTCACGGAAATCACGCGATTTGCTTGGGATGCTGGGACGCCGCTTCCGCTGACCTTCCACCCGGATGGAACGTTGTACTACGCAACGTTTGGCAACGGCGGTTCGCTGTTTGCCGCCACGCCTGTTTGACCTCAGGCAGCAAGACGTTGTGCGAGCGCAGCGAGGCTTTCACCGTCTTGTTTGAGGCCACGAATGTAACGCGGGACGACGTGCTGGGAATGTTCCAAATCCTTGAGATCGCCGCACCACTCCACCTCGGTGGACGGAGGCTGTTGGGTTTCTGTGGCGGACTCAACCGTCCAAACAGAGCACCCGCTCTGGTCTGCTGAGACGATTTGGAGGTACCATGGTTGAGGCGAGTGTCCGTTCACGGCCGTCAGATGATGACGTTGAACGAAACGAACGATGCAATCGTCGACGATGTGGAGCACTCCAGCGTCGTTGAGCATCTCGAGGGTTTCCTCGTCTTCGGCCCCGGGCTGAAACCAAAGCAGCGGCATAGCGTCTGTAGGGTAGTGCATCACCAGTTCGCGCACGACCTCCCTGACTCGTAAAGGAGCGAGGAAGAAGACGATGATTTCAGGACGAACGTTGTGGTCAAGCGAAGGGCGAATGGGGCGCCCAAGGATGCTTCCCCCTGCGTCGTTTGGGTGGATGGGGACCAGGCGCCATCCTTTTCCGTCCAAGTCGTGAATGGCACGGTGGGCCGGCCGCTCCGTGTTCATACCAGCGCCCAAAATGTGGATGCTTTCCGCTTGCCGAACCGTTTCCAAAATGGCGGGATGGGCGTCCCTGAGCATGCCCCTTGCTCAACAGGTTGGCTTTTGAATCGGTGTTCTTCGTCAAAGAACAGGAGTATAAAAGCAAACTGAACTGTTAGAAACCCATGAACGAATCGTTTCTTTTGGTCGGCGGGAGCAGCGACATCGCGCTTCATCTTGCAGGATTGCTCCTCGATGAAGGCCACCACGTGACGGTGCTAGCCCGGGACACAGAGCGAACCGCAGCGATTGCCCAGCGAGGGGCGAGTGTTGTTCAAGGTGATGCCTTGGACGAAGCCGCCGTGATCTCGGCGGTCGAACATGCGTCAGCACAGGGCGAGCACGGCCTCGCCGGCATTGCGCACCTCGTCGGTTCCATTGCCCTTCGTCCACCTCACGCCATGAAGATTGAAGACTTCGAAGACGTGTTGCGGACCAACCTCATCTCTGCCTTTCTGACGTTAAAAATCGGTGGTAAAACCATGCTCAAATCCGGCAAAGGGCGCATGGTGTTCACCTCGAGCGTTGCGGGAAGTTATGGCTTGACCAACCACGAAGCCATTGCAGCAGCGAAAGGCGGTCTCGAGGCGATGGTACGGTCGGCTGCATCGACCTACGCACAACGAGGGTTGCGCGTCAACGCTGTTGCGCCCGGTCTGACCGAAACGCGCTTGGGCGCCTCGGTTCTTCGCTCGGAAGCCATTCGAGAAGCTTCGGTGGGAATGATTCCACTCAAGCGGATCAACGAGCCAAGCGAAGTCGCTTCCAGCATGCACTGGTTGCTAACACAAGCACCTGACAACTTCACCGGACAGGTCCTTCATCTCGACGGTGGAATGTCAGCAATACGTGGGTGAGCGAGTGAAGATTGCCGTTGTTGGTGCTGGCGTCGCAGGCTTGACGGTGGCCCTCGGCTGCGAGGCTGCCGGGCACGAAGTCACGCTGTTTGAGACCAAGAGCACCGTTGGCGGACGCATGGAAACCCTCGTTCACGAAGGCCACCCCATCGACGCCGGCTTCCACGTCTTGCACACCGCCTACCCCACCGTTCAACGCTGGATTGACGTCGAGGCTTTGGAAGCAAAAGCGATGGACAACTGCACGGTGACCATTCATCCACCATCGGGGCGTCGCCGCCTCCTCGGTGATGCCCTTCGTTCTCCCAAGCACTTGCTACCAACCCTGAAATCGGTGGGCGTTGGTGACGGGTTGCGTTTCCTCAAATGGCGATTGAGGACGTCCTCAAAAGATCTTGAGCGACCGATGTTAACGCCTTCTCCATCCATTGAGCGAGGGCTTGAACGACGTCGTTTCCGCCCTTCAACACGACGGGTCCTCGAACCGCTTTTTGCGGGCATCACCCTCGACCCATCGCTTTCCGAACGGTTTGCCTTCGCTGAATTCACTTGGGGCGCGATGGCCCACGGTTCCATGGTCGTGCCCAAAGGCGGCATTGCAGCGGTCCCTATGCAGTTGGCTTCGAGGCTGGAGAACACCGCCCTCCAACTCAACACGACCGTGGACAGCGTCACGGCAACAAGCGTGGTGGTGAGCGGCGAATCGCAGACCTTTGACAAGGTCGTGTTGGCCGTACCTCAGCACATCGCACGTGTCCTGCTACCGTCCATGCCGTCAAATCACGCCCCGGTTGAACGCTTGACCAGCACGGTTGTGTTCAAAGCATCACGGCCCCCGTTCAAGCAAGCACGGTTACTTTTGAACGAAGCATGGGGTGCCGATGGAAACGAGGTGCTACATCTGCATGTGCCAACCAACCTCCACCCACATCCTGCTGGAGAACACTGGGTGGTTGCTACCTTGGTGGGCCAAGCCGCCTTGAATCCAGATCCAGCGTCGGTCCGCTCCGAACTTGCCACGTGGTTTGGGGATCAAGTCAACCAGTGGAAACATCTCCTCTCAACGCAGGTTCGCCACGCGCTCCCTCACATTGATCCAAACCACCACGGGCGCTTGCTACCCGATGTTGAAATCGACGGCGTTCTCCTGGTCGGCGACCATCGAGCCCATCCTTCGGTCCAAGGCGCCATTGCCAGTGCGGAACGCGCCCTTGACCATCTCAACGTTCCTCTTCCAAAGAAGGTGAAAGCATGACGTGGGGCAACGCAATCAAATCGTCTCGGTTGAAAGAAGGAAAGAAAAAGATGGTCACGGTCAACGGAACCTTGGTTATGGTCACCCGGCAAAACGGGGAGGTTTTGGCTACGGAAGCCCTGTGTCGCCACATGCGCTGGCCGCTTGCCTACGGCGGAAAAATATCCGACGGGTGCATCCGTTGCCCTCTTCACCAAACGACGCACGACATCGTCACGGGTGAAATGAAGGAATGGTCCCCCTTCCCACTGTTCCCCGCCTACGGTCGATTGGTGGGGAAGTTCTCGAAGCAAAAGGACCTGAAGGTCTACCCAACCCGCGAGCAGGACGGATACGTTCAGGTGCAAACAGCGCCTTCACAGAAGAAAGCATAGCGGTATTGATAGCATACTCTACCCCCTCTTCAATCACGAGGGGAGGGCATGGAAACGGTCGTCGTCATCTTGGCCATGCTGGTCTGCGTTGTGGCGGCCGCCCTGACCGTGCCGGCGGGGTTCGGATTGGCGACGATGATGACGCCGGTGTTTCTCGTTTGGTTTGATCCTCACCAGGCCATCGCTGGCGTGGCTATCGTTCACGGTGCTCACAACCTCATCAAGTCGAGGATGCTTCGTGAATACATTGACCGCGACGCACTGAAACGGTTTGGATGGGCGTTGTTGATTGGAGCGCTGGTTGGAGCGCTGCTTCAATCGTTCATCCCGTCCGACCCGTTGTTGTTGTTGGTGGGCGTGGCCCTGATCGTGCTTCCGTTGTTGAAGATAAGTGAGTCGTGGTCGTCCATTCGGTTGCCCGAGGCCGAGGATCGGCTCGGAGGATTTGGCTCTGGGTTCCTCGGAGGGCTGACCGGCCATCAAGGAGCGTTACGGGCGATGTTTCTGAAGGAACGCTTGCCCGACAAATCGGCGTATGCTGCGACGGCAGCCGTGCTCGCTCTTGTGGTTGACCTGACGAGAATACCAATCTATCTCGTCAATGACGCATCCGTGTTGTCCTCGAACACGTGGCTCATGCTTGGATTTGTTCTGTCTGCTTTGGTGGGAGCACAACTTGGCAAGCGGTGGCTTGAACGCTGGAAAAGTGACGATATTCAACGCGGCATCGTCGTGGGGTTGGTCATCACTGGCATCCTCTACGTTCGTGAGGCGCTCGAAGCGCTTTCATTGACGTGATTCAAGCCATTCCCTCAGCCGTCGAACACCTTCGTGAATGTTCTCAAGCGACGTGGCGTAGCTGACCCGGATCAATCCTTCGCCACCCTTCATGAGCGAACCGGGAATGACTTGGACTTGCGCTTTCTCAAGGGCTTCGGTGGCGAACTCCAAGTCGGTCATACCTGTTCCAGTGATGTCGCACAGGATGTAGAACGCCCCCTCTGGCCGGGGGGCCACCACGCCAGGGAGGGAGGAGAAGGCCTCGTGAATCGCTAAACGACGTTGCGCAAAGGCCTCTTCCATCACTTCAATCTCTTCACGGAGTTCAAGCGCCTTTTCAGCTGCAGGCATCAGGAAGGTGGGTACATGCGTGGCCGCACTCACGTTGATTTTCTTCACGCCGTTCATCGCGTTGGTCGGGCCTGCGACCCATCCGAGGCGCCACCCCGTCATTGCCCAGCCTTTGGACCACCCGCCGATGGTGATGGTGCGTTCTGCACCCCCCTCGAATTCGCACGGGGAAGTGTAGCCTTCATCGGTCCACACCAAGGTGGAGTAAATCATGTCGTCGAGAATCCACAGGTCGTGACGGTTGGCAAAGGCCACCAGCCGTTCTGTTTCTGCACGGGTGTAAACGGCCCCGGTAGGGTTGTTGGGCGAGTTGATGATGATGGCTTTGGTGTTGGAGGTGACATGGGCTTCCAAACCGTCGAAATCAGGATGGTAGTTTTCGCGAAGAACCGGCACGTGGACAGGGGTTGCCCCGGTCAGGCGAACCATGCCATCGTAGGAAGGCCATGCCGGGGAGAGCAACAAGACCTCGTCTCCTGGTGCAAGCACGGCCATCATACCGTAGAGCAAGGCCTGCTTGCATCCTGGCGTCACCACCACGTCATCGGACAGGACATCGATGTTGAACCGAGTCAGGTGGTTCGCGACCGCCGTGCACAAGGCTTCGCTTCCCTGGGGGCGCGTGTACGCTGTCTCACCCCGGTCAAGGGCAGCCTTGGCTTCGTCAATGATGGGCTGAGGGGTGTCAAAATCGGGTTGTCCGACCGTGAATCGAACCACTTCGGGGCCCGGAGGTGCGAGGAAGGCGGCAAAACCCGACCCAACCAACTCGAGATTTGGATTGAGTTCTGGCATGTCTGCATCCCTCCAAGAACAAACTGGGCTTTGCTGAATTGGCTTTCAAGCCTCGTATGGTATTTTTGTGTGGTGAGTTGTTTTGGAGCACGGACGGAGATTCGAACTCCGGTCTCAGGATCTGCAGTCCCG
>JAYQAK010000043.1:0-13798 GCA_038136695.1 Candidatus Poseidonia sp.
TGTACAACATCTACTACTGGCAAACCGACTACAAGAGCGTCCACTACCACTACTCGCTGCAGAGCGGATTGTTGGCCCCTCAAGGCGAGCGAACCATGCCCGGCGGTGGCCACTACGGCATGGTTGACACGGACGATAACAAGGTCTACTTCTCCTGCCACTACTCCAGCACGGCCTACTGCACACAGGGTTTGCGGAAGGTCCATTCCTACGGGAACGGGGCTCATTTCGACGTACGAAGCACCAGCCAGTCCAGTCAAACGGTCGTTGGCCAAACGATTTCAACCACCAGGGCCATCGACACCATCAACGTCGACGGAATCTTTGGCTCCATTCCCACCGGGACCAGCATCAATGTCGACGTGTCCAACGACGGAGGTACGACTTGGCGTTCAGCAGGTGTCGGCCAGAAGGTCGTCTTTTCCAGTGCGAACTCGTACGTGACGTGGCGAGCGACCCTCAACGGGACCGCCTCCAAAACCCCGGTCCTCGGCGATGTTGTGTTGAGTTACACCACGAACTACCAGAGCAGCGGCTACTTCTATGCCTACCAGTATGTCGGTAGCGGCACCAAGAGTACGGTGGCTGCCACCGTGAACTGGACAGAAACCGGCATATCATCGACCTCCGTGAAGGTCAATATCGGGTATTCCTCCAGCACGTCGTGCAGCTCGGGCAGTTCTGGCGTCGTGTCCTTCACGTCGCCCAACCAGACCAAACCGATGACCGGGTCGTCCTACTACTTCTGCGTCCGAATCGAGCTTTCAACGACGTCTTCGGGCTATACACCGTCCATCACCGACCTCACCATCGCCTTGCACTCCAACGCACCCGATCAGCCAGGCATCACCATCATGGGCCAAAGTGCTTGGAAGCGTTCCGCTCAAAGCGGCGCGCTGATCGGACCAGCGACCGTGACCAGCCAGCAATCGGGCAACACCATCCTCGACAAAATGAACGACGCCATCCCAGATTCCGGCTCGGGCATCGCTGAAATTTACATCAACCTCACCTCAGAATCACCCGGAATTTTGATTCTCGAATCGTTCCAAATCACCTACACGATGCAAACGGTGAACCTTGATATCACCATTCCAGAGGGCGAAATTTTGCATGAACGAATCACCCCCTACGAGGTGGTGACTCGCCACGTCATCGGTGAAGATGCCACCTCCATGGTGAGTGCTGAATTGACGTTGATGACGCGTTCCATGGCCAACTGGCCCACGCTTTCGTGGCAGTACGGTGACGTGTTCCCTGACCCCAACGACCCGGGCCAGTACATCGAGATGGACCCTTCGTCCTACTCGGTTGAAAGCAACGGCATCCTAGAGATTCACTGGAAGTTCTTCGTGACCAGCGAAATGCCCGACCAGGACAACGTGCGCTTCCGCACCGGTTGCTTGGACGACAGCGGTGCCGCAGGCTTTGCACCGGTTCCGCTCATGTCTGAAAACGGTCTGCGCGTCAACCGATCGTTTGGATTGGGATGGCTGAACGTCCGGGACAACGACGGAGAGTTGACCTCTCCGGATGTTGAGGATGGCTCGTGGGTGGCTGCGGGCGAACAAATTCACTTTGTTGGTGCCATGTGGTTCCAAGACACCGATGATGCGCCGAAAGACAGCGCCTTCGATGTCCGCGTTTCTCGCAACGGCTACGTTGAGCAAACGGCACGAGACACGACCAACAACAACGGCTCGTTCTTTATCTCCATTGACTTGCCCAACATTGACGTTCCCGACGGATTGACCTACGAGGTGCAAACCTACAACGAGAAGAACACCGATGTTGTTCAAACCCCCAACGCCGAATGGCGAAGGACCTACCTCGTCGACGCCACCCATCCTGAGCGAAAGATCGTGGTTCCTGAAGACGATGCGTACGAAGCGGCTTCCAACGAACAGGCCGTTCAAGTGCTCGTTGAGGACAAAGTAGGCCATCCCATGGAGTTGGAACTGAACTACTGGGTTGAAGCCGACCACGACATGAACCGCAACGGCGAAGCCGATGCGGAAGAGTACGTTCGCAAGACGGTTTACAACAACACGGAAGCCAAATCGAAGTGGTTCATCACGTCCATCGACACCTCTCGAAACCCCAACATGGGGCGCGTGTCCTACTTCTGGGACGGTGGTGATCAAGCAGGCAACCCGCTCCACTTCAAAGTCATGAACGAAGACGATGAGTGGTTGTCGTTTGAATCGGCTGAAGGCTTCCTCTACGACGATGCCACCTTCCGTACCCGAAAAGACTCATCCGCCATTTTCACTGGCTTGGAGTGGTTGGGTCACGAGGACAACGAACCGGTGTTTGCCGGCATGGAGCAAAGCATCAGTCTGGGCTTCATTGACGCCAACACCGCCATCGATTTCGAGTTCATTTCCTTGGTCTTTGACTTCGAAGGCCCCAACCCTGCACGGGACGCTCAGAGCATTTCCTACTCCGGTATCAACAACACCTTCTGGTCGGATTCACCCTATCTTCACCTCTTGCCGACCAGCCGGATGGTGCAGACCACGAACGAATCGGGTCTTCCTTGGATTATGCTTGACTTCAACTTCAAGTTCAGCTGGGACTGGCCTGATGAAGAAATGGGCGATGTTGCGCTCGTCTACAAGGAACTGGGAAGCAAAGACCCGTCCCGTATCCTGCTCTTAGAACACACCTTCCGCGTTGAGAACGATTTGATGCTTTCACCCACCGACTTTGAAGTCGAAGACATCAGCGAACCTCGAACGGGTCCTGTCGCTGATGGAAGCCGGGTTCGAAAGGACGACCGATTGGCCTTCACTGGCCGCGTCGTGTACGAAGGCAGCCAAACACCGGCTCCTCGCGACGTCGGTATTTTGGTTGAGGTCTTTGACGGCGAGAAGTTGTGGTCGGACGGTTCATTGACGGCTGATGGCGGCTATGCTGTGGAAGTGCCGCTTTCCTCAGCCACCACCTTGCAGTCTTCTCCATCCCGAACGTGTTTGATTTCCATTACCAACATTCCCGGACGCGGTGAGGACATGACCGGTACGCTGGTGTCCACGACACTGCAGGTGATCGTTGACGATGCGGCACCGCGTGTCACCCGCCGCATCGCACCACTCAACGTCATTGACATCTCAGCCAACAACGACCTGACGCAAATTGCCGTCGAGTTCCAAGGCACCGAAGACGCTGATTTGACCGGTTCAAAGCAGATTGTTCACTGGGTGATGCGAGACGCCACGCGAACGATGACCATTGGTGCCGGCTCCACTTTGTTGGGCATGCAGCAGGACGGTCAAAACGTTCTGTGGACGGGTGTGGTCGACATCACCGGTGGCGGGACCATCGTTCCTCGGGCTGGTGACTTTGTCGGATTCTATGTGACCGGCTACGATGCCGCTGGCAATCAATTCCCCGTCGTGTCCAACTCCGAAGCCAGTCCGATTCCTGAGTTGGCTTCCGACGACACCGACTTTGAGCGCCAGTGGGTGCGACTAGGTGCGGTTGGCCCCGAACTCCGTATCCGTAACATCGCTTTGAGCGACGACCACATCGCACCGGGTTCGAAGATCGACATTCGAGCTGACATTTTCAACGCCGGTGGTGACACCGATGCTCAATTCAAGGTGGCGTTCTACGCCGGTTCGAGCGACACACCGTTTGATGTTGTTCGCGTCAACGGCATCGACGCCGGGGAGTTGTACTCCGTTCATGTCATTTGGGAATCGGAAGATGTCGACCGTATCCGCGTGGTGGTCGACGCCGAAAACGAGATCCCAGAAGCCAACGATGACGACAACACTGCAGAGCATTACGTCACCATCGCTTACGGCCAATACCTTGGGTGGTTCGATTCGGTACGTGAACAACCGTTGGCCTGGCTGTTTGCCTTCCTGAGCATCCTCACCCTTTCCATCGTGTTTACCGTGGCAACCAGGACCTCCATTGATTTCGGCGAAGGTGCGTTTGATGAGGACGAGTCGGATTGGGAAGACGATGACGACGACGACGATGACGACGACGATGATGATGACGACGATTGACGTCAATCGACCCTCGTTGGTGTGAGCCAAACGCTCAAAAGCGGTGGGTAAAGCCTCTTCCACGGGGGAGGGGAGAGTATGTCGCGCGTTTTTTCCCGCCTGCACCCCTCGCTTCGCACAGCCTTGGACGAAAAAGGCTGGAGCGCCACACCCGTCCAAGAAAACGTGATTCCCGACTTGGTCGAAGGCCACGACCGCGTGGTGGTCGCCCCGACGGGCTCGGGCAAGACCATGGCTGGTATCTTGCCGTTGTTCCACCGTTGCTTGACCGAGGGTTGGCCTTCCCTTTCCATCCTCTACATCACCCCGTTGCGAGCGTTGAATCGCGACGTAGACCGCCGATTACGGGAACTTGCGGCTGCGGTTGGTCTGACCGTTGATGTGCGTCATGGCGACACCACGCAAGCACAGCGCGCCAAGCAAACACGACGCCCTCCAAACCTGCTGGTCACCACGCCCGAAACCTTCCAGTTGATGTTCACGGGAAAGAACCTGAGAGCCATGCTCTCAACGGTTCAAGCGGTTGTGGTCGACGAGGTGCACGACGTTGTCGCCTCAGAGCGCGGCTGGCAGCTCAGCGTCGGTCTTGCACGATTGGAGGCGTTAACCGGCCGACCGGTCCAGCGGCTTGGGTTGTCGGCCACCGTGGGTAACCCCGAGGCGGTCGCCGATTGGTTGTCGGCCAGGGACTGTCAGCCGTTGATCACGACCGGAGACCGCATCACCGAATTGACCGTTGAGTCACCCGCCGTCACGCCCGAGGATGAAATCGGTTTTGCAGAAATGGCCTTGCCCTCTCCCCGACAACACGCGGCTTACCGGCATTTGTGTGGTATCTTGCGAACCCAAGCGCCCTGCTTGGTGTTTGTGAACAGCCGCAGCGAGGCTGAAACCCTGACCTCACGTTTGCAAGCCATGGCGCCCGACCTCAAGGTCGGCGTGCATCACGGGTCGCTCGCTGCTGAGACGAGGCAGCAAATGGAGGATGAACTGCGTGAGGGACAACTGGCCGGCTTGGTGTGCACCTCCAGTCTCGAACTCGGCATTGATGTCGGCAGTGTTTCTCGAATTGTCCAACTCCATTCCCCCAAGTCGGTTGACAGGATGCTGCAACGCGTGGGCCGAGCCGACCATCGACTCGGCGGCGTTGGTCGCGGCCACGTCATCAGTTGGGACGTTGACCACTTGCTCGAGGCCACGGTCGTGGCCAAGCGGGCCATGGACGGCGATATCGAACCCACGGTATGGCGAAACCGACCGGTGACCATTGCGGCCAATCAGCTCGTGCTGATGGCCCATGCGTTCAAGGCGGTCAACATTGATGAGGCCACCCGGTTGCTTTCTGCGGCTCCACAATTTGAAACTTGGACACGGGACGACACGGAGGCTGTGCTGCAGGTCTTGGCCGAAAACTGGATTCTCCGCTACACACCCAAACCCAGCGAAGTACCGTGGTACAGGTGGCCAAAAGCGGTGTATGCCATCGCCCGAGAGGAAGCCTCGGCGCGTGGAGAGACCCTTCCTGAAGACCTTCCGCTCTACACCACGCCCGACGAAGCCTTGCCTCGACTGTACACTGAACGCACCGTTGACGTTCCCAAGCGCTTCGCAACGGGCTGGTTTTCCACCGCAGGTCGAACGCGCGACTGGGTATCCAACCACTTGTCCATGATTCCCGACAAGCGCACCTATCGAGTCAGGGACGCCGTGACCCGTCAACGTCTGGGGAACGTCGACGAAGCCTTCGTGTTGAGCCTCAACGATGCTGGGGAGGACGACGATGGGTCTCCTCGACGCTTTGTCATCGCCGGTCGCACGTGGCTCATCGTCGATGCCGACCCGGAACAATCCGAATTGTTGGTCTCACCGGTCAGCGATCACGGGGCTGCCCCTCATTGGCTCGGCGAGTTGCCTCCGGTGCCCGCAACCGTGGCGCGGGAAGTGGGGTACATACGCCATCTCATCGCTCATGACCTTGGGATGTTGCCAGCGCCCAAGCAACCCGATTTGGACCCCTTGGGCTTGGTTGAGCGACGCACCTCCACGCTGGCGGATTATCCAATGGACGATGAGACCAAGAGCATGCTGGCCCAAACCATCTCCGAACATCTGGACGCCACGGGAACGCTGCCCACTGACCGTGTGATGACCGTAGAAGAACGGGACGATGCATTGGTGTTGAACAGCTGCCACGGTTCCACCATCAACGAAGCACTGGGCCATTTCCTGCTGGCGATGGCTTCCACCAAGAGCGGTTCGTGGGGTCGCTTGGTGGTGGAGCCGACCCGCATTGCGCTGCAGGTGGCCGATGTTCGCCCGGAACAGTTGGTCACATGGCTTTTGGAAACGCCTCCCGACGCCATCGAACAGTTGCTCAGTATCACAGTTCCAAATTCACGACAGGTGCGTTGGCGTTTTGCTCAAGTAGCCAAAGTCTTCGGAATTCTTCGCCATGGGGTTGACCCTCGTCGAATCAACCTCCAAGCCCTGTTGCGCAAGTATCGAGGCACCATCGTGATGGAAGAAGTGCTGTCGAAACTCTTCCACGAACGCATGGACGTGGTCGGTGCCAGCGACGTGTTAAGGGGGTTGCAATCAGGTGTCCTCTCCATCGAAATCACCGCCCGAGGACCGATGGGGTTGTCCAATCAAACCCAACAGCAAATGTTGCTGCCCAATTGGGACAATGCGGCGATTCGTGAACGCTTGAAGCAACGCTTGACCAACGAACGGGCGGTGCTTTGTTGCCTACGATGTCACGGCGTGCGGCGTTTTCGCGTGGCTCGTTTTGCGTCCATGGAAAAGCCCGGATATTGTTTGAAATGCGGCGGTAACCGATTGGCTTGTGCTCGCGAGGGTTTGCAGGAGATGTTGGAAAAGTGGGTGACTTCAGAAGACATCAAAGACCAAGATCGAATGATGAAAAACGCCGATTTGGTGGCGAACCGCGGTCTTGAGGCCATCATGTGCTTGATGGGACGAGGCATTGCAGAGGCCACCGCCAATCGCTTGTTGGTCAAGGTGATGCCGGGCGACGAAGAGGCACTGCTTCGGGTCATTCACCTTGCCGAGGTGGACTATGCACGAACTCGGCGGTTTTGGTGATGTTAACGGAACATCTCTGGTAACGACCATGTTAGAAAAATGATATTTGGAGGGTTGATTTCCTCAATACATGCGCCCGTGGTTGGTCACAGTCATTTTGCTGGCCGTCTTCATGGCGCCCATGCTGGATGCACCAACCACGTTGGATGAATCCAGTCCGGCAAAACACACCAGCCCCCTCCAGGTGACGCTGTCGCAAACCTCAGGTTGGACGGCCGGTGGCGAAGACCTGACCATCACCGGGACGGGGTTCCGGGACATGGCCGACAGGAACATCAGCTACGACGGCATCAACCATCAGTGGACAAGAACGACCGCCGACTACACGGATGAATCAGGCCCAGAAAACGCCATCGTCGTGGACTCAAACGGCCACGTGCACATCGTTTACATCAACGGTGGAAATTACAAGATCATGCACGCTGTCAACAAAGGTTCGGGGTGGAACACGGCCGAAGTTGACAGCTGTGCTGGCACCTATTGCTGGGACGCACACATGGTCATCGATGACAACGATGAACTCCACGTGGCCTACTCAGCCCAAGGCGAGAAACTCGTGTATCAGCACTACGACGGACAGGCCTGGAACGGCGGTGTGGTCTCCTCCTACGCACGGTTTGCGCCGGTTGGCATCGCTGTCGACTCCAACAACCTCCCTCACATTTCCTATTCGCAAACGGGACAATGGTGCGGCAACGGACTCCGTCTTGCGTCGTTTGACGGAAGCGTATGGACCACCCAGAGCGTCGACGCCGGGACCAACAAGGGTTGCGACTCCTCCATTGTCATCGACGACAACGACCACGTTTACATCGCCTACCAGGACCGAGACAATTCAAAGCTGAAATTTGCCACCAACAAAAGCGGTTCGTGGTTGAGTTATTCCCCTGACGCTTCTTCGTTCGGCAACAACATGTACCCAGGCTACGCCACCTCACTGGTCATGGACCAACAGGGCCAGTTCCACATCGCCCATTACGACAGCGATAACGAAGATTTGCGCTATTCGACGGGTGTGCCCAACGGCCAGTGGACCAACAGCATCGTCGACGCTTCGGGAAACACCGGGAAAAATCCCTCCATCGCCGTTGACGCCGCCGGTGATTTGCACATCGTTTACGCCAGTTGGTCGGGTTTTGATTTGAAGTACGCCACGCTCAAACCATCCTCATCATCCTCCTGGCAGAAGAGTAGCATACAGACCCAAGACATGGTGGGCGATTCAAACGCCATCTACATCGACAACAGCGGGATGATCCATGTCGCCTACAGCGACGATTCCAACGACGTTCTGAAGTACGCCACGAAATCAACCGGCGTGGTCGTCACCGACGAGATAACGGTTCAGTTTGGCCAACTCGGTGTGGTCACCGGCGAGGTGCTGGACGACGAGACCATCCAACTCACCACGCCGACGGTCACCTCGCCCGGCGTGGTCACCGTCTCCCTCATCGACCAAAACGGCGACGAGCACACGTTGGCGCCAGTCTTCGAATTCATCGACCAAAACGACCTGGACGGTGACGGCGTGGCCAACGCTGATGATGACTGCCCCGACGATGCTGGAACATCAACCCAAGACCAAATCGGTTGTCCTGACGACGACGGTGATGGCTACAGCAACGTCGGGGACGCATTCCCCAACGACGCCAATGAATGGTTGGATTCCGACGGTGACGGCGTGGGCAACAACGCCGATGCCTTCCCCAACGATGCGACGGAAACCACCGATTCTGACGGTGATGGCGTGGGCGATAACGCTGATGCCTTCCCACAAAACGGATTTGAGCAGTACGATTCCGATGGCGATGGTGTAGGTGACAACGCCGATGCTTTCCCCAACGATGCATCCGAAACACACGATACGGACGGCGATGGCGTTGGTGACAACGCTGACGCCTTCCCGTTGAACGCCTTTGAGCAATTGGATTCCGATGGCGATGGCGTGGGCGACAACACCGATGCATTCCCGAACGATGCCACGGAAACCATCGATTCGGATGGTGATGGTGTTGGCGATAACGCCGATGCCTTCCCCAACGATGCGACGGAAACAACCGATTCTGATGGTGATGGTGTGGGTGACAATGCGGATGCCTTCCCCAACGATGCCAACGAAACGGTCGACACCGACGGCGATGGCATCGGCGACATTGCTGATGAATGTCCGAACACCGAAGCCGGTTCTTCGATTCTCGACAATGGATGTTCAAGCGACATCGATACAGATGGAGACGGTGTTTTCGATCACCTCGACCAATGTCCCGAGGAAAATTCAGCAGCACTTGACAGCGATGGCGACGGATGTCTGGACGACGAAGACGGTGACGGCGTGCTCGATTCAACCGATACCTGCTCGGGTACAGAATCCGGTCAGAACGTGACAGCAACGGGTTGTAGCGAAGCACAACTGCGCTCCTTGGACACCGACGGCGATGGTGTCTCGGATTTTGATGACCTGTGTTCCGAAACCCCTGCAGGTGAAGACGTGGATGCTTCAGGCTGCACGATTGAAACTTCGAGTCAAAGCGAGGGAACGTCGTCACGATTGGCTTCGTTCTTTGCAGGTGAAAGCGACCCTGTTACGACCACCGTGGGCATCAGCGCCATTCTGCTGGCTCTGTTTACCTTGCTTCAAACCAACGCAGCGGCAGCCATCCTTCCGGACGCATTCCGCTGGGTGCAGGTCATGAGGAACAATTCCAAATTGACCAAGGAAGAAATCAACGAGTTGACCTTCTTGCAGTCCCTTACGCAAGCCTACTACGGCAACCCACAGGAACTTGCCGAGGAACTTGAACAGTTGAAGGGCGACCTAACGGCCCGCTACACCAACAACAAAATCAAGAAGCAGACCCGGGAAAAATTGTTCACGCTGATCGACGAATTGCTCGCCTCTTCCCCCGAACAACTGAGCCGGATTGCGCACAACGACGCTTACTTCGGACTTGCGGGTTCCATTGATTCGGAAGACAGAACCCAATTGCTCCATGAAAAAATCGCTATGACCAGTCAAGCGGAAATCGTCAACGTTCAACACCAACAGCCCCAGCAAATTACGACGGCGACCGAACCCTCTCCCGGTGAAATCGGCGTGGTCAGGGACGACGGATACGAGTGGCTACAATGGCCGAGCGGCACCGGCGAATGGTGGTACAGGAGAGCCCGTTCACGGTCGCGATGGACAAAGTGGCAGTGAAGAACGGCTGAATACAGGGGTTCGAAGCGGTCGTTCTTCTTGACCAGAGTAGTGTTCAGCCTTCGGTCTGCTCGGACGCTTCGGTCGGTTCATCGAACATCAGCGCTTCCCGTGGCACGCCAAGCATCGCCTGACGCAGCGACGAGCGCAACTCGGTCAATTCCCCGTAACACACCAGCACGTCGTCGTAGCGGAGTTGCAATTCAGCGTCGGGGTTCCAAACCAAACTGTCGCCCCGTGAAAGAGCGAACACCGGAACGGAAGCAAACACTTCGCTCAGACGCTTCCCGACCATCTTTGGGTGGTTTCGAAGTTGCAACGAAAGCACCCCTGAACCGGGCACCGTCCGGAGCAATTGACCGATGTCGACCTCCGAAAAAGCCGTGTCCTCCATCACATAGTCCACGATGGCACCTGCAACGTTGACGCCGCTTGCTTTCTCGATGCCTTCCAACCCGGGCGAGGAGTTGACCTCCAACACGAGGGGGCCGTCCTTGCCTTCGAGCAGATCCACGCCAGCGATGTTGAGGCCAAGCACCCTGGCGGCACGGCAGGCGGCTTCAGCGTAGCCTTCGGGAAGCTCCACCTTTTCCACCGTGCCGTTGAGGTGGTAGTTGCTTCGAAATTCGCGGCCACGAGCGCGACGACGCATGCAGGCCACCACTTCATCGCCCACGACCAACGCTCGAATGTCCTTGCCGTGCGATTCGGCAATGTATTCCTGGACCAACACGGATTTCCCGGTGACGAGCAGGCCCTGAACGAGGTTGCGAACTTCAAACGCCGTGTGGCGGAGGAACACCCCTTCCCCTTGCGTGCCTTGGGTGACCTTGACCACCACCGGGAGGCCTCCGACGGTTTCGATGGCCTGTTCCACATCGAGGATGTCGCGAACATAGACTGTTTTTGGCACGGGAATTCGGTTGCGAGCAAGGATTTGTGAGGCCTGCAATTTGTCTCGACTTTGCAAAATGCCCTGCCCGGTGTTGGCCGTCCAGATGCCCAACTGTTCGATGTGTCGAAGCACCGCAACACCGTGCTGGGTGATGGAGTGTCCAATGCGTGGAATCACGGCGTCGTGCGTGAAATGACGTCCTTTGTGAAGCACGTCGACCGTCCCTTCGCTGACCACCAGCGAGAACTTCATCGGATCGCACACTTCAACGTCGATGCCGCGTTTTTTTGCTTCCTCGACGATGCGTTTGGTGCTGTACAATCGCGGTCCACGACTCAGAACGGCGAGACGCAGGCCCATACCGCCCCGCCCCATCGCATTGTTCTTGAGACCATCGGTCGTCATCGCCCAGTGGAAAACTCAACGCGCCTTTGAAGTGCTCGGAAGGAATCGCCCTTTTCATGTCCGATGAGGAACTCGACGCAGCGGGCGCGTTGGTTGTTGACGAGGACCAAGACGAGTTGATGGAAGAGGTATCGCTCGAAGAGCGAAAGGAGCGGTTGAAAAGCGCTCGCTGGAACGTGTTCCTCTACTTGGGCATCGCCGCTATTTGTTTCGGTTTTGCATTGTTCCCGATGCCGTTTTCGGCCACCTTGGACGATTTCAGCAAGTCTGCAGAAAAGGACATCGGCTTGGTATGGGGTCTTCCCTTGGACGGCGAAGACCTGTTTGATGTGCCCATGCGGTTGACGGTCACGGCCGAAAACCCACCAACGCAATCAGCCATTGGCATCGCTGTGTACGTCATTGAACAGAAAGACTGCACCGATTTCACCCTGAGCGAGAAGGCACAGGAAGCCAAGCAGGGCGATTCTCACGCTTACCAGTACCAAGAAGCCAGCGAACGCGTGCTTCCAGAGGGCACCTACGACTTTGAATTCAACATCGACCCGGGTCACTACTGTTTGATCGCCGAATACATTGATGGCAACGGTGACAAAATCACCGATGAAGGCATGGCCATGAAGGTCAAAGGGAAACTCTACCCCAACCAGTTCATCGGTGGCATCGCTGGTTTGGCTTGCCTTTCTCTTTCCGGTTTTGCCTTCCTCGGCGCTCAACGCCACGGAGCGGCCATGCGAAAGATCCTCGAAGGTGAAAACGAAACCACCGAATCCAAGGTGCTCTCCGATGCCAGCCAAGCCCGCATCATGGCGGGTCCTGCTGGTCCGCCTCAAGATGGACCCAGCGGCCCACCACCCGCTGATGGCCCCCCCGGTGGGCCGCCTTCTGATGAAGCACCGGCCGCTGCTGAGGATACGACCGGGCCAACCCCAGCGACCGAAGCTGAGGCTCCGGTCGAAACCCCGCCGGCCGAAGCCGCCCCCTCTGCGGCCCACGAGGCCACCTACGAGCCCGCAGAAAACGGGTACTTCTTCCGAAAAATGCCCGACGGCTCGTACGACCAAACGGTCTATGTCCAAAACGAAGCCGGAGAATACGAACCCTATCAGGGGTGAAGGGCGCAGCATCGGCTGGAATTTGATGCATTCAGCATCAAATGAACGCCAGCCTTGAAAGGCTCCGAGCCTACGGTTTGGTGAGGGATGACCATGGATGAGGCGCCAACCACCAACCTCACGGTGGCGAAACTCAAGGCCTTGTGCGTTCTCAATGATGTTCCTGCAACGGGGAAAAAAGAGGAATTGCTTCTTCGTTTGCTCGAGGCAGGTGTTGACCGAGAAACCCTGGGCATGGAAGTCTTTGACGATGACACCGCCACCTTCCAAAGCACCGCGGATGGAGAAACGGTTGAACACGACGACGATGAACCGGTCATGCTCTCGCTCGAAGACGAAGAAACGTTGACCCCAGACATCGAAGACCCACCCGAGGAACCACCTACCGAAACCACCACGTCGACGAAATCCAAGAAAAGCAAAAAAGAAGCCGAACCCGTGGACGACGATGACGTTCTTGAGGCTGAAATTCTCGAGGCAGATCTCATCGACGACGAGGCGGAGGATGCCATCGAGGAGGCGGTCGTTGTTGAATCAAGACCGGCGACCTCCCTGCAAAAAGCCTCACCGATGACCCTCAAAGAGATGGTTCAACGCCCGCAAACCGTGGCCGTTCTCATGGCTCTTCTCATCCTCGGTGCGGGCGGCTGGTATTACATCAACAACCAGATTGAACCCTTCACGGCCGACTCCCTTCGTTACGGCGACGCCATGGGGTACACCATCTCGGGTACCGCCGATGCCTACGAAGAGAGCACCAGCGGAGCACTGATTGCAACCGGCGAGTACGTTTCCTTGGTAACCGACCAACTTGAGGACCCCCCCGATTACTGCAAGGTACGTCTCTTGTTCCAAGGCGAAGGTGATGCAACCATCATCGAAGGCACGTCGGTTGAACTGTTTACTCAAACCAGCGATGACCGCCTCGGTGCCGTTGAGGTCAAAGGAGCGCAGGGGATGTCGTGGCTGGCCGTTGAGAGCAAGAACGAGATGTCGTTTTCGCAATTCAACATCTTTGGTCACAAGAAGACGAACCAAAAGTGCAACGATTTCAGCG
>JAYQAK010000044.1:0-13755 GCA_038136695.1 Candidatus Poseidonia sp.
GAGTCGTAAGTCAGCCATGCTTGGCAGCCTAGCTGTTGCCATGTATTTGCTTGGCTTGACCCTCCGCAATACGCAACTTGTCACCATCGCTGTGGTGATCTTCGTGTTCCTTACATGGGCTGCACTCCTTGGGAATCACGCAGACGTCGCTTCCAGCGGTCGACGTGCGGAAGAATGGACGGGTGAAGAGGGCGTTGCTCTTGGCAACGTGGTTGCCATGCGCAAACTCTCCAGCGCTCGCATGTTTGAAGACGGTGAACTGAACGTAACCTTGAGGATGCAAAACACCTCGTCGTTACCGAAGATTTTGGAAGTTCGAGACCGTGTTCCCGAAGTCATGCGCATCAAAGAGGGTGCGAATTATATCCTGATGGAACTTGGTCCACGCCGTGAGACCTTCATTGAATACACCGTTGAGTGTCCGCTTCGAGGCTTCTACAGCCTTGGGCCCGTGACGGTTCGAATCCAAGACGCCTTCGGGTTGTTCCACAAGGAAAAGGAATTGCATGTCTACAACGATTTCCTTGTGTTCCCCAAGATGGAGGATTTGAAAGAAACGTTCGTGAAATCTCGTGTCCCGAAAATCTTCACCGGTGCTGTCAACATCCGACAACCTGGTCCAGGGTCAGAGTTTTACTCGCTTCGTGAATACTTCGAGGGTGACTCTTTCCGTGCCATCAACTGGTCAGCCTACGCTCGCTCTGGCAAACTCATGGTCAACGAGCGTGAGCGTGACGCCGTGTCCGACGTGATCATCATCATTGATTCTCGCGCCGTCGCCGAAACGGGTCCCGTGTCTCGCAATGCGCTGGTGTACTCCACCCGTGCAGCGGCTTCGTTGGCCAAGTATTTCCTTGGCCGCCGAGACTCCGTGGGTGTCATTGTCTACGGTGATGAAGTGGTCAGTGTTGACCGTGACACGGGCAAGAAACAACTCTACGTGATTTTGACCAAACTCGCTGGTGCCGTGGCACGAGGGAACATTCCTTTGCAAGTGGTGGTGAACCGAATTCTCCCTCACATCAACAAAGGAAGCCCGATCATCTTCCTGTCAAACCTCGAAGACGACCCAACCATCGTGAACGCCCTACGTGACTTCCGAGCACGAGACTTCGATGTCACGGTGCTTTCACCGTCCTCGTTGGAGTTCGAGTTTGATGCCAAGCGCATTGACCGCACCGGGTATGAGGTCATGAAGACCGAGCGCGACGTCTTGATTGGCGAGTTGCGAGGCCTTGGCGTGAACATCATGGATTGGGAGCCGGATATGTTGCTCTCCACCGCTCTCGCCGGAGCACGAGGATTCTGAGGTGAAACGATGACGATCAACAAACCATCCGCCGATACCTCGCATCTGTACGACGGAAAGACGGTCCGTTCTTCTGCCCCTTCTCGCAAAAAGGCTGCAGGTCAAGTGGGAAGCGGCAGCGACATACCCCAAGACGCCATTCCAACCGTGGAGATTCCCACCTTCATTGAGAGTCTTCTTGGTGGCCCTCTCGTCCCCAAAATGAAATTCTTGCCTCCGGACAAGATGGTGCAAAATTTGCAAATCGGTGTGTACGGTGTTCTTGTTGCGCTCGCCTTCCTCACCTACATCATTTCGCCACCGCAAGGGACCATGTGGTACATTTTGACCGGTAGCCTCGGGTTTGCCAACATCATGCAGCTGGTGGTCATTGCTGGGGCAACCATCCTCGGGTTCATGGGGACCTTCAAGCGTGACGCTCGCCTTTCCTTGGGCAGCAATTTGTTGTTCATCCTCGCCATTCTCCGATTTGCCTCGTCCAAAACGGCCCTCTCCAACGACTTGTTTGGGTTGCAGGACAGCCCAACCATGCTGTCCATCTTGGTCGTGGTCTATTCCGTTCTTCTCATTATGTATTTCGAGTTGAGCAACGGCGTTATCCGCTACTCCATGCTTGACACCAGCATTCGAACCAACGAAGTTTACGTCATGAACCCGAAGAAAATCGTCTCGAAGTACCACCGTTCATTGGTCATCAACCCCATCCTTGCCACCTTGCTGGCGTGGTTTGTGCTCTCTGCCAACACCATCTTGCCAGCCATCGTTGGGATCTTTTCTGGCGACACCGCCCTTCGAATGAGGGAATCGGTCGAATTGACTTCTGTCTACGGTGTGGCCCTCGGTACGCTGTTCGTGTTCATCACGGTTGGAATTCTGTTTGGCTTGAACCTGCCAACGCATTTGCAGCGCTTCCGAGAGCAGCGAGCCGATTGAAGGTCATCGCTGGTGACTGGCGATTTTCGTCATCAGTTCGTCCAACAGGTGCGAGATGTCGGTACGTTGCGTCAGCATGTGAGTTGATGAAGAGGTTACATGCATTTCTGCATCCTGAGCTGGTGAACGCTGTTCAAGCATCGAACGCACCAGTGCTCCATCCCTGCATCCAATGAACGAAAGCATGGCTGCATGATAGGCATAGGTCGCTTCAGGAACGATGGTTTTGATCAGGTCCATACTCCGATTGACCTCATGTTGTGGAAACACGAATCGCCACCGGGTGGAGGTGGTTTCAAACGAGCAGATTCGGATGTCCTCTTCGGTCAATCGCTGGATAAGATGGCTCAGGTCTACGGCAGGATCCTGTGAATACTTGACGTTCACATCCACGCACGCAACCCGAGGAATGCAAGCGATGCCCTTGATGATGGACGGGCCTTCAATGTCTGGGCCGATCACGGTTTTCATACCGCTTGTGCCGTGTCCCGTAAGGTGTCGAATTTCAATGGGAATGCCCAATTCGTAAACGGGTTGCACCGTTGCAGGGTGAAGGATGGTGGCGTCAGCATTCGCAAATTCGATGGCCTCGCTGTAGCCCAGATAGGGGATGGGGGACGTGACAACTCCCCAACGAGGGTTGATGGGATAGATGCCCAGCACGTCCTTCCACAACACCACGCGCTGCGCTTGCAAAAGGGCGGCTAGGGCGGTGGCCGTGTGGTCGCTCCCTCCGCGACCAAGAAGTGCAATTTCTCCGTCCCTGCCTTCTCCAAACCACCCGGTCACCACCGGTACACCACGAAAGGCGTCGTGGTCCAGGCGTGTGGCAGAACGCTCCATGTCCACCGTACGAGCGGTGTGGGTTCCATCGAGGCAAAGACCGATGTCTTCTGCGCCAAGTGGATGGGCCTCAAACCCTCGTTCAGACAGGCTGTGCGCGATGATGAGGGCGGAGAGACGCTCGCCTGCTGCGAGCAACCGGTTGTAGGCTTTCTTGTCCTCTCGGTCGCTCGCCAAAGCGACCAGGGAGTCCTCAATGCCTTCCAGCACTTTTTGAAAAAGGTCGTAGAGAGGAGAATCGACCAAGGTCGGCACGAAGCGAAGGTGGTGGCTCGCTAAATCGTTCACCAACCTGCCAGCGTAGCGCGGTTCTTGGGCGGCCCGCATCAACCGGTCGGTGGTTCCCCAAAGGGCAGACACCACCAGCACCACGTGACCTTCGGCATCCTCAACGATACCAGCGATGCTTTCGAGGTCGGAAGCATCACGAAGGCAGGAACCTCCGAATTTGTGGATTTCCATACCTTCAAACACGGTCAAATCCTCCACGTATCATCAAGTCGGCGATGACCAAGGTCGCCATCGCCTCCACAACGGCCACTGCCCGAGGGCCCAACACGGGATCGTGCCTTCCCTTCACCACCAGCGGTTCCTGTTGGTTGGTCTCAAGGTTCAGCGTGTGTTGCTCTCTTGGAATGCTCGATGGCGGTTTGAAGGCCACGTTCACGTCGATGGGCGCACCCGTTGCCAACCCGGCAAGAGCGCCGTCGGGGCGGTCTCCCTCCAGAACGGGATGGTCAGCGGTTCCTCCCCACGGAGCATTGTGTTCGCTCCCTTTCATGGATTGGACTGAAAAGCCATGACCGAACTCAACGCCTCGGGCAGCAGGAATCGCCATCATGGCGCGAGCCAGTGCGGGCTCGATGCCATCGAACCACGGTTCACCCACGCCAAGAGGAAGTCCTCCTATGCGAGCACTCACCCGCGACCCGATGGAGTCACGCTGCGCCCGTGTCGTCTCAATCAATTCAGCCATGGCCTCCGCAGCGGTTGAATCGCGACATCGCAACGCCTCACAGGTCTCGTTGGCCCAACGGGGTGGACAACTCTCCATTGGTTCCGCTTCAATGGAGCCTACGCCGCTCAAATGTGCTTCAATCGAGATGCCAAAGGAAGCCAACCACGGTTGAAGCACGGCGGCGACGGCGACAAGGGGAGCGGTCATCCTGGCGCTGGAGGTACCTCCTCCACGAAGGTCGGCTTCGCCCTGGGTACGTTTCATCATCACGAGGTCTTGGTGCCCGGGCCGTGGATGGTGGGGGAGAAAACTGTAATCGGTTGAACGGGCGTCGTTGTTGGCGATTCTCACCTCGATCGGTTCCCCGGTGGTGAACCCATCCCTCACGCCGGTGTTCCATTCAACAACGTCGTCTTCCTTGCGTTTGCTGCTGTATCGGCCGCCTGTTTTTCGCAGAGCCATGGCCTTGCTGACAACGGTGTTATCAATCAAAAGACCAGCGGGCATGCCTTCGACGACGGCTCCAACATAAGGTCCGTGACTCGACCCCTCGAGAGTTACACGCAACGATTCGCCTAGACGCATCTGCATGGAGCAACATCCATCTGAATTCATGGCCCTTTTAGAAGGTGCTCACTCGAGTTGGTCGTCGCCCTCATGGGACAAAAACGTGGTTTCGAGAATCTCCGCCCCCTGATGCCGAGTTGAATACCAGGATTTGATTCGCTCCACGGTTGGTTTGAGTTGAGCGGGGACCACGATCACCAGCGCAGGACCTGAACCGGAAATGCCAGCCGCCCTTGCGCTGTTCATGAACGAATCGTTGGTCATTTTTCGACCTTCAATGTCGCTCAAGACCGCAGCGATACCACGTCCGTTCCATGTCATCGCCACCAACGGATTGCCTTGTTGCAGGGCTTCGAGTGATTGTTGAAACGCGTGCAGATGAGGTGCGAAATCGTCCAGCTCTGGTTGGACCTCCCGAGGGCCTCTCAGCACGAGCAACACGGTCCAATCTTCGCTTGGGAGACCATGGTCTTCCAGGAGGATTCCCTCTGAGATGGGGGCTTGAACATCAACGAGCTTCCAACCCGGCGCAAGGCACCCCCAAGCATCGTCGATGGAACCGGTGAGCGAGACGCCTGCTGCGAGTTGTGCTTGGGCTGCAAGGAACACCATTTCATGCGGTTCCAACGCCTTGGACGTGGCCTCGCAAAGCGCCCGCACACCAGCAATGCAGGTTGCTGCAGAGGACTTGAGCCCCTGTTTTGGAGGAATCCTGGAATTGACGCCCCAGTGGAGATCGCTTTCTTGAACGCCCTCAGGAAGCGGATGACCGGCCTCCTTCCACGCTTCAAGGAGGCAACCGAGCACGTTGTCTTGGTCGTTCACCTCTCGTTTGCTGGGTCGGTCAAGGAGGCGCACCGTGATGGGCAGGTTAAGAGCCATGCAGGCACCGTAACCGAGTGCTGCAGCATGGAGAAGGCTGCACGCACCGTGTGCGGTTCCCTTGCCCAAGACGGCCATCGTTCAACGCTCCTCCACATGCCCTCCTATGGCCTTCCCGAGGTGGCGTGAGCCGTGCCCAATCCACCCCAACACCACCTCGTTGGATTCAAGAGAGGTGACGGAGCGTGCTTCGGCAAGGTCGGAAAGAAGGCGGACGGTTTCTGCTTGTTGCATGTAGACATGGGATTCATTAGGCTTCTGTTCGTTATTCATCGTGGGTAACACCACGATTTTGAGCATGGGGCGGGGCTCAATTTTCAATCGACCAAGAACAACCGGACGCGTGCTCCCATCGGTGGAGACAGCGAGGACGACATCTCCCGATGCCAAATCTGCCATGTATTTCGTCGTGCCATCGGCCATCATGATGTAGGAATGGGGGGAGCCGGCGTTGACGCGGAATAGACGTGTAGGTACGAAGGTGGAGGGGATTGTTTCGCTGTGAATCAACACCATGCAGGCAGCACTTGAGCCGACAAGCACGCCCTCACCTTGATGAAAGTGGGAAAGAAAATCCAGACAGTAGCGGTCACCGACGCCGGCTTGTTCAACCGACGTGACGGTGAGGGGCACGAGTTGGACCTGTTCGGTTGGTTTGTCGATTGGAGCCGTAGTTTCCTTGGATTCTTGACGCTGTGCACGCACGCTGAGGGCTGCATCGATCATCTCCTTGTCGTTAGGAACGACGAGGGCATCAACTCCTTCCTGAAGGGCAAAACCGGCCCCCTGGGCTTGAAGAGGTGACGTGATGATGGCCGCAATCTTGGTGTGGCTTCCTGTACGGGAGGCAATGAGATTTTCAAGCGGAATCATCGACCATTCGGTGCATTCGACGAGAATCCAATCAACGCTCCCGATGAGCGATACACCGTTTGCTTGGTCGCTCCCTTGTTCAATGCGTAGGTGGGCACCGATCACGCCGGTGTCGTCAGTGAGCACCCCGTCGGCCAAGGTAAGATGGTCTTCCCTTCCCAGACCACTGAGGTATCGATTGGCAAGGCCCTCATCGAGAGGCTCTTCGTCCTCCTCCAATCGAACCCAAAGTTCCACGTCTTCACCTACCACGTGACCGATGCCATCGCTTCGTGGGCTGTGGCACCGTTGTGAACCATCATCACCAGCGCCGTCGCCATGGCTTCCGGGTTTGGATGAGCGAAGACCTGCCGGCCCATGCAAACGCCGCTCGCTCCTGCAGCCAGCGCCTGTTCGACCATCTCCAATATCGTTGAAGCATCTCCGGAAGCAGGTCCGCCCGCCACCAAGACGGGGATGGGCACAGCGGAGGTGACCATGGAAAAGGATGCAGCATCTCCTGTCCACGTCGTTTTGGCAGCGTCACAACCCAATTCAAACGCAAGACGAACGGCGTGGGCCTGCCCGTTGGTGGGGTCACCCTCAACGGGGTTGAGGTTGGGACCCCTCGCATACACCATCCCGAAGGCAGGCAGGTCAAGAAGGTGGGCTTGACGATTGAGTTCCCCCATACGCTCAACCATGACCGCTTCGTGGAGGCTGCCCATGTTGACCTGGCTTGAAACACCGATGCCACCCCTGCTCAGCGTTTCGTCGGCGGCCCCCACCATGACCTTGTTGTCGCTGTCCGTGCCTCCATGGCGTGTGGAAACCGAATAGTGAATCACCATGTTCGTCTTGGTGCCTTCACAAAGGTGGGCATAGTGACCGACCACCCCTTTTTGTGCAAGAATCACATCAACGCCGGCTTGAATCAACTGCTTGATCAAGACCTCGAGGTCGTGAAGACCGGGGTTCGGGTAATCAGATGCTCCGTGGTCAATGGGAATCCAAACGCCGCGACCCTTTGGGAGCAGGGTGTTCATGCGTGTTGCTTTGTCCATAACAACGCCACACCACCGTGTTCATCAAAGGTTTGTATCCCTATCACGTCATCTCAACCGTGACGAAGCCCAACGAAGGATGCCCTGTTCTGCGGCATTCAAGTGTTCTTGGAACGTGGAACGGGCGATCCCCTTGACCTCAGCAAGACCTTGGATCGTGATGCGTTTTGGTTCGTCGTAGAAGCCGTGATTCGCAGCGAGATCAAAGCACTCATACTGACGAGTTGTGAGCAGGTTGCTCAATTCATCTTTGTCTTCCGTCAACGTTTGGACGCGTACACTGGCGGGTGGGATGATGGCTTCACTCAACCGCACAAAGCTTGCAACCGCTTTGGGCAAGCCCCGGACCGTGATCGTGAAGTTTCCGTTTTCGTAATCGCATGGAACGAGGATGTGAATGTTCTCTGTGTTGGAAGCAAGTCGGACGAGTGGGTGGGTGTTGTAGACCACGAGGGCTCCACCTTCGCGTTGGCTCAACTCCTGCTCGACCGTGAAGAAATCGAGTTCGTCCAAGTCCTTCGGTCCTTTCCCATCACGAAAAGTGGGCTTCACCAACTGGCGCACGCCGTCGTTTGCGATCAACAGGTTGCCCAGAATGGTGAGATTTTCAACGACTTCGTCCAAGGCCGCCATAGCGGTTTGAGAGAGGGCGGCCTTTTCCCAGCGTAGCGTAACTTCCCGCATGACGAGAAATCTTTCTCTTTGTTGTAATATCTATCGCCAATCCTGAAAGGAAGGTCAATGGTAGCCCCAGCGTATGATTGAAGAGGTAGTTCGTCATGGAAGCATCATGCCCTTCGCCGATTATGTTCTCACGGCCGCACTCGGAGGAGCGTTCGCCTTGGGTTTGCTCTTCATCGTCATGCGTCGTGAGGCGCAGGTCAACATCCAAAGCGGAATGAGTGCTGAGGGGTTGATGCAACAGCACTCTGGAATGGGTTTTGGCAAGGCCAAGAAAAATCTTGACCGAAAATTGGCTTCCGTTCAGGAGATGTTGCGGCAGCAAAATCAAGGTGACCGAGCCTTGGCTGAGGAACGCTTCAACCAACGCAGACAAGCCCAAGCAGAAGCCGAAGCCGAGGCTCGCCGACAACGAGAATTGGAGGCAGAGCGCCTCCGTGCAGAACAAGAAGCGGCCTTGCTCCAAGAAGAGGAAGAGGCCGCACGACGAGCCACAGAGCGTGAAGAAGAGGAAGCCCGCCTTGCCGCAGAGCGAGAGGCGGAACGGCAGGCGGCGTTGGCTGAGGCTGAATCCCAGCGCCAAGCCGAAATTGAAGCAGCCAGAGAGCAAGAGATGTTGGAATCCCGAGAGGCGGCCCAACGCGCCATGACCGAACTCCGTGCTCGACTCGAGCGTGAGGGCGCCCAATCTTCCGACGTTCAAATTTCATTGATGTGGAACAACTACAACGATTTGGACTTGCATGTGGTTTGTCCATCCGGGGAGCGCATCCACGGTGGGAACAAGAAATCTGCTTGTGGCGGGGAACTTGACGTGGATGCCAACGTTCGTGCCGAGACCCGGAAACCTGTCGAGAACGTGTTCTGGGAGGATGGCAAGGCGCCTGCGGGCAAGTACCAAGTTTACATTCACTACTACAAGAAGCACAACAAGCGACGAAGCAAAGATCCCACCAAGTTCCAAGTTATCGTTAACCAAGGCGGTGACTTGTTGGAATACAACGGTGAGCTCTCCATGGGCGACCCCATCATGCTCGTGGCAGAGTTCGACCTTCCTTCACCCGAGGAGCGTGCCGCTCGTCGGGCTGAACTTGAAGCAGAACTCCGTGCTGCTGGTGTTGACGTGCCTGAAGCTCAAGAGGCGATGGAAGAAATTGAACAACAACGCCAAGCCGATCTTGAGGCTGCGGAAGCGGAACGCCTTGCAGAAATCGAAGCGGCCCGAGAGCAAGAGATGCTTGAATCTCGGCAAGCCGCACAGCGAGCCATGTCTGAACTTCAGGCACGCCTCGAGCGTGAGGGCGCCCAATCTTCCGACGTTCAAATTTCATTGATGTGGAACAACTACAACGATTTGGACTTGCATGTGGTTTGTCCATCCGGGGAGCGCATCCACGGTGGGAACAAGAAATCTGCTTGTGGCGGGGAGCTTGACGTGGATGCCAACGTCCGTGCCGAGACCCGGAAACCTGTTGAGAACGTGTTCTGGGAGGAAGGCAAGGCGCCTGCGGGCAAGTACCAGGTGTATGTCCATCATTACAAAAAGCACGACAAGCGCAAGAGCAAAGACCCCACCAAGTTCCAAGTTATCGTTAACCAAGGCGGTGAACCCTACGAGTACAACGGTGAACTCTCAAGCGGCGACCCCATCATGATGGTGGCTGAATTCACGCTTCCATCTCCAGAAGAGCGTGCTGCTCGAAAGCGTGAACTTGAAGAGGAACTTGCACGGGCCCGAGGAGGCTTGACGCCCACCAGCGAATCTCCAGTGGAAGAGGATGCGCCCGAGGACGATGATGCCCTCCCGGGCGCACCGGACCTTGATGCCCTCGCTGGCGACGAGTGATATCACGAAATGATGTCGTCCAATCGACCGTTGTCGATGGCGTTTCGAATCGACCTTGCAATCCGGCGCCCCGTTGACATGAATCGCTCGTTAATGTCCGAATACGGTGAGCCACCGATGAAGGGGTTCGAACCAGCAACGATGCGTGCGCTGATTTCAAACACCTTGAATTCAAGTTGATCGGTCACGATGGTCTCCAAACAGAAGGGCCCCAACATTCCGCGTGAGTCCTCTTCCAGGTTGTAGGAGGCTGCTACCGTTCCTTCAGCCATTTCGAAGGCCTTTGGCAGGAGAGATTCACGGATGACGACGGGCTGGTTCCCTGTCACCACGAACGATGGTTCAAGCGACATTTCACGAAGGTCACGAAGCGAACCCAATTTGTAGAATTCATCGACATTGCTTTCGTCCCGTCGGTCCATGGACAACAACTCCAGTCGTCCCAGATTCTTGCCGGCGTACCGGCCACGCCCTTGGACTTGGAAGCCGTCTTCGGCGGTTGGGTCAAAGAAGAAGTGGAGGTAGTACCGGCAACCAAGGACGTATTCTTGGATGGTGAATTCCTCTTCGATATCGACGTTGCGACGGAAATCACGGTAGTCACGCGCCACGAAGTAGCCGCGGCCACCTTTTGCACCGGCATACTTGACGATCACCGGCCCTGCAATGTTGTGAGGGTCCTCAATCACCATGGGCATGGTGCAACCGCCTTCTTCCAACCATTCTCGTTGCAGGGCCCGGCTGCTCTCCCAGTGCAGGATGTTTCGGTTGCCGAAGGTCGGTACCTCGAGGTTTCGGAAGTTGTTGGCGCCGAGGTATTCGACGAGGGAACCGTGTGGGACGATGATGACATTCTTTTCTCGAAACCACGCCGCATAGTCCAGCATCTCTCGGTAGTCCTCCAGCATCAACCACTCGTCCGGGTCTGCACCGGGAAACGCCTTGTAGAAACGACGCCGATTTTCACCG
Organism: Candidatus Poseidonia sp.; assembly: GCA_038136695.1. Taxonomy (GTDB): domain Archaea; phylum Thermoplasmatota; class Poseidoniia; order Poseidoniales; family Poseidoniaceae; genus Poseidonia. The sequence continues at coordinate 10,905 of JAYQAK010000044.1, forward strand.
ACTGCTATGCCAAGCGTGCGGAACCCTTCCTGACGAGCTCCATGGAGGATTTGGAGAGAGGAGTGGGAGGCCACAACACCGATGGTGATGGCCTCCTTGTCGTAGCCCGCCAGCCAGCCTTGCACGGTCGAGTAGGGTACGCCCATATGGAGGGGTTTTGTAATCGCTCTATGAGTATTATGTCAGGAGAGACTGTTGAACGTCCTTCCACACGCTCAACGCAGGGCATTGGCTTGAGCCGTCGTTTCGATTGGTCACGGGTGTGAGCACTGAAGCATTCATGTGGCTTCACCCCTTCGTTTGCCCATGGCAGACGATTCACCGTCGGTCCGGATGACCTATGGAGGCTACCTCCGCCTCGAAGAACTCCTCACCCTTCAAGACGGGCCCGAAGGATACGCTCCAGCACCGTCAAACGACGAATTGCATTTCATCATCGTTCATCAGACGTTTGAATTGTGGTTCAAGTTGATTTTGCGGGAACTCAAAGAAGCCAGAGCCCTCTTGCTCAAGCCCCATGTCGCTGAATCGAGCATACCGGCCATCGTTCACCATCTGGAGCGTGTGAGCGAAATTTTCCGGCTTCTTGCCGACCAGTGGAAAGTCATGGAAACACTGTCTCCGCAAGATTTCCTTGCCTTCCGTGACCGCTTAGGCACTTCTTCCGGCTTTGAGTCTTGGCAGATGAGGGAACTCGAGGTGTTGCTCGGCCTTCAGCAAGAACAACGCGTTGGTGGCATGGACCCACTCAAACATATGCAAACCCTGCATCAAGAAGGCAAGGTTTCTCCTAAGGCGATGGCTGATTTCGAAGCCACCCACGGCGCCCCATCGCTCAACGATGCGCTGGCAGCATGGCTGGCAAGAACACCAATTCACGGGTCTTCTCCTGACACCGATGGAGACGTTGAGGTGGTTCAGCATTACATTGAGCATCACCTTCAATCCATGACCGATCACGGTGAACAGGTCATTGACCACATGGTGGCCATCGGCCACGGCACCCAGGCCACCATTCGGCCTCGTATCCAGGCTGGAATTGATGCTGCGAAGGCGTTCTTGCTGCCCGAAGGCAAGCCTCATCGTGGCAGAGCAGGTTTGCTGTTTATAGAATCCTACAGAGACTTGCCCCTGCTCTCATGGCCCCGTCGTCTGGTCGACAGCTTCGTGGAATTGGAACAGTCCATGCTCTTGTTCCGAACCCATCACGCTCGTATGGTGGAGCGCATGATTGGAAAGCGAATGGGGACCGGGGGCTCCAGTGGTGTGGATTATCTCGACGCCACCACGAAGTATCGCGTGTTTGTTGACTTGTGGGCCGTTCGCACCTTGTTGGTCAAACAAGAGGCGTTGCCACCCGTAAAGAACGCCGATTTCTACGGCTTCAACTCCGACGCTCAATCTTCGTGAGGGTCAATGTCAATGGGAATCAAATGGTTCTCGTACTCGTAGAGGGCGATCTTCAACGGGTCGAGAACGAAGCGAATGGAAGCCTCCTCCAACCCGTACAGGGACACAAGTTCCTCTTTGAATTGTTCACGAAGGACTTCTTCGGTGGCGTAAAGGGGAGCTCCCATACCGATTTGGAGGGCTCGAGCACCAATGATTCGGGCGCGTTCAAAGCGGGTGTGTTGACGTGCTGGTTTGACCATGGGTAATCACTTGCGAAGCATTCGCAAACGGCCGACATGGCGAGTCTTTTTGAACCTACCTCACTCTTCCGCCGTCTTCGTTTCATGCTCTTGTGTGGATTGTTGTGTCATCAGGGAACGGTGCATTGCGAGTGCTGGTAGGAGCATCAACAGCAAAAAAACGGTCACGAAAATGGAGAGGGTTCGATTGGTTATCTCGCTTCCTGTCCCGCCATCAACGTTCGTCTCATCACCGTCGCCGACCTCCATGGAGCCGGTTGGTGCCAACGAGGCGACGGTCAAGGAACGGGGGCCCTCCTTCTCCAGCATAACCACCCAAAACGAACCGCTTGGCCCATCGCTGGAAAGGTTGAACCAACCGCTTGAGGTGTTCAGGCTCTCGGCGTTTTGTGCCAGTGAGCCGTGCACTCGGTCGGCCGAGGTATGCGGCGTGGGCTGTGCATGCCACACGCTGAGGGTCCCTTGCAACGATGTGTTCCACGACATGGTGCCGTTGTTGACTTGCAACGATTCGAGGCCGGTCCATTCGGTGGTGATGTTTTCGAGCACCGAAGCGACGTCAAGGGCTTGGCGCGCTCCGGTGAGCAAATGTGTTCCGTCGACCACCAGCGAGGGGATGAACACCAACCGGTACGCTTGGTCAAACCGAAGTTTTGAGTCTGAAAGGAAGGTTTCGTCAGCGGGAGAAGCGTGGTGCTGAAGAAGAACGTGCGTTGAGCCTTCAAGGGTTGAGAGGTGGTCAGCAACGTCCTCGCACGGGTCGCACCAATCGGCGCTGAAATACTCAATGAGGTGGTCCGGTTTGACGGGTGTGCACGATGCGTTGGTCATGCACGTTTCGCTGATGATGCGCACATCGAGGAGGTGACCCACAACGGGTTCCGAGGCTTGCTCACCCTCGGTTTGTAAACCGGTCCCGGTGGTTGAGGCGAGCACCAAACCGACCAAGACCAACAGCCGTACCGGGACAGAAGCCATGCACAGGGGGTGAGGCATTTGTTCAAAAGGGGTCTGCTCTCACCTCACGCCATGGAGCCTTCATGGTGGCGGCGCCCCTCCACTTTGCCGCTGCTCCTTGTTGGAATGGCCTTGCTCATCGCCTTTGTTGGGGGCTCCATCCGCATCAACGATGCCGGAGAGTCGTGCCCGGAGTGGCCGACGTGCTTTGGCACGTGGCACTTTGTTGTCTCCGAAGAAGA
>JAYQAK010000045.1:0-13402 GCA_038136695.1 Candidatus Poseidonia sp.
CCTGCCTTCGCCGCAAACCAACCGAGGGGCGCGCTGACGAAGAACATGAAGACGGTGCCAATCGGGCTTTTCGACCGCTTTCGCACCACGGCGTTGCGCACCACGCCGGTCACGCCGTCACCAAAGGCCATGAACAACGACGGGACGATGGCCAGCCAAGGGTCACCCACCACCCACCAAATGAGCGAGATGGACATCCACCACATCAGACCGAACTTGACATCGTTCTGGTTTTGTTCCGTTTGAAACCAGTGCATCACCACGCCCATCCGGTGGGAGACGTACAGGAGGGCCGTGAGCAAAATCCCACAGACCATGGGGTACCACACATCGGTGAACAGAAACGGGACGCTGAGTGAACCCACGCCGCCCGCAAACATGTGGACGATTTTGCGGTTGTAATACACCGCGCGGATGTGTTCCATCCCTCGAGAGGTCATCATGCCGTACGGTATTTTGGTGGCGTACAACACCACCATGACGTACACGCCCATCCCCAGCGCCGCCATCGGTTGCGAGACCATGGGCGAGGGTGAAGCCTTCGGGTTGTATGCCTTTCTCCATCGGTTGGAGAGGTGGGGCGAATCTTCAAACACCCCCGTTCTTCACCGGCCATTGGGAAGCAACATGTCGGACATTCGCAACGTCATCATCATCGGTTCAGGCCCAGCCGGATACACCGCAGGCCTCTACACCGGCAGGGCCATGCTCAATCCATTGATGTTCGCAGGGTACATGTCGGGTGGTCAGTTGATGCTCACGAGCGACATCGAGAACTTCCCCGGTTATCCAGAAGGCATCGGGGGACCGGAGATGATGATGCAACTTCGTGAACAGGCGGAGCGATTCGGTCTTGAGGTGCAGGACCGAAACGTCGACGAGGTTGACCTGTCCCAACGCCCCTTCAAAGTGATGGTTGAAGGCGAGACCTTCCTTACGCATTCCATCATCGTATGCACGGGTGCCGAATCCTTGTGGTTGGATGCACCCGGTGAGGCCGAACAAAAGGGCCGTGGAATCTCCACCTGTGCGACCTGTGACGGCGCCTTCTTCCGTGACGAGCACGTGCTGGTGATTGGTGGTGGAGATTCAGCCTGCGAGGAAGCCACCTTCCTGACCCGATTTGCCAGCAAAGTCACCCTCATTCATCGCCGAGATGTGTTCAAAGCATCGACCATCATGTACGAGCGTGCAGCCAACCATCCAAAGATCGAAATTCGAACCTTCCGTCAAATCAAGGAATGGCTTTCCGATGACAAAGGCCTCTCCGGAGCTGTCCTTGAGAACACCCAGGACGGGAGCACCGAAACCATCGAAGCGACGGGCGCGTTCATTGCGATTGGCCACACTCCCATCACCGACTTCCTCGGTGGCCAGGTGGACACCGACGAGAACGGGTACCTGATCCACAAGGAACACACCATGACCTCGGTGCCCGGTGTCTTTGCGGCAGGCGATGTCGTCGACACGCGCTACAAGCAAGCCATCACCGCTGCCGGGATGGGATGTTCTGCGGCGATCGATGTTGAAAAGTGGCTGGAAGAGAACGTCCATTGAAGCCGTTTCCTTCATGGAGGGGTGGTTCGTGGCCAACACATGGTCGATGTCGCACGCCACGCACGTCACATCACCTTACCCGATGTCGGTCTTGAGGGCCAACAACGCTTGAATGAAGCTTCGGTTCTCATCATCGGTGCTGGTGGTCTCGGTTCTCCTGCAGCCTTGTACCTCGCTGCGGCGGGTGTGGGGCGTCTCGGCTTGGTTGACGACGACCGGGTGGATTTGAGCAACCTTCAACGGCAGATTCTTCACGCCACCGACGACGTTGGTTCTCGAAAAGTGGATTCCGCCAAAGCCACCCTCAACGCCTTGGACGCCGGTGTGACGGTGGAGACATATGCTGAACGGTTGCACCCCGGCAACGCATTGGAGTTGCTTGAGGGGTGGGACATCGTCATTGATGGGACCGACAACCTTCCCACGCGTTACCTCATCGATGATGCGTGTTCGCTGCTTGACATTCCTTGGGTCTATGGCTCAGTGTTTCGTTTTGAAGGTCAGGTCTCTCTCTTCAATCATAACGGTGGACCGAGTTACAGGGATTTGTTTCCTGAACCCCCTCCTGCAGAAGCCGTTCCCTCGTGCGCTGATGCGGGTGTGTTCGGCGTCCTACCCGGCGTCATCGGTGTTCTTCAGGCCACGGAAGCCATCAAACTCTTGCTCGGTTTTGAGCCTGCGCTCAGCGGTGCCCTTCTCGTGTACGACGCCATCAAGATGAGGTTTGACACGCTGCGGTTTGAGCCTCAGCCGAACCGAATTCCGGTTGAGGATTTGTCGCAGGTCGCCTCCATGTTGTCCGATGAAGCATGGTGTGGCCTTCGTTCCCCACTAATCACGGAGTCGGAAGAACAAAAATCCCCGCCCGCAAGCCCTTCAATCATGCACCACCATGTGTCCGTGGTTGAAGTCTTGGAACGAAAAGCGCAGGGTTGGGAACCCTTCATCATTGACGTCCGTTCCCATATGGAGCACGACCAGGCTCGAATCAACAGCGTTGACCTCCACGTACCGCACACCGACATCCTCACCGTTCTTGACCAGTTGCCCAACGACAGGGACATTTTGATCCACTGCAAATCCGGCATGCGATCTCAATTAGCGGCCATGGAACTCATTCAATCGGGTTGGCCGGCCGATCGCTTGTTCAACCTTGACGGTGGTATCTTGGCGTGGAACGCTGCTGCCCCTCAGGATATCGTGAACTAAGACTTCAACGGTTCACCACAGTGCTTGCAGTGTTTTGCGTCAGCATCATGCCCTTCCTTCGAACACGATTGACAGGTGCGTGTGTTGAAATCGCTCATACGGATCAATTCAGAGGAAAGAATACCGGTCGGGACGATGATCAGGCTGTAGCCCAACACCATCATGAACACCGCTAACATCTTCCCAGCAGGCGTAAGCGGTACCGTGTCACCATAGCCTGTTCCGGTGATGGTTGTGAGCGACCAGTACACGCTTTGAGGGATGGATGTGAAGCCGTTGGCCGGGCCCTCAATGAGGTACATAAACGCTCCAGAAATAAAACCCAAGACCGTGATAACAAAGAGGAAAATGATGATTCGCGTTCTGGATTGGACAATGGCTTGGCCCAGCATGTTGGCTTCTCGGATGTACCGCCACAACTTGAGCACCCTGAAAATGCGAAGCAAGCGAAGAGCTCGTATGACCAACAAACTCTGTGCTCCCGCAAAGATAAGACTGAGGTATGTCGGAACAATGGCCATCAAATCAACGATGCCATAGAACGATTTGGCGTACTTTATCGATTGCTCCGTGGAATACAAACGAAGGGCATATTCAACCGTAAAGAGCAAGGTGATGGCCCATTCAATGGCTTTGAGCGTGTCATGGTAGGTCGCATCAATTGACGACACCGACTCGAGAGAAACCGTGACGATGGAGGTGAGGATGGCCAACAGCAACGCAACATCGAAAACTTTCCCAGCCGGCGTGTCCGCTTCAAAGATCACTTGGTGAATCCTCGCTTTGCGAGGCAAACCTTGGTTGGACGCCTCCGTTTCTGTCATGTTTTCTCTTCATCTCCTCTGCTTTAGATGGCTTGCGGAGATAACGGCGATTGGGAAGCGGTTTGTGCAGGCAAAATCCTACCCCGGTCGAACTTCGTTGGGGTGAGGTTGATAGCGACTCACGCTCTCCTTTTGTTTCGGAGGGGATGGGAATGGCCAGCATTATCATCGCCGACGAAAACGAAGGCCGACGAAACCTGCTTGCCAACACCTTTGAACGAGAGGGGTACGATGTCACAAGGTTGAGCACGCTCAGTCAAGCCGAAGCCACTGCGCCCGCGGTTCTTCCCGATGTGTTGTTGCTCGAAGGGGAGTGGACCCAAGGCAGCGTTCTTGACACCTGCCAAACCATGGGCGGTCAGGCCAAATTTCGAACCGCCACGAGGGTCGTGATTTTGTCGAGGACAACGGCTCCTGATTTCCTTTCATCAGCAGCCATGGCAGGCGTGGCTGAGGTGATTGGAAAGCCGATCGACATGAATCAGCTTATTTCTCAAATTGCTCGCCACGCATCCAAACAGTTTGTCCCGCCACCTGCAGAGGTGGCTGCCTCTTCGGAAGGAGGTGGATTTGCAGCGCCAAGATTTGATGTTGGTATGACCATGAACGACAGCCAGTGGGCGCTCCCGATGCTTCGTCGGTTGGTTGAATCGGGAAACATCAACGAGGATTTTGTCACCTCGATTCAGGAGGAAATGGAGGGGGAATTCGATGAGGTTGGCGATGAAGCGGGCCTCTCTGTGGAAGCGATGACCACGATGCTTCGCTTGTCCCTCAATCGATTGGTTGGTATGGGCGAATCCGAACAATCGCCTTTAGAACAAGCCTCCAGCGCACACCAGCCCTCAAAAGGAGAGAACAAGACACCTTCGTTCAGTGACCTCAACAAGGGAGCAACACTTGGCGAGGGGGCTCGCCCCATTTCCGGTGGAGGCATGAAAAGCGCCATGGAGGACATTTTGGAAAAACAGGCCCAAGACATCGCCGCACAGGTTGAACGAGAGATGGACGGGATTCTTTCTGAAGAACCGGAATATGTGGCGCTCCTTGACCATGGTGACAAGACACTGATCGACCCTGAAACCCTTGAACTTACACGCTTAACCGCACAAGTGCTCAAGGAATTGATGGATGCACTCCAACGACCCGGTGCTCTTTCCGACCTCACGCTCCTCACGCAGGTGGAGGACGCCAGTCGTCTGGCCGGTGACGTGCTTGAGGCCTTACCTGCCAAGGAGGAGGAAGAGTGACGGATTCGGATTCCAAGCGGCTGTCTCGAGCCTTTCTCGCCCTCCTTCTCGCATTTTTTGTCAATTTCCTCGGATATGCCTTCATCGTCCCCATTTTGCCATCTTGGCAAACACAGTTTGCACTCAATGCCACGCAAGCGACGTTGCTGGTTTCCCTGTGGGCCGTTCCGTTGTTTCTTCTCGGCCCGTTCACGGGCCGAATTTCAGACCGCTTTGGCCCCGGTCGAACCATCTTTGTCAGCCTTTTGCTGCTGACCGGTTCAAGTCTCCTCTACATCGTGGCAACCAACGAGCTTGTTGGTCGCCCGTTCCTATTGTTGGCTTTGGCACGTTTGGTCCACGGGGCCTCGGGGGCCACCGTCATGACCGCCGGATTGGCGGCAGCCTCTCAGTTGTGGCCAACTCGCTTTGGTGAGCAAGCAGGAAAACTTCTCGGCATCGCCGCCATTGGGGGCTTGTTCGGCCCCGTTCTCGGTGGAGTGTTGTTTTCGTGGGGCGAAGCCTATGCCTTCGCTGTGCTGGCGGGCTTGACGCTTGCAGTTTGTCCGCTGATGTTGCTCGCGTCAAACGATGTGGGCGGTCCGAACGCCTCTTCTGCGGCAACGGTGTCCATCACGGTGTTCTTTTCCGACCCCATCCTGTTCCGAGTGGGGGTGCTTCTTGCCATCACCACCGTGGCCACCGGAGCTCTTGAAGCCGGAGTTCCGTTGTTTTTGGACGACACACTCGGTTTGAGTGCTGCTCAAATCGGTGGCGTGTTGCTGGTGATGGTGCTCATGCAGGGCATCGGTTCGGTGGTTTGGGGGCGTTTGGTGGACCGTCGTGGGCCGACCCGATACATGGTCATCGGGTGGACCTTTGTCGTGATTTCTCTCGTCGGCGTTGGATTTGCAGGCACAGTGGCGACCGGCACGACCGCTGTGCTGGCGATGGTGGCTTTGCTGGGGGCCTTCCAGTTCTCCATCGCAGCGGCACAGATTCCCATGTTGCCGATGATCGATACCGCCACCAACCGTGCGCTCGGAGAGGGCAATCCCGGTCTCGCCTTCGGCGTTTTTGGTGCAGCATGGGCTGCCGGGACCATTCTCGGTCCGCTGACCGTGGGTCCCGTGTTCGACCTCTTTGGATCATGGGCCTTGGCTCTTGGTGGGCTTGCGCTTCCTGCCTGTGCTGCTTTATTGATCACGGTGATGAACCGAGAGGTGCTTCACGAGTGCTATGAGGAGGAAATCAACAAACGCAAACGAATCAGCGCATCAACGGGTCGTTCGAGCCAATCCGACCAAGAAGAGGATTGAAGCCACCCATGCCCTGCGAAGGGCGAGGACTGACCATGGCGCAAGGCGACCTTCCCGAAATCTTCGGTCAAGATTGGCGTCCGGACCAACCGCTCGCTTTTGTCCAACCGCTACCAAAAGATGCGGCAAAGACGGAAGTGCTGTCCTTTGTTGCCCAGCGGCACGATGCTCATCTCTTCCTGGTCGCCAATGTCTGGGACCACTTGGCTGAATCCGAACCGGAAACGTTTGAAGGCCCCTCCTGGCAGACGTTTTCCAAACGCTTTCTTGAGGGTTTGGAACGTGGCCTGAAGAAGCAAATGAAGTCCACGCTCGGGGATGCCTTGGAGCACGAGGTGATTCCCCGCCGAAGCATGGATTTGATGCTTCAACGGCGGCGAACCCACTTTCTTATCGATATGCGATTGATGTTGCGAAGGCTCGCTCATTACATGGCGGTTACGGTGGATCAACGGCTTGAATGGCAGCGAATGATGACCCGAACACGCCGTCTTGACGAGGCCCTCAAAGACATTTTCACGCAAGGCGTTGAAACACCGGACGGTGGCAAGTTTGGCGGCAAGGGTTTTCGTTCCACTTGGCAAGAGGGCGTGGTGGCCGTTGCAACGGCGCTGGAACGCCAGCCCGATGCACCTCGTGACGCCAAGCCCGGGCATGGTTACGACGGTGACCTCGTCGCACCGATGATTCGAGATATCGGCCTTGGTTTGGCCATGGGCGACACACCGCTGGACGTGATGGCAGCCAACCTTGGAAAGGTGGGCTCGAATCAGAACGGCGGATGGGACGATGCTGGCGGACGAGATCTCCACGTCGGTGCCTGGCACGTCGGCGTGCTTCCACCAACTGCGCCCCTGCCAATTGCCAGTGCGACGATGACCGGGTTGGCTTTCGCAGCATGGCGGCAAGGCTTGCCACGTTTCCACGTCGCTTGCATCGGCGAAGGGTCCTCATCCAGCGGTGAGTTCTGGGAAGCCATGAACTTCGCCGGAGCACGAGGTCTACCGATCACCTACATTCTTCAAAACAACCAAATCGCTCTCGACACGCCTCCCGCCAAGCAATCCGGTGTTGAGGTTTGGGCAGACAAAGCACAGGCCATGGGTTTCCCCGCATGGACCATTGACGGCTCGGACCCAGCCGCCTGGCACGCCTCAACGGCGGTCGCTCGAGAATTTGCGCTTGAGGGCGGTGGGCCGACGTTGATTCACGTCGAAACCATGCGAGGGTGCGGGCACGCTCACCATCACGACGATCTTTACCTCGGCAATCCAAGTGGAACGCCGCCAGGTTATGTGGATCGTGAGTTGCTGGCCTATTGGGAAGCCAAAGACCCCTTGCCCACGCACCGAGCGTTGTTGCTCGACCTTGGCGTGGAGGATGAGGTTCTTGCTGCTATGGAGCAGGAAGAAACCGAATCGGTTGAGCAGGCACGCAAGGCCCTGCAGGAGATGGCGTGGCCTGATCCGGAGACCGTGACAAAAGGGGTCACATCGCTCAACGACGCCGACGCTCACAGCGATCATCTTGCACGACTCACGGGAGAGCACAGCACGGCTCCTGTGGAGGCCCCATTGGACATCGGCCAACGGGCGTGGGCCTACGCAGAGACCGGTGGATGGACCTACGCTCGTGCCATTCAACAAGCGATGGCCGACATCGCTACCATGCACGGCGATGATTGCGTGTTCATTGGTGAAGACATGGAAGTCGCTGGAGCGTTTGGCATGAACATGGCTCTGAAAAATGCAGGGCATGAGGCAAAATTGGTTGACATGCCGCTTTGTGAAGCCATCATCGTTCACACCGGCGTCGGCGCTGCGCTGTCCGGCATGAAACCGATGGTGGAGATTCAGTTTGGCGGTTTCGCAGCCCTGGGCTACAACGCTCTGGTGAACAACGCCTCCATGCTACGATGGCGCTGGGGGGCTGATGTTCCGATGACGGTCCGAATTCCGCTCGGCGCTCGAACTCGCTCCGGTCCATTCCACGCCAACATGATCGAATCCTGGTTCGCCAACGATCCGGGCTTGGTCGTGCTGGCCCCCGGTACGCCACAAGACGCATACGACCTCTTGGTTGAAGGTGCAAACCTTCCCGATCCGGTGTTGATGCTCGAGCACATCGGGTTGTACGGCTTGCGCGGTGGCTTGACGGGTTGGGGGACCAACATCAACATGGTTGTCGACACCGAAACCGTCGCCCAACATGTGGCCGAAGGAACCCGATACAAATTGGGGAAAGCGGACGTCATTCGAGGTGGCCGTGACGTGACCTTGGTGACCTGGGGAGCCATGGTCCACATCGCTTTGGAAGCAGCAGAAGAACTCGCACAACAAGACGTGGAGGTTGAAGTTGTCGATTTACGAACCCTCCTTCCCTTTGATGCAGCCACATGCGTGGCCTCAGTTCAACGGACAGGCCGATTGGTGATTCTTCAGGAGGGGCAGTGGGCCGGAGGGTTGGGTCATACCGTCCAGTCTCGTATCATGGAGGAATGCTTCTACCAACTCGAATCGGCTCCCGTCGTTATCGGCGCGCTTGACACACCCGTTCCGTTTTCTCCACCGCTTGAAAACCACACCGTTCCATCCAAGGACCATGTGGTCGACGTTGTCGGCACGCTCCTTCAGGCTTGAACATCGGGGCTCGCTCGAATCCAGCGATGGACATCACAGGCCAACCATGCACCCAGAACGGTCGATGAGAGGTAAAACGGCACGGTGTACCACCATCCGTTCAAGATGTTCGGCCCAAAGGTGCGGGCAGGGTTCATGCTCGCTCCTGTCAGTTCGCCGGCAACAAACGCAAGCAAGGCGACGGTCGCACCGACCCAAACCGCCACCATCCACCGTCGTCCGTCCCGTTGGACCACTTCGAGAATGCTGACCATCAGAACCATCGTGATGGTCACCTCAATGACAAATCCTTCCAACAAATTGACGGAAGGTGCAAGCATGGTCGGTGCAGCGCCCCCGACCACAGCAGCACCCACCAAACCACCCGCCATTTGCGCCAGGAGGTAGAAACCAACCAACTCGGAGGAGAGTTGGCCGTTGCGCCAAAAGGCGATGCTCACTGCCGGGTTGATGTGTGCACCGCTCAGACCTCCGAAGGTCAAGATGGCGAGGGCCACCACGGCCCCAAAGGTGAGAGAGACCATTCCGTGGCGAGCGCCGAGGGCAACGCTCCCGCACCCAACAGCGACCATCAGCGCCGTACCGAGAAACTCCCCGACCATCTCGCGGCGCACGCTTCGTCCTGGTGTGGGCGATTCAAAGTATTCTTGATGGTTCTCCATGAGGATTTCTTGAGGCAACCGTCAAGAAGTGGAGGGCGGTCGTATTGCCATGGAGGGTGAAGCGCCTGCACCTGTCATGGGCATCCCCCAACTGGTGCTCAGCAACACCCTCGTTCTCAACGGGGCTCTGTTCCTCGGCATTGTCGCTTTGCACTCAAGCATTGAAGATTCAGCGTTGGACGCAAGTTGGCTCTCCATCACCTTGCTGTTCATGGCCCTGATGTTGCTCGTTAAATCAGCGGACGTGTTCATTGAAGGTGCCAAAGGGTTGGCGTTTCGGGCAGGCTTGCCTGAGGTTGTCATCGGTTTGACGATCGTCTCCATTGGGACATCGCTTCCGGAAATTTTGGTGACATCTACCGCAGCTGCCGACATCCCAACCAATCCCGAAATTGCCGACCTTGCCATCGGTGGAATCTACGGTTCCGTGCTCGTTCAAATCACCTTGATTCTCGGTTTGGTCGTGGCGTTTCGAGGTGTGAAAATCCGACCCTCGTGGTTGAAGCGTGACGGATTCATCATGTTCTCCTCCATCGGCCTCTTGACGTTGTTGTTGATCACAGGAGAAGGACTTAGCAGACTTGAAGGGGCCTTTTTGATGGGGCTTTACATCGCCTACATCTATTGGCTCCTGTCCCATCGTGAAGAGATTCTTGAAGATGAGTTGAGCGGGGCCGAACCGATTGAACGCCGCCTCAACCGAACCACAGCATCCTATGCCGTGATGGTCACCCTGGGGTTGCTGTTGGCTCTCTTTGCAGCCCACCACTTGGTTAACGTTGCGAGCAACTTGGCCATTGCTCTGGATGTACCGCATGCTGTGGTCGGGACCACGGTGTCTGGATTGGGAACCTCGCTGCCCGAATTGGCGATTGCCTTCATGGCAGCGAAACGCAGTGAAGGCGTGGCCATTGGAACCCTCATCGGTTCCAACATCACCGACCCCCTGCTTTCCGTTGGCTTTGCGGCGTTGGTCCACCCGCTCCATCTCACAGCGACCAGTTACGACTTGACGATGTTCCTCATCATTCCGGCGACCTTCGTTGGTACCGGTGTGGCCCTCGCCATGATGCGTTCACAATACGAATTCAAACGATGGGAAGGCGTGGTGTTGATTCTCATTTACGTTGTCTTTGTTGCGCTGTTGCTCGCCGAGCAATACGGCATACTCGTTCTTTGAACACCTTCATCCAGTTCTCGCGAGAGACAGCGCTCTTAAGGGAGCGACACTTCACCGATTCATGGTGGACTTCCAACTCGATGAAATGCAGGCGATGTTGAAGGAGCTTGCCCACGAATTTGCGGTGGACGAAATCCGCCCTCACGCAGAACATTGGGACGAAACCGCCCATTATCCGAAGGAAACCATCCAAATGGCCCACGAGATGGGGCTGCTCAACCTCCATATCCCAGAAGCCTACGGTGGAGCTGGCCTTGGATCGTTTGAGGAAGTCCTCGTGAACGAAGAGTTGGCTTGGGGCGACCCCGGCTTTGCAACGGCAGCCTACGCCACGGCGTTGGCCAGCGCCCCCATTATCACAGGAGCAACCGATGACCAGAAAGAGGTCTGGTTGCGAAAAATAGCAGAGGAAGGTGCCTTGGCCTCCTACGCCGTGACAGAACCCGGTGCAGGGTCCGATGTTGCCGCTTGCAAAACAACGGCAATCCGAGAAGGCGATGAATACGTCATCAACGGCTCAAAAATGTGGATCACCGGCGCAGGTCACGCCGATTTTTTCTTCGTTCTCGCCAAGACCGACCCGGACGCAGGCTATCGTGGCATGTCGGGTTTCATCGTCGAAAAAGACGCTGCAGGTTTCTCCCTCGGCAAGAAGGAAACCAACATGGGTCAACGGTGTTCGGACACACGGTCCATCACGTTTGATGACGTACGCGTCCCAGCCGACCATCTCATTGGCGGTTCAGAATCCGGAGGTTGGATGAACGCGATGAAGGCCTTTGACATGAGTCGACCCAACATTGCAGCGCATGCCACCGGCCTGGCTCGAGCCGCCTACGAGCATGCTCTGCAGTACGCAGGCGAGCGACAGACCTTTGGCAAGCCGTTGCATCAACACCAAGCCATGCAGTTCATGCTCGCCGACATGAAAACCAACATCGAGGCGGCTCGCATGCTCACCTGGAAATCGGCCGCAGAATTTGATGCGGGCGTGCGCAACACAGAATCTGCAGCCCATGCAAAGCGCTTCGCTGCTGACATGGCCATGCAAGTGACGACCGATGCCGTGCAGGTGTACGGCGGTTACGGCTATTCCGAAGAGTATCCCGTTGCTCGCCTCATGCGTGGGGCAAAGGTGATGCAAATCTACGAGGGCTCCTCTCAAGTGCAGCGGATGATCATCGGCCGTGAAATTACGAAAGGCCTGTGATCAGGTCCTGCCCTTTCGCAAATCATCTTCCATCTGCCAAACACGGTCTTCGTCATGATGCCAAGGTGCGGGGCGTTCAGCCTCACCAACGGCGTCCTCCGTCGCTGAAAACCATCGGCTGAGGGCTTGGCTTTCTTCTTGTTCCATGTGCATCAGGAGGTTTTCGAACGCTTCGTCGAAGGTTGCCAACTCTTCTTGCTGCTCATCCTCGCTTTCATCTTCGTGCACATCCGGCAACCAAAACATGTGATCTTCCATGATAACGCCTTCTTCGCTGAACTGGTAGACGTCTTCAAGCGCCCTGCGCGGGGATACAATGAATTGAGCGAGCAAGGGCACACGCATCGCCGTTGTTTTATCGTTGGAGAGCGAAAGGGCAAGCGCAGCCATTTGGTCGCCGACGGGAAGCGATTTGGCTTCCTTTCTTGGACCAATGCAAATGGAAACCGAGTGGGAACTCTCGTCGATCACGTCCTGTTTCCACGCCCCTGCCAACACATGAAGACTCCACACCACGTCCTCCACGGAACCAATGCCACCAAGCTCGACCGTGGTGTAGTGAACCGTGATCTCGATTTTGTACCAGCGCCTTGATTCGCCACGGACGAGGACGTTGGGAATGGAGGCGTTCGGCGTGGGGAATTCCATCCTCGGCGATTGTTCAACGATGCTTCGCAAGAAATCAATGGATTTCTTGTGCGCCTCCCGTCGACTGGTGTGCCAGAAACTTGGTGGATGCCATTCCTCCATGGCAACAACCCGGTGTGAGGTTATTTGAAGGTCAATCTCAACAAAGGCCAAAAAACGATGCCCCTTCGTTCGAGCATGGCTTCACCGATTGTTGGCATCGTTCTCGCTGCCGGCGAGAGCCAACGTCTTGGTCGGCCCAAAGCGATGGTGGAACTTGGTGGCCGTCCGTTGATTTGGTGGGCCCATCACCACCTCGAACGGGTCGGATGCCCCGCCATCGTGGTGGTTCATCCAACCATTGAAAAGCCGGTGAAGACATGGTTGCCCACGGCAACGATCGTCGTCAATCACCAACCTGAACAAGGCCGCACTGGCAGTTTGCAGTGCGGCCTTCAGGCGGCTAAAAAAGCGTTGGACAGCGACCGGTTCCGCGTCCTCATGGCGCCGGTTGACCGACCCGGTTGGAACACCCAAGTGGTGGGTCGATTGCTCGGTGGTACGGCTTCGGTGTGTCCAAGCTCAAACGGGATGCGAGGGCATCCGGTGTTGCTTGATGACGAGGCTGTGCATCGGGTGCGAGAAGCTCATCCAGACGAACCGCTTCGAAACCTCGTTGACTTTACGCCCGTGGACATGGAGGCACCGTTTCTTTGGTTGAACATCGATACTGAAGATGATGTGGCCGGCCTGTTGGAACATGAAGCCGCCCTTCTCACCTATTTTGAACAAAGCGAAGTGATATGAGGACCGTGGGTTGAGGCACCTCCATGACCGCTCGCGTCCTTGCTTGGGCTCTCTCCGAGTTGGGTCAACGTCGACGGGTTGCGCTGGCCACGGTGTTGACGACCTCAGGAAGCGTCCCAGGAAAGACCGGTGCGAGGTT
>JAYQAK010000046.1:0-13188 GCA_038136695.1 Candidatus Poseidonia sp.
CGAGCCTTTGAAAAAAGGCGGGCAGAAGGGCGGGCCATGACCGCTTGGAAAGAAGGGCGTCGTGACGACCCCACGCCCTGCCGTGACCAAGACCACGGTCGGTTTGAAGTCACGGCCCGAGACGGTCGGGCTCGCCTTGGTCGTCTTCACACCCGTCACGGTGTGCTCGAAACCCCTGCCCTTTTGCCGGTGGTCAACCCGAACATTCGCACCATCGAACCTCGGGTCATGTGGGACACCTACGGGATTCAAGCCCTCATCACCAACTCGTACATCATTTGGAAGCACGAAGATTTGCGAACTGCAGCTCAGCAGGACGGTGTTCACGCTCTGCTGGATTACCCCGGTGCCATCATGACCGATTCCGGCACGTTTCAGTCCTATGTGTACGGCGATGTTGAGGTCGGCGTGGACGAAATCGTGGCCTTCCAACGCTCCATCGGCGTTGACATTGCAACGATGCTGGACGTCTTCTCTCGACCGGACATGAACGAAAGCGAAGTGGAACATGCCGTTCGTGAAACCGAAGCCAGAGCGGCACGGAGTGTCGTTGCTGCGGGCGATACGATGCTCAACGGGCCGGTTCAGGGCGGCCTGTATCGCAAACTTCGCAACGTTGCCGCCCAACTGATGGGCAAGCACGGGTTCGCCGTTCACCCCATCGGCGGCATCGTTCCGGTGATGGAGCAGCATCGCTACAAAGACTACGCGAAAATCATGATGAGCACGTTGCCGCTGCTGCCGCCAAACCGTCCCGTTCACATGTTCGGTTGCGGCCATCCGATGCTCTTCCCGATGTCGATCGCCTTGGGGGCTGATCTGTTTGATTCAGCAGCCTACGCCCTGTTTGCTCGGGACGGCCGTATGCTCACACCGTGGGGTACCGAACGTATCGACGATTTGGTTGATTGGCCGGTGCGCATGCCGTGCGTTGCACAACTCACCCCTGAGGACGTGCGCTCGATGGCACCCAAGGACAAGGAACGGATGCTGGCGCACTACAACCTCGAAGTCACGCTGGCTGAACTGGCCCGTTGCAAGCAGGCGGTTCGGGAAGGGAAAATTTGGCAGTTGGCTGAACAACGAAGCCATCAACACCCAGCGCTACGAGAAGCCTTCCTGTGGCTGACGACACCTCCCTCGGTGGAACGGAACCTGCGACCTGAACGGTTCTACACCGACCGAGATGCTGCGCATGACACCAATCAAGACCAGGGCATGTGGGAAGACGCTTGGGACTGGGTGGTCTGGAATCAACACACGCCGCGCCCCGGTGGCGTTCAATGGGGCGGCGACGACACCTTCTGGCGACCGCAAATTGCGAAGGCGCGTCGGCTCTTGCACATGCGCTGGCAAACGCCGACGACCTCCGCACCATGCGTCGTGTTTCACGGTATTCGAGGCCCGTACCGAGAACGGTTGGGCGAGGTGCTTGAGTGGTTGACCCACCGCTGCCCTGACCTGCACGTGTTGGTGCAAACGCCGTTGGGTCTCGTCCCCGCCTCCCTCGAAGATCTCAACCCGTTCGCTCATTTGGACGCCCCGGAATGGGTGTTGCGCCATGAACCCGAGTCAGCATGGATTGCCACCGAACTCCAACGGCTTGGCCTCAGCAACACGGCCTTTGCAACCGTTGACGTGGCCGGAGATGGCATGAAGCAGCGTTTGGCTGAAGCCCTGCAACACCTGGACTTGCCTACTGAGGTTCACGAGCCAATCAATGCTGAAGAGCGAGACGCGGCTCGGCGAGCACTTCGAATGGAACAGGGCATCGCCAAACAGATGGTCCTGCTCAACACCTCACGAGAAACATGCCACGTTCGTCGTGAACCGTGAAGGACGTGTCAAGAACATCAACAACGCATCGAACGCACACATGTTCAGCCCTCGCCTCAGGGACGGAGGCATGTCGTTGGCCAATGCTGGAGGAGCAGCGTTGCTCGAGCATCGCAGCGAACCGCTCCCTCAACACATGAGCACAACCGAATGGTGGGGTCACGCATCAAAAGGGCCCGCCGTGGTCGTTGTGGACGCTGATGCTGAACCCTTTGTCCGAAAAGGTCGCAACGTCTTCCATGGTTTCATCTTGGCATGCGACCCGTGGTTGACGCCCGGCGAAGCGTGCCTTATCTGCAATCAGGACGGCCAGTTCCTCGGCCACGGTGTCGCACAGTGCACGGCGACCGAGATGGGAGCCTTCGCCAAGGGCATCGCTGTGAAAACGCGCGGCGGTATCGAGCCTTGAACGCAAGGCTTCATGGATTGCCGTGGTCCACCTCCACCCGTGAGCACCATGGAGGATGAACCCATCATCCACACCAAGGGATTGACCAAATCCTATGGTCCACACATCGCCCTGAACGAACTGAACGTGCGCATCCCGAAAGGTGCCACGGGATTGCTCGGCCAAAACGGTGCGGGAAAATCCACGTTCCTGAAGACCATCCTCGGGTTGATTCAAGCGACCTCTGGGGAAGGCACGGTCCTCGGTTACGATATTCGTCACCAGGGCGTTGACATTCGCCAGCGCATCGGCTACATGCCCGAATACGACGCACTGAATCCGGACATGGACGCCATCCATCAGGTCCGCTATTCGGGTGAATTGCTCGGCATGAATCCCGTCGTGGCGATGAATCGCGCCCACGAAGCCCTGCAATTCGTGGGCATGGGTGAGCAGCGCTACCGGGAAATCAGCAGTTTCTCCACCGGGATGAAGCAGGCGACGAAACTGGCGTGCGCCATCATTCACGACCCCGATTTGTTGATCGCCGATGAACCATCCAACGGATTGGACATGAAATCAAGGGAATTCATGATTTCAACCCTGAACACCATGGTGCACGACGGTCAACGGTCCGTGCTGATGGCAAGTCACCTGATGGACGACGTTGAACGGGTGTGTGAAAACATCATCCTTCTCCACAAAGGGACGCTGGCAGCGCAAGGAAAAATTGAGGACTTGAAGGCCATTGACCGTGAAATCGAAATTCATGTTTGGGGAGGCGCCACACCGTTGGAGCAGCGGCTTCTCGACCAAGGGTTCCGAGTCCGACGAGAGGGGCGCGTGATGCGTATCGCTCACACCCAAGAGGACACCACCACCCACATTCTCCAAGCCGCGGCAGACGTGGGGGCTCAAATTCGCCGCATGCACGAGTACGAGGCATCGCTCGAGGACCTCTTCTTGGCCATCATGGACAATCTGGGATACGCCGTGAAGTCAAGTGAAGACTTGCTCAGGTCCCCGGTCACCGCACGAAGTGTGGATGCGCCAGAATCGATGGGGGGTGGAGCGGCATGAGCGAAGATGTTGACCTCAGTCCCGAGGCACCCGTGACGGGGCAAGGTCGCATGGACGTGGCCTGGGGCGCCAACACCGGTGACGAAACCCATGAGGAATTGGCCGTGGCGAACACCGCCAAAGGCGGTCAAATCTTCGAACAACACTACACGCCGTGGACGGGAACCTTGAATCCGAGGTGGATGCGAAACTGGTCCATTTTGCGCCATCACCTGCTGGGCATCTTTCGAAAGGGGCATCGTCCGTGGACCATGCCCACGCGTATCTTCATCCTCATCGCGTTCCTTGCCGCCCTTTCCGACGCCGGTATGACCTTGCTCTCCGGGTTGGTGGGCAGTTCGGAATTCCATTCTCTGTTTGGGGTGAGCAGAGACAATCTCTACGGCCATGTGCTCGGCTTTTTCCCTCGCAACGTCCTGTACTACCCCATCGTCGCTGCCCTCTTGGTAGGGAGTGTGATCTCTGAGGACCGTGAACACGGCACTTCAGCGTTGTATTTTTCCCGCCCCATTTCACGTTTTGACTACGTGGGCATGAAATTCCTTTCCGTGGCCATCATCCAGGCCTTGGTCGTTCTCGTCACCTACATTCTCTATTTCCTCGCCGAAGTGGTTGCGTACGGCCGGGGGTGGGCGTGGATGGTGGACGTGTTTCCCATGTTCCTCGCCGGTTTCATTGCCGGCATGTTGCTCATCATCACCTACACCAGCATCGGGCTGAGTCTGTCGAGCGTGTCCACCGGTCGGTTCTTCCCGGGCATCGGTCTGCTGGCCATCGTCTTCGGCACCAAGACCCTTGCAAGCATCGTCAAGAACCTCTTTGAGCGTGAGATTCTCTACCTGATATCGCCCTACGATTGTGTTGCTCATGTTGGCCAAGCCCTGATCGGCACCCAAACCACCTACGACCAATACTCTTGGACGTACTCGCTGGTGGCCCTCGTCGCCATGAACGCTTTGGCACTCTACGTTCTTGCGACCCGCGTGGCTTCGATGGAGGTGACGCGGGAATGATCCCTGACATGACCCAACAAGGTCAACCGACAGAGACGGCTGTGCCTCAGGCGCCCGTTGTCCCCGTGGTCTACTTCAGCGGCGTTTCGAAATCCTACGGGCGCATTCACGCTCTCAGCAACATCACGCTTGGGTTGTCGGGTGGCGTGACGGGCATCTTGGGCATGAACGGCGCCGGTAAATCCACGCTGTTCAAACTCCTGATGGGCAAGTTGCAACCCTCTTCAGGTGAAGTGAAATTGTTCGGGACCAATCCGTGGAAGAATCCTGCCCCCTACGCCAACGTGGGTTTTGTTCCTGAACACGAAAAAATGCACGACTGGATGACGGCCTTGGAATTCGTCAGCACCTTTGCACGCCTTCACGGTATGACTCGAAAGGAAGCGGAAGTCGAAGCCATGCGGGTGCTCGACTTTGTTGGCTTGACCGACGTGGCCAACAAGGAAATCGGACGCTTTTCCAAGGGCATGCGTCAGCGAACCAAGATCGCTCATGCCCTGGTGAACGACCCTGAACTCATCATTTTGGACGAACCGCTTCAAGGATGCGACCCACTGGCTCGAACCACCATCATGAACGTGATTCGCGAGCTTGGAAAAATGGGTCGAACCGTACTGGTGAGCAGCCACATCCTCAACGAAATTGAGCGTATCACCGAACAAATCGTCATTCTGCACCATGGAAAACTGGTCGCGCTGGGCAACTTGCACGCCATCAGGGACCGACTTGACCAAATCCCCCACACCATTCGTTTGGTGGGCGACGATGCACGGGCGATGGCGAAGGACATCCTCGACCACCCCGCCGTGTTCGGCTTGAGTTTTCCCAACGACAACGAACTTCTTATCCAAACCTATCACTTTGGCCAACTGCACGCCGAACTCCCCGGACTTATCGTGAACAACGGGCATCGGGTCAGCGTCATTGACAACCCCGACGATGATTTGGAATCCTTGCTCACCTACCTGGCAGGAGGGAGTTCATGAGCAAGCGGGGCGACGTGCCGAGCCTGTGGAGTGGCATGGACCGAAAGGCCATGGCGGTGGCGGAATTCACCGTCCGTCAGCAACGTAAACGGCTCTCCACGTGGGTGGTGTTGCTGGTTGGCGTGGCTGCGATGGGCGTGTTAACCCTGTTCTACATCGACGCGATGACCCGAGACTACGAAGCCATTGACAACGACGGTGACAGTTACGATTGGGACGGCGACGGATACCCCAACGGCCAAGAAATGCTGTACGGAACCGATTATTTTGACAGTTTCTCGCACCCTGGTTTGCTGGACCCGCCGGTGGCACCCGACGACCCGAGCGTGTGGATCAACGAGGACGACTTTGATTGGTCAGCGCTCGAAGAAGGCAGCGTTGGATTTGACGACAACGGAGATTGCGATGTGGAAAGCCGAACCGATTCCCAGAAAGATCGGAACGGCAACGGCATACCCTGCGACATCATGCTGGTGAAAAACACGTGGTCTGAAGGGTACAGCATCAGTTCGGACGGCAATGTCGACGAGGACCCCGACGACGAGGCCTATGCCTTGGAGTCCATCCACCGGAGCTTCGTTTTGGCCATCGGGAAACTGGGCATCGTGTTCCTGCTCGGAATTTTCGTTCCTTTGTTCATGGCGACCGGTTTGATTCGTCAGGAAATGACCTCCGGAACCATGCACTTCATGCTCGCCAAACCCATCGCCCGTGGCGAGGTGTTTTTGTATCGCATGCTTGGCTTTTTGGCGATTGCCTGGACCTACCTCACACTGGTGATTCTCGTCCTCGCCATCATTACGGGTCTGGCTGGTCCAGGGGAGGGTTTCTTCCGATTTGGCGACCTCGGGGTGTGGTTGGCCATTTGGTTTGCAGGACTCCTTTCCGTGATGGTCTACGGCATGCTGTTCTGCATGTTGGGCGTGATGTGGAAACACGGCATGGTTCTCGCTCTTCCGTTCGCAGCCTGGGAATTGGGGATGATTTTGACCACCCTCGGCGCCCCCGACGCCGCCATTTTGCGCTTTTCTGTTATCGGCTGGGCGATGAACATCGTCGACGCTGGAGCGTTGCTGGCATGGAGCGACACCTCTCTTCTGGTCGAGATGGGGATGTGGGGCGGTGGTAACGGCCCCCTCGAAGGGGCCGAAGCGCTGAATGTCTTTGCTTCAACCCCCGGACTAGGCTTGGGGGCCTTGGCCACCGTGGTCGTTTCCTCACTCGTGATGGTGTTCCAAACGGCGGTGTGTTGGTTGCTCGGAAGCACGCTGTTCAAATCAAAAGAAATCGATTGAGGTGAGGACCATGCAACCCGTCACCCCCACCAAATTCGAAGGCGATTTCTCCTCCATGTGGACCCTCGGATTGCGAGAACCGTTGTGGCACATGACGTGGGATTGGTGGTGGTGGTTGGTGATGCTTGACGATGAAGACCACCCCTGCGGCAAGCAATTGATGGTGCTCTGGTCAACCAAAGACAACGACCGAGTTGAGGTCAACGGCGAACCTTGGATGCCGGGCGGAAGGCCCGGTTTCGACGACCAAGGAGGGATGGTCATCGACGGCATGGTCTGCGCATGGTGGTTTGACGGTCAGCGCATGCACGAGCCCTACATCAAGCGGGTGTGCGACATGATCAGCATCAGCGACCAACACCCGCAATGGCCCGCTTCACCGGGTGGTGGCGAAGGTGGAGGTGCCGTGGTCCCCTTGCTTCCCGACGACCTCTCCATGGGTTTGCACAGCGATAAGTCGGCCTTTTGGCTCAACCTCAAAGGGGACAAAACCGCAGTGGAAGACGGCGCGCCCGCATCCATCGCCTTGACCCTCACCCCGTGGAATCCAGCGATGTCCGTGGCTCGTCCTTCCACCGCTACCTACGCTGCAAGCATGGGTTACGACATTCTTCGGGTGCATGGGACCCGAGTCCATGGGACGGTCGATGGGCACGATGTCACGGGTACGGCTTATTTTCAGAAAGTGTGTGTCCAAGCACCTTCACCGCCTTGGTATTGGGGTGTCCTTCATTTTGAAGACGGTTCGTACATGGATTGGTTCTTGCCGCACCTCGCCCCCACCATGACCTCGAGGGACGCACGACCATGGAAGCGAAGGGACATTCAACACATCGCCCTCTCCCAGGGCGGTCTGTTTCACGATGCCCAAAACCAGCGCACTGAACGCTTTGCTCGGGTTCGCGTGGTTAAAGAGGCTTCGTCACGTGTAGAAGGGCCTCACGGCGAATCGCCCGGCGCTGCGCTTCCGATGTTTTCGGTCCACATGTGGAACGGTCGCACGGACATCAAACTCACCGTTCAAGCGGTTGAACGAGCCCACTGGCACTTTGACCAACCCACGCGGGGCGGCGTTTGGTCGCACCTCACCTACAACGAATACCCGCTGGAATTGAAACGGTTGGAAATCGTGGATGAATTTGGGGAAAGGAACCGCCAAGACTACGGGTGGGTTCGAGGAAACGCCGAACACGCTTGGGGCATGCTTCATTGATACAAGGGTCGTCCGCTGGGGGAAGGTATTTCATATCACCATGTCCCAAGTCAATGTGAGGGCTTGAGATGTCAGAGGACGCAGCAGCCGAAGAAACGGTCAGAAAAACGGAAGAAGAACCCCCTGCTGAAGCAGAGAGTGCCCAAACCTCGAACGACGCAGCCCGCAAGAAATACCGCTTGATTTCGGGTGAGGAAATCCTCGAAAACGGCGAGGCACGTCCCAGCACCTTGGCTTTCCTCGGCATCTACATTCTCGGTGCCTTGGTGTTTGGCATTCATCTCCTGTTCCACAACGGATTAGACCCTGCAGACGATGCCTCGTTTTTGCTCAAACTGACGGCGAAACTCATCGAACTGACCGATAGCGAAACCGTCCCCATCGGTTTCGTGATGGTGATGGGCTTTGTCACGTGGGCCAACCGCATGCTGAACATTTCGACCTCAGGTCGCTGGGTCACCATCGCCTTGGTGCTGATCACCCTCCTCCCGGTGCTCATCACCATCGATGATTTGGTCGGCACCATCGCCGGCATTTTTGGTGCCGAAGACGGTGCGTTTGACTACATCCCGTTCGGCTACAACTACCTGTGGGCAGGCTTGGTGTTCACCCTCCTCTTTTGGGGTGCGACGTTCAAGTACCAGCGCAGTTTCTCCTACGCCGTCACCTCCAATGCCGTGATTTTCCAGCACGAATTTCTGCTGTCCCGTTCCCACCGACGCATTCTCTTCGACCGCATCTCTGAGGTGATGGTCGAGCGCACGCCCATGGGAACCATGCTTGGGTTCGCCACCGTCACCATCATGACCGATTCCGGCGTCGGTTTGATGGAGGAAACGGTTGGCGTGAGTGCTGGCACCGCTCCACAACCCAAGGGAAGCGGGGATGAATCGGCAACGGAAATGGTTCGAAAAGGACTCTTCCGGTCCTTCTTCGCCTTCCTGTCCTACCAGCGAACCACGCGACGTGTGGACCACGACCCACGCCACTGCTTCTACAAAATTCGAAAGTGGGAGAACATCAAGTTGATGCTCAACGAAATGCATCGAAAGCATTCCCAGTCCAACATGCTCGAAGACATCAAGAGCGCCCTTTCCAACAACGACGCCGAGGCATGATTCGTTTCTTCCCGAGCGAGGCTTGAAAAGCCGATGGGACTACGCCAAGGCGGAGATGACCACCATGGTTGAAGAATTGCTGGCGAAACCCATTGACTTGTTCCGAAACGGCGACCTTGACGGCGCTATTGCCGACCTTGAAGACAAAATGTCGTCGCATGCCGATGTGCCCGAGGTGCATCATATGTTTGCCGAATTTGCCAACATGAAGAACATGGAAGCACAAGACGATGTCATTCCCGGTCGGAAGATCATGAACGCCTACAAGCGAGCCATGGAACTCGATGAAGAGAACATGGAATACATCGCTGATTTTGCCTCCTTTGCTTTGGAATGCCGCCGCATCCCGGTCGCTGTTAAGGAATTCCAACGCTATGCACGCCGTCTTGAATTGGAAGACATCCCCGTCGACGAGGTGTTGTTCACCGCCAGTCGAAACTTGGTCGATGCCATCGAAGTCATGGACCCAAGTCGAGAAGCACCCATGGTTCAGCCATGGCTCAAGCAAGCCCTCGTCTGGGCGGTTGGTGCCCTTGGCTATTCACCCGAAGACGCCATCGCCACCCTCGGGTCCGATGATTGAGGAGAGGATGCCGTGGCCGAGGCCAAGGTACGCTTGTTCTTCCGGGTCGGCTACCTTGGCGATGCATTCCACGGAAGCCAAATCCAACCGGATGTAAAAACCGTACAAGGCGAGCTCATACGTGTGTTTCGTTCACTCAAATGGCTCCATGGCCCCGAAGAAGAGCACTTGCTCGTCCTCTCCAGTCGGACGGATGCTGGCGTTCACGTTCGTATCAACGGAGGGATTGTCGACCTTGATGCCAACTTGTGGAACGCCCTTACTCCGAGAAAGATGATTCGGGCCGTCGATGACCGACTTGACCCCTCCTTGGTGTTTCTCACGGTGGAAGAAGTGGCTCTTGACCACAACCCCCGCATGGCGCTTCACCGTGTCTATCGTTACCGCCTCGAAGGTATGGAGTTCTGGATCGAACCCGACCATCAGGCGTTTGCAGATTGGTTGACCATGTTTGTTGGCACCTACGATGCACGGAATTTTGCTCGTCTTGAGGAGGGGAAAAATCCCATGCGAACCATTCTGGATGTTCAACCTTGGATGGACGGCGACCGGCTGATTGGGTTTGAAATCAAAGGCGAGGCGTTTTTGTGGAACCAAGTTCGAAGAGTGGCGAACGCTTTGTTCAGAATCGCCGTTGGTGAACTGGCCCCCGATGACATTCGCCGGGCCATTGACGACCCGATGACACCCGTGGACTTTGGCGTGGCCCCACCGGAATGGTTGGTTCTATGGGGCGTCGCGTGGGAGGGCCATCCAATTCCAACCTCCGACCACACGCACTCGTTCACCCCACCTCCAACCGGAAGGACAGCCGAGCGAACCAGAAAAGG
Organism: Candidatus Poseidonia sp.; assembly: GCA_038136695.1. Classification (GTDB taxonomy): domain Archaea; phylum Thermoplasmatota; class Poseidoniia; order Poseidoniales; family Poseidoniaceae; genus Poseidonia. Next base: position 10,343 of record JAYQAK010000046.1, read on the forward strand.
ACGGTGGCAACACGCCGCTCAGCACGAACTCAAGACGATGTTGTACAACGAATGGGCCACCATCGGCACCCTTCCTGTGGTCGAACACTCACGAGGCCAATGAAACGGTGATTCGGTCACCGTCGTTGATGTTGAAGATCTCTCGGAGAAACGAGGTTGAGATGATTTCAATCACGTCAACGTGTCGCGTGAGGTCGGGAATCAACAAAGCACACTCGACTTCCTTTCCGCCGTGCTCGATGGTGCCTCTGAACGCAGAGGCTCCCCCGAAGGAAACCCCGTCTCGAAGGAAGCCACGGATTCGAATCAGGTCGTAGGCACCGACATCGAGGCTCATGGCCGCTTCTCGCTCTTGAGTTGGCGCATCCAAGGTATCGATGCCGGCTTTTTGGCGGAGGGCAATGTAATGGCTCAACATGGATTCATCAACGTGAATGTTGAGGGTACCCGGCCATGCTTTGGCCCCAAGAATTTCACGGAATTGGTCTTGGTAGTGCGGTTGGGCCATGAAAATGTGCGCTCGGCCAAGGCCACTGCTTACCACACCGCTCAACTCCATGGTGGCTGCCCTGTGTTCTGCTTTATGAGGGTGCGTTCATGGTCGTTTCAACGGTTCATATACACTCACAGGGTTGGGCATTTATGGCCAACAACCGAGACGAACACACCGCTGATGAAGGGGAAAACGAGGAGAAGGACACCGTTGAACAGGAAGCCGCCGACCACACCGAAATGGTGGCGTACGTGGAAGCGTTGCACCGTTTCTCACATCTGGTCGGTGAATTGGACTGGCCCGACCACATGGATCTCGCCAACGACACCGAATTGTGTGTGCGCATGTTTCGGGATTTTCGCCGAGAGCGTGCCAAACAACAAAGCGAGGGCTCGAAATACATTCGGCACCACCGTTTTTCTGCTGGAAAATTTGACGAAGAATCGTTTCGGAAATTTATCCGGAACCGCTTCCGCCACATGGACGATGAGGACGATGAAGATGTTCACATCGACCCCAAGGAGCATCAACCCGACGAGGAGCACACCAACGAGGATGCAAAAAAGCGCCAAAAGCGCTTCCAAGACGAGTGGGAATAAACCTTATCGCAAGCCCGTGGCAAAGGCAAGGAACTCAACCGCTGCCCGCTTGCTGTCTTGATTTTGGGCAAAGGAGATGACGGAGGTTTCCAATCGAATGTTTTGCATCGAGGTGCAGCCCAGTTGATCGGCCTGTTGTTTGAGACGGAGCATCACCTCTCGTCGACCAAAATCGAGAACCGTATCGTAGGAATGAAGCCGCCCACCGAAGAGACTCTTGAACCACATGAAGAACATTTGACCCATGGAAGGCCCGACGCAAATGCTGACATGCAACAGTGTGCTTGAACTCGAAGCCATCAGGTCCATCGACGAGGCGGTGGAAAGGTGGTTCGGGTTGGTGAACATCAATCCGTTTTGTTTTTCATTGGCCTCCAAGGCTCGCATCAAGCGTCCTTGGTACCAGCGGCCCAACGCCCACGACGTCGTTGGAAACAACAATGTCAGAACGATAGGGATGGCGATCCATCCCACGTAGAGCATGGCTTCGCTCATGTTTTTCCCTCACTGGACGATGACCGCGGTTCCGTAACAGAACAACTCCGATGCACCAGCCGCCACGTTTGAAGTTGCAAAACGAACGTTCACGATGCCGTTTGCCCCCATGCTGTGCGCCTGCATCATCATGCGCTGAAGCGCCTCGTTTCGGGACTCGTTCAGCAATTCGGTGTAGGCTTTGAGTTCGCCACCGACGATGTTTTTTAATCCGGCAAAGATGTCTTTGCCAAGGTGTTTTGCACGAACGGTCGAGCCGGTCACAAGGCCCAAGGATTGGACAATGGACTTGCCGGGAATCGTCTCAACATTGGACATGAACAGTTGGATGGCGGTGGGTTCCATGAGCAGCCGGTCCCGTCGCACCTCTATGAATCTCATGGCGGTCAAGCATGACCCCTCGGGTCAACCGTCCTCTGGTCTCAAAGGATGGGTTGATTCCTCAACCATTCGAGGTCCGAGATGTACAGTTGGCGAATGTCGTCCAAGCCAAGCACGAGCATGGCCAGACGTTCCAGGCCCATCCCCCAAGCCAGCACTGGAGAAGTGATGCCCAACGGTTCGGTGACTTCGGGACGGAAAATTCCAGCTCCACCAAGCTCCAACCACTTCCCTCGCCACTTCACCTCGACCTCTAAACTCGGTTCGGTGTAGGGGAAGTACGCCGGTCGGACGCGCACTTCGGGGTAGCCCATCTTGGCGTAGAAGGTTTTCAAGGTGGTGACCAGCATCTGCAGGTTCGCCCCTTCTTCAACGATGATGCCCTCGATTTGGTGAAACTCGGGCAGATGGGTGCGATCGATGGCTTCCTTGCGAAACACACGGTCAACGGAAAAGACCCTGCAGGCTTCGTTGGGATGACGAGCGAGGTACTGCACGGTGTTGACTGTGGTGTGCGTGCGAAGCAGCGGACGCTGGGACACATCCGTTGAGTAGGCTCCGCCCCACCCGGTTGAGCCCGTCGCCCCACCGTGTTCGTGAATGGCTTTCCACGCCTCCATGACATCCTCATCAAGAGGCATGGAGGCTGGTTGGTCGAGGTAGAACGTATCCTGCATCTCTCGAGCAGGATGGTCCTGGGGGATGAACAGGGCGTCCATGTTCCACCCAGCCGATTGAACATAATCGTCCACGAGTTCGGAAAAGCCCATCTCAAGGAAAATCGCACGGATGCGCTCGATGAGGGCTTGCATGGGGTGGCTTCGACCCGTTCTGGGCGTGGTCGATTCGAGCGAGACATCAAAGGCGCGGAATTCAGC
>JAYQAK010000047.1:0-13086 GCA_038136695.1 Candidatus Poseidonia sp.
CCTACCCCTCGAAGCTCAAGGTTGAGTCTGTTTGAGCAGGGCCCTTTTTCTCAGGGTCGAATCATAGGGTACCCTTTGCTCAACCTGCCACAGTGAACAAGAAGGGGGCAAGTGGCACCACGAGGGAAAACCTTCTTCCAACATCGGGACTGACATTTACTGGGGAGCAGGATGAACGCTGAAGATGCTTCGGTTTTGAACGGGTTCATTCTCCTCTTCATCATCATCGTCGTATTGGTGCTCCTTGCCCGGGCCCTGTTCAAATCCAAACGTTGGAAGGAACTCAATGACGGGAAAAAAAGGGCACCGGCCATCATCGAAATCCCGTGGGTCATCTTCTTTCTTTTCACCCTCTCTGTCTTCGGAGCAATGGGGCCAATTGCTCTTGTCCTGGCCGGGTTCTTGGCGCTCAGCCTTCGGGTTGTGCTGGTCATTGTGTACGATAAATTCAATCCTGACTGGGAAACGGACGGAACCGAAGTTGGCATTCCTGGCTTGGAAGAGGCTGTGGATTTCCTGAATCGATACGATCCCCGGCGGATGTTCAACCGAGAGGTGGCGGAACTGATGCACCGATGGGAAAAAATGGGAAGGTCCGTGGCCATCCAACCCAGCGATGCGGGCGATCTGCATGCCATCCTCGAACTGTACCGGCATGCTTCTGCGCTGCAACGCGAAAAGGGCATGGTGGTGTGGCCTGAAATCCCACCCTCGCTCATTGAACAGGAAATCACCGAACAGCGTCAATGGAAGATGGTCATTGACGGCCAAATCGCTTGTGTTTGGGTCGTGGCGTTTGACGACCCGCTCATTTGGGGTGAGAAAAACAAGGACCCGTCAATCTATCTCCATCGCATCGCAACAGCCCCGGATTTTCGAGGCCAGGGCTTGGTCGAATACGTGGTCAAGGCCGCTGTGGACATCGCGTGCACCATGCGATTGGAGTACATTCGACTGGACACGGTCGGCAAAAACCCAGCACTTGTTGAGCATTACACCCATCACGGATTCAAGTACCTCGGCGCCTATGAACTGGCGTCCACCGAAGGCCTTCCCGGGCACTACAACGATGGCCCCGTGTTGTTGTTTGAACGCGAGGTGAACTGGCGCCTGCTCGTCAAGTTTTCCAAAGAGGAATTGGAAGAATTCACCGTAAAAGAACTCAAAGAGATGTTGAAGGAACGAGGACTGACGACCTCAGGGAGGAAATCTGTCCTGATCGATCGCTTGTTGGAGCATTCTGAAAGCCGTTACGACGCTTAAGACCACAAAACCGGTGGCCCGAACCGGTTATGAACGAATGGCGCGTGAAACGGTTTGAGGGGGGCACATGGGAGACGGACAACCGGCCGAAAACATCGCCCTCACGCCCGGAAAGCGCGTGCTGTTCTTGACCAAGGATTTGGATCTCATCAAGCAACAGCTCTACGACGGTCTTGATTTGCGCATGGAAGATTTGACCGTTGACGACTTGCTTGACGACATCAACACCGACGTGATGACGCCTGCTTGGGTGTGCTTTGACCACGACCCAGCCGAGATCGCCAAAAACGCCTATGCAGGCCTCATGCACAACGGCTTGCGTGTGTTTCGAGAAAACGCACTCAAAGACGGTAATTTTGAGGTCATCGTGTCCGGCCAACGCAAGGGCACCGGGTCGAGCCGCGAAACGGCGGCACAGTGCGAACGGTGGGCTGGGATCAAAATCGTCATCGCAGCTTCATTCGCTCCCATCCATGAACGCAACAACATCAACCTCGGCCAGTTGATGGGCAACCACGCCATGCTGAAACGCTTGCAAAACGGAGAAGCCATTTCATTGCGTGAATTCACCGGCCAGTACGACCCGGTTACCCAACTCATCGTTGAACACGGCGGCCTGTTCCCCTTTGCGAAAGCTCTGAAATCGGGACAACTCGACCTCGCTCCGCTCAACACCCCTCAACGTCCGATGACCATGGCCGAGCACATCATCAGCCGCAACCTCGTTGGCCAACCCGCAGGACAATGCGTGAAACCGGGCGACCCGGTAATTGCTGAGGTGCAAGGTGGCTACTCTCACGAATTCACCACGGCTCAAGTTCACACCTTCCTCCAGGGAGAATACGGCGAAGACTACGTCCTGCCCAATCCAAGCAAGTTTGCCGTGTTTGAGGACCACCTCCTCTACGCACACCACAACCCCAAGTTTGTGCCGTTTATGCACAAGGTGCAAACCCTGCGGGACTTGCAGGTGGCCTTCCAACACCACACGGGCGTGCGTGACTATTCTGCTGTGGACGGTGTCTCGCCCGGCATCTGTCACCAAGTGGCCAGGGAAGAATTCATTGAAATTGGCGATTTCATCCAAGCAACAGATTCTCACACCTGCATGGGAGGTGCCTCAAACGCCCTCACGTGGGGCGTGGGCGCGACGGAATACGCCAACCTCGTCAGTGCTGGGTTCACCTTCGTCAAGGTCCCCGAATCCATTCGCTTTGAGCTCGTGGGTGAGTTGCACCACGGCTGCACGGCCAAAGACGTGATCCTCGCCATCTTGGCGGACCACGCTCGCAAAGAATTGACCCTCAACCGCAGCATGGAATTTGGTGGGCCCGGCCTGGCCTCCTTGTCCGTTGATGAACGCGCAACGCTGTGCAACATGGCAACGGAATGTTCGGGCCGAACCGGCATTTGCGAAGCCGATGATGCCCTCATGGCATGGATGCTCAACGCCCAGCCCCACCTCGACGAAGCAACGCAACGCGCTCGTATGGTGGCCCCTGACGAAGGGGCTCACTACGACGGTGGCGTCCACACCATCGACCTGTCCGCTATCGTTCCAATGGTCGCTCACCCCGGCGACCCCGACAAAGGGGTTCCAAGCGACCCGACCAACGGTGCGAACATCAGCGACATCGGTGAAGTTGCCGTCAACATCGCCTACGGGGGTTCGTGCACCGCAGGCAAAGAAGACGACATCGCCTACTATGCTGAAGTCTGTCAGGCAGCCAAAGATGCGGGTCTGAAAGTCAAGAACGACGTGGATTTCTACATCCAGTACGGTTCCGGTCAAGTGAAAGATTTGGCCGTTCGCAAAGGCTGGCACGACCTGTTTCTTGAGGTCGGTGTCAAGCTCATCGACCCAGGCTGCGGCGCATGCATCGGGGCGGGCCCCGGTGTCTCGATCACCCCCGACCAGGTGACGGTGTCCGCTATCAATCGAAATTTCCAAGGCCGCTCTGGCCCCGGAAAACTGTACCTCGCCAGCCCGCTGACCGTGGCTGCCTCGGCCTTTACCGGCCACATCACCACGTGGCGAGCCGATTTGTTTGCATGAACGGGGGCGCTTTCTCCCTCCGATTTTCGGCCTTCTTCATCGCTGCAAGCCTGTTCTATTATTTACCCTCAAAGAACGGGGAAGGTCATCTGTCGGCCCAATGTCGTAAAGACGGAGGAGGACCGAGGGAAGGTGAGCCACCATGGCAGGCACAGCAGAACGCATGGCACAGAACCAAAAGCAGGTCTCTATTTCAGAATTTTTTGAGAAGAACAAGCATTTTCTCGGCTTTGATTCGCTCACCCGTTCCCTCATCACGGCCGTCAAAGAAGCCGTTGACAACTCGCTTGACGCCTGTGAAGAAGCAAGGATTTTGCCCAACATACGCGTCAAGATCACCAAAGTCGACGACAAGAAAGACATCATCGAACTCCAAACCGAAGACAACGGCCCCGGTATCCCAAAGCGTAGCATCGAGAAGGTGTTTGGTCAGTTGCTGTTCGGTTCACGGTTTCATGCCATTCGCCAATCACGTGGGCAGCAAGGCATCGGCATCACCGGCGTGGTGATGTACAGCCAACTCACCACGGGCCGGAAAACACACGTGCGCTCGAAGATCGCGACCGAAACCTCCGCAGCGGTGGTGGACATCGGGTTGGACACGCGCAAAAACAAGGCCACGAAAACCAACGAAGACCGGGAGATATGGGAACTGCCTGATGGCACCATCAAAGATCACGGGCTTGAAATCACCTGCCGCATGAAGGCCAAGTACCAACGCGGTCGTCAGAGCGTGTACCAATACCTGCGCATGACCAGCATCGTGAACCCGCACGCCGACATCATCTTCGAAGACCCAGATGGCGAACTTCACCACTGGCCAAGGGTAACGGAGCGACTTCCTCGGAAGGTCGAGGGCATCAAACCCCACCCTCACGGCATCCATTTGGGAACCTTGCAACGCATGTGCACAGAATCAACCGATTCTCGCATGACCTCGTTTCTCTACAAGAACTTCTCAGGCGTGTCCACCCGCGCCGCAAAGGAGCTTCTGCAAGCGGCGGAAATCGATGAAAAAGCCAAACCAAAATCGATGAAGGCTGAGCAATATCGGGCGTTGATTGAGGCGTTTCAAGGCGAGCGAATGTTGAACGGAAAACCCGTCAAATTGCTCAATCCACCGACCAACTGTCTCTCGCCCATCGAGGAGTTGCTCATCAAGAAAGGGCTGTCGAAAACCATTGACTCTCGGTTCGTGACCACCATGACCCGCGCCCCCACCGTCACCCAAGGCAACCCGTTTCAGGTTGAGGTCGGGCTGATTTTTGGTGACGGGATGGCCGCCGACAAACCGGTCGAAGTCCTTCGCTTTGCCAACCGGGTGCCTTTGATGTACCAGCAGGGCGGCTGTCTGCTCACCAAAGCCATTGAATCGGTGGATTGGCGTCAATACGGCTTGGACCAGGCCGGTGGGCGCGGCGTGCCCAAAGGTCCTGCGGCGATTTTGGTTCACCTCGCCAGCACCAACGTCCAATTCACTTCCGAAGCGAAAGAGGCGCTGGCTGACAACGGCGAGGTCCTTGATGAGGTTCGAAAAGCCATGCTCGAGATGGGGCGTGGATTGAGAAAGCATCTCGAGAAAAAGAAGAAGATGGCCAAAACCCAAGAAAAATTCGAGTTGGTCAACGACATCATTCCCGCCATTGCCGAGAAATCGGCGGCCATCCTGGGTCGGCCCGTTCCCGACCTTGCTGGCTCCATTACCAAGATCATGGGTGCCGTGATCTCGGAAAGCGAGACGGTGTGGAACAAAGAAACCAAGCAAACCGACGTGTCCATCACCCTGTTCAACTACACCTCTCGCGCTCGAGCCTACACGCTTCTTGCCTCATGGCCAGAAAAAGACGGCGCCCAAATGGAAGGAAACGAACACGGTGGCCGAAAAGAGGCAACCGGAGTTTGGGCGTGGAAGCTGGAGACGTTGGAGCCCGGTGAGACGTTCACACTGACGTATTCACTGAGCGGCCTTGAGAAAGGCGATTGGACGGATACCGACGTGTTCTACAGGGGGAGTCAAGAAGTCATTGGTGCAACCAAGATGGACGAAAAACTCCTGGAAGAAATTCGACGCCAAGAGGCCATGTTGACCGAAGAAGATGCGGAGGATGAAGAGGGTGAATTCGACGAGGATGATGGTGATGATGGCGAGGAAACCGTTCAGAACCAAACCGAGGAGGAACCTCGGCCCTCTGGTCAACAGACCTTGATGGGGTACGGAGGTGATGATTGATGTCGGCCAGCCACACACCAGAAGAAACGAAAGCAGCGCTGCACGATGTGGTTACTGAAATGTACGACAAAATCGTCAAGGGCGAAGCCCCGACGATGACGCTTCCCGTTCGGACGAAAAACAACATCGGGTTTGACAACAAACTTGGCGTTTACAAGTACGGGAAGAAGAAATCCATTCGCGATGCGACCAGTCTGGGCTCGGCAAAGCAACTGCTGAGAGCCCTTCACATCGTCGAATTCATTGAAGAGATGATCGATGCTGGAAAATCGTCGACGCTCAGAGAAATGTACTACATTTCAGAGGGCTGGGGACTGGGGAAATTCTCTTCTCAAAACGAATCAAACAACCTCGCCGAAGATCTGGAGGTCGTCACCAAATGCATGCGTGAGGACTTCAAATTACGTCCCGAGGAGGACGGCGCGAGGATCATTGGCAACCTCACGTTGCGGGAATTGAACCGTCGGGGCGAATGGATGCGCATCAACGCACGGGACGATGTCGGTGACTCGGGGTACGGCGTTCCGTACAACGTGGAAGAAGAGAAGATCGAACTGGTTGAACACGATTTGAATTTCATCATGGCTATCGAAACCGGTGGTATGTTTGACCGGCTGATCGAAAACGGATTTGATGAGGATTTCAAGTGCGGTTTGGTTCACCTCAAAGGACAGCCTGCCCGTTCAACGCGTCGCATTCTCAAGCGCATGAGCGAGGAATGGGACCTACCAGTTGTGGTCTTCCTCGACGGTGACCCGTGGTCGTTCCGAATTTTTGCCTCCATCGCTTACGGGGCCATCAAAACAGCGCACATTTCGGAATACTTGGCCACGCCAACGGCCACCTACCTCGGCATCACCGCTGACGACATCGAAGCATACGACCTCCCGAATGACGACCTGTCATCTCGGGATGTTGAAGCCCTCAAGGCCGAACTTTCCGACCCCAGGTTTGCCGACCCGTGGTGGCAAGAACAGATCAACATGATGCTCGAATTGGGGAAGAAGGCTGAACAACAATCCCTGGCCAAATACGGTCTCGACTTCGTAACGGATACCTATCTGCCCGAAAAACTCGCCGACCTCGGCCTTGCCTGATTGTTCAGCGAGCCTTATGGAGGAAGAGGGCGTGGATGGGAATGATGCAAGCCCCTGAGCCTGCGAAACGCTCACCGTGGGCCCTCAGGCTCACCATCACCGGGAGCGTGTTGATCCTGTTGGGGGCGATTTTGATGGTCAGCCAGTCCAGCACCATCTCGTCGTCGATGGACCCCCGCGAACTTCACCACGGCGTGTACCAAGGCACGGGAACGTTTGTCACCGGCGAATTGAATGACGAGTGCTATCGATTTTACCAGACCCAAGACGATGTCGAGATGACGGTTCGACTTCACCGGGTGGAAGGAGCGTCGCTGGATGACGAGCCCGTGCAGGAAAAGAAGTGCTTGATGGACTTTCAACCGATGACGGCTGACAACACGGCGATGGTGGAACGAGCCACCTGGAATCTCAACGGGTCGGGCGAATACGCACTCGTCATTGAATGCGAGGCCAACTGCACTGCGTCGCAAGGATGGTTGATGTCCATCAATGCCATGCAAAACGGCATCTTTGGCTCGTCATGGCTCATGCTCGGTTTCTCGCTTTGTTGCCTGGGCGTGTTCACCACACCCATTGCCCTGATCGTCTACGTCGCCTCAAAGCCAAGTCAATCGCCGAAAGTGATGATGGTGGGGAGCGACGGACAACTGATTCCCATCACCGACCTCAATCCTGACCATCCAACGTTTTTCCAACAACCTCCTGCCGAGGAAGCCATTCAGCAAACGGTCGCTCCACCCTTTGCAGACACCGTTGAGAAGCAGCCCTCAGAGCAATTCATCGACGGGTTACCGGAGGTTGCCGCGGGCACGATGCTCACCACCGAACAGGTCTACGCGTTGATGCGGGGGGACGTGGAAGGCGCACAGGAGCACGCCAAAACCCAACGCTACCAAACATCGACGGTCGAAGACACCATCGTGGATGCAGCCAACGCAGCGGCCATCGCTTCATGGGACGAGGGGGTTCCGCTTGCCGAGCCAAAACCGGTCGAACGTGTCGCTCAAGACACACGAACGGCCCCGCAGCGGCAGGTTTCTTCCCCGGACACCGCCACCGATGCGTGGAAAGATTGGGACGAACAATGAAGCAACGGTGAGTTCTTAGAGGGCGGGGCACTACCCAACCTCGAGTTGAGAAGCATGACGGACGTTGACAAAGCCCTCTACTTGATTCAAAACGCTGTGCGAAGAGAAATTCTTGAACGGCTCGCAAGGGAGCCCCACTACCCCATGCAACTCGCAGACCTCATTGGTGTAAGCCAACCGGCCATTGTCAAGCATCTCAAGGAACTTGAGGACGGAGGCATGGTCTCAAAATCAAAAGTCCCTTCAAACAAAGGCGGGCCGCCACGCACCATCTATTCGGTCGACCAAGCGTTCTCCATTCAGGTGGACATCGGGCCCGATTTGTTTCGTTGTGAACAACGGAAACTCCCCTCCATCGGCCCGGTTCGTCTCTCCAGTCAACTTCCCGAAGATACCCGACCAATCGCCGAATCGTTGGGAGGTCGTCGAAAAATTTCGGTCGCCGAGGGGTTGGCGCACATGCGCTCGCTCGCTGCCACGCTTGAGGCGTTGGACGCGCAACGTGATGCGCTGATCTCCCTGCACCAACACATCCGCCAACGTGTTTCGTCAGGCGTGGAAGCCGACTTTGATTCCTACGACGAGCGCAGCATCATCCAGCGAATGGTCGAAGCCAACGGGGAGCGACTCGACCTCAATGCGCTGGTCCAAAAGGAATTCATGGGCTCAGCCAACCCAGCCGAATTGATTCGCACGCTGCGAGCACAACTTGAGAAGCAGATTGCTCAACGCTCAGGCCAAGTCATCGCCGCTCCGCTTGACACGGAGCTGCGCTGGTACCTCGGTCCAGGCTCGTCTTGAGGGCTGTCCTCAGTTGCCTTCGTCAGCGAGGACGGAGACCAACGAGGATTGTTCAGCAAGCCGCTTGTTGACCTCGTCACGTCGTCCCTTGCCGACCAAATACACCACGCCAAGCAGCGCAATGGTCAACAGAATGACAGCGAACGGAAGGGCGGTCTTGCCGGCCACTTCCTTGGCCAGGTCGAACACAGGGCTCTCCGACTCAAGCGGCTTCGTGATGGGCTTGACGTTGTCAGATTCGTCCGACTCGACGATCTCGTTCATTGGGTCAACCACCACATAAACGCCCTTGCTACCGGCGGTAACGGGGTACAGCAGGTAGAGCTCAATTTCCTTGGCTTCTTCAGAAGCATCTGGAGCGAGGAGGGCCCCAACAACTTGGCGCATCACGACGCGCTCTTCTTCACAGCCGTTCTTGCGGATTTCCTTCACGACCTCCATGTCGTTGGCATCGTCGTATTCACAGAGCACGATTTCGATGTCGGTAGCATGGACGTTTCCGGTGTTCTGCAGGATGATACCGATGGGGATGGTCGAATCAACTTCTCCGCTGGTTTCGGGAGGCATGATGATTTCTCGGATCTCAAGGTTCGGTGCACGCAATCGCAGTGTCACGATGAACTCGTTGGTGTCGAGGTTCTCGCCGCTCCAAGAGGGGGAGTCGTCGTGGTCACCGTCGTTTTCCATGTCACCGAACATGGAGACCACCTTGAGCCCAAGATTTCGTGTGGTCAGTTGAGCCGTTGTGCTGATGGAGACAGCCGAGACCACTTGGATGGTTTCGTAGGGTGCCATCTCAGGCAAGCGGTATTCGTAGATGGGTTGGAGGCCCAACATACCGACCTTGATCTTCACACACTGGTCTTCGGGGAACTCCGTAGCCGTCAATTCAAGTTCAACACACGGTTCTTCAATCACCACATCAGCGCTGAGTTGCTTGAGGATGAACCATTCCACATTCCACCCCGTGAGGGTGTTCATGCCGGGCAGTTCACTCCACAGGAGCGAGTCGCCGTCTTGTTGAGAGGTGTGGTTGTTCAGCGTTGGCACATCCGGCACGTTACCGTTGTTGGTGATGTTGAACGTGAAGCGAACCACACGACCTGGGGCCGAGGTCTTCACGGCGTTGTCGACGGTTGGGTCCATCGAAATTTGCATGTCGTGGAACTCATCGACCGTGACCTTCAGAACGACCGTGTCGCGGATGCGGGTCTCTCGGCCCGAAGCATCCGGATAGGTTTCCTCGGAGAAAGCTTGCAGCACCACGGTGTACTCACCCGCTTCAACGCGGTTGGGCACGTTCATGATGACGTCAAACGCCTGATAGGTGTCGGGCGACAACTCCTGGAGGGTCTCTCGAGGAATATCGATGTCCCAAATCACATCCACGCCGAACGCATCGGTCACGCGGGCCAAGCGGAAGTCGAATCGGTCCGGCCCGTTACCGTCGTTGGTGACGGTCATGGGCAGAGTGATCTTGTCGCCTGGGTTCACGTTGAGTTCGGTGCCAACGTCCGGATCGATGCCTGCGTCCAAGTCGTAAACGTGGACGACGTTGGTGGACAAAATCACCGAGTCGGAGATGCGGGGGTAGCCGTCAAGGTATCCCTTGAGGGTGATGGCGGGTCCCAAACCTGCCGTGGCGTTGTAAGGAGCACAGATGTGAACAGATACACGCTTGGTGATCTTGTCGGCATTCCCTGGAATGGTCCAAGCGATGGGGTCACCAAGACCGTCGCCAGCGTCTGCCGGCCCGGTGGCGTTGGCGAAGTCCACCGTCACGATCCAGTTCTCTTGGCGCCAAGCATCCATGGCCATACCGTCAGGCTTCTCGTCCGGGGCACCGGGGGTGGTGAACACCAATTCACCCGAGTCGAAGTTCTTCGTGACGTCGATGGTGTAGGAGGCGCACTCACCGGGCTTCACCTGCGATGAACGGTCTTCCGCTGCGAACACGATGTTTCCGGTCGAACGAATCGAAACGAAGACACCCAGCTCGAGGATGTCGTAGGTTCCTTTCTCGACCGACTTGATCGGCTCACCTTCGGACCAGCCCTTGACATAGATGACGAACGCACCCGGGTCTTCAGAGGTTGGAACGAAGACTTCGAGGTTCTTGGTCACGGATTGGCCCGGGTCAAGTTCCACGCGAATTGGGAAGTTCACTTGCCAGCCAAACGGCAACAGCCATTCTTGCTGGCCTTCAAGGCTGTTCGGGTCCCAGAACACAAACGCATCGTGGACGTTGCCGGTGTTGGTGATGGTGATGGAGAAGATCGCGGTGTCGCCTTGTTCAATGTCAGCCATGCTGTGCGATGTGTCCAAATTGATGCCGTGAACGACGTCCATCAAGGTCAACGTGATGATGTCGTTTTGGATAGCCGGATCCTTGTACGATTGCGCTGTGATACGAATCTCCGCCAACTCATCGCCGTTTGCCTGATAGATCGAAGGCGCCTGAACTCGCATGTAGAACCGAATGTCTTCACCGCCCTCAAGGAAGATCGGCGTGTCGGGGAAGATGCTCGAGTGGTTGGAAGCGAAGTAGAGGTTCGCGGTCCAATTCATCGGCACGCCCGAGATGTTGAGGCCGTAGGTGTCCGCCACCAAGTCCTTTGGACCCGGTGTGGAATTGTTCATGGTCAGGTTGTAAATCGTTTGTTGTCCGGGTTCAATGACGTGGTAGAAGGTTTCACCCTCGTCAAACTCAACGTCAACCTGGCCGGTCAACACGTGGGAGTAACAGATGGTGAATCGGTTGTTGTTGCCGTTATCATCGCATTTGTTGGTATCGGACCAGGCAATGTGTGCACCGCTACCGAGGTCGTTTGCAAAGGCAGGTGGCATACCGATGCTTGGTTGCCGTCCACTGTTTGGTCCAAGTTTGTTCGAGTTCCACTTGGTGACAGGCACGGCTTCCCACGGGTCCAACGCCACTTCACCATCACCGGTCAAATCCGTTTGGTTCAGTCGAACATAGAGGATCTCTTCGTTCGCAGAAAGGTTACCAGAGTCAACCCACGCAATGTGAACGTTGTTCTGGTCGTCCGTCAAAAGGGACGGGAAAACCGAATTGCCTGCGTACGGTGATGCGGGTGGCAATCCACCGTTGCCCTCTACATTGGAGATGGGCGTGTCGTTGATCTTCTTGATGGCGTAGGTGGACAGACCATCGTCTGACCCGTCCCACGCACCAGCACCTTGGAGACGTAGCTTGGTGTAGTAAATCTCGTAGTTGACGTCCTTCTCGAAACCGTAATCTCGGCCGTCCATCCACGCAATGTGGGTGTTCCCCTGCATGTCCACGCCGATGGAGGGGTGGAAGGAATAAGCGTCGTCAATGGTGACGCGGGTGTCGTTGACGACCACAAGGTGGCCGTCGGCACCGGAGCCGGTGTCCTCGGTGTAGTAGCCACCCGTGGACGTGGTCCCCTTGATGCCGGGCGTGAAACTTGGATCGTTGTTCATCTTGGCGTAGGGGTCAAGAACCGTCATGAAGATCTCACGAGAATTGTTGGTGGAGATGTAGACCATGGCCTCAACGAGCAGGGCCATTTGGTTGGTACCGGATCCCGAGGGGAATTCGTAGGCTTGGCCGCCAGCGTCGGTGTTGGCCAAGGTGTTCCCTGGACAGTTCCGGGTCTGGGTTGAAACCACGCCGTTGGGGCACTGAACCAAATCCATGAAGTGCGACTGGATGTTGCCGGCACCGCCGTAGCCTTGTCCGTACAGTCCAACGGGAATCACGCCTGCGAGAATGCAGTTGTCGTGCGCTTCCTGGATGGCTGCTTTGTCGTCTGCTTGCTGGGACGGGTCACCGTCCTTGGGCCCTTCATCGGACACAGGGATGGCGATCTTTGTGGCGTTGGGGTTCCAGCGGTGGTCGGACTGTGTCGGTGGGTTGCCTGGAACGTTGCCGGAGGCGTCCTTCCACGAAAGACAAGCCCAGTTGGTACCGGGGCCCCAGTCTTCACCAGAATAACCGGAGTAGGTGTTGCCGTTGTAGATGGTTCCCGGCAACTTGCGGATACCACCGGAGTCGTCACCGGGCGTGAGGCCGAGTGGCGTGGTACGGGGACCGGTGTTCTTGTTGTAGCCCTGGCAGTTGCCGGAACTTGCAGCGCCGGGCAAGGTGTTACCCAGGCCGTAGATGGTTTCGTACACCGTCATGTTGGCGGTTTCAAGCATGGGCTTGATGCCTTGGAAATAGGGGCCGGAGGCAAAGTTGCCCCCGTACACCACCGTGCAGATGTCCGCCCACTCGGAGTACATGGAACCCGAGGTGTCGACGATGAACGCCAGTTCGACCTTGCCGCCACGGGTGTCGTCCCAAGCGATTTGAACGTAGTCGTTGGCGTCCACGACCACGTCGGGGTGACCTTTGTGGCCGATGATGGGTGTGAGAAGGGTGTCGTCGAACAGAACGACGGTGCCGCCCGAACTGATGTCGGGCTGAATCATGGAGTAGTAGATCTGAGGCTGATTGAAGAACCGTCCAAGTTCGTCGTAGTTGTCTTGCCACACGATGTGGACGTTGTTCTGACTGTC
>JAYQAK010000048.1:0-12861 GCA_038136695.1 Candidatus Poseidonia sp.
TGTGCGTCCAACCAGGGAACGATGGGGGTCCGCATCGACCATGAATCAACGTCCATGCCGACAAGCAGAATCAGATCCGCCTGACAACCGAGCGCATCTTCGGGGGTGACGATGTTGATCTTGGCGGTTCGAGAAGAAGAGGCAGACACCGTGGTTGACTGGCCAACATGGTCCAAGACATCAACGAAGGCGCGACCTTGCTGAGGCAGCGTTTGACCGCTGGATTCGAGGTTGTCCTGAACCCTGATCAACGCATCAAGCAGCGTTTGGAGCGTTCCAAGGCCCGCATCGTGGGGAGCACGTCGTTGTTGAAGTTGAACGACGTCAATGGCTGAAAGATACCAGGTCAACCAGGCCATGCCTGTTTCGGGCGAGGAAGGCAACGGGAGCCTTTCACCGGAGCTGCATCCGAACAGTTCTCGCTTCAACAGGTGAAGGTCGTCTGGTGGAAGAAGCGGAGCCCATGCATGCAACAAACACCCAAGATACCACTGTGTTTCCTCAAGCGCTCGTTCCTTTTGTTCGGGCGAGCGTTCGGCGAAGGACGGACGCGCTTGAGCGAGGACGCCGAGCCAACGTGCAATGGCTCCGGGGCCACCCAACACGTGGAAGTTACGTGCAAATTCTTCCAAGACCGCAGGGTCGGGCTGTGGGCGCCATTCGGGATGGCACGGATGTTGGAGTTCAGGAAACACATCGGTGCGCAACGGAAGGGTGGAAGAGGTGCACACGCCCAACAGCGAGGCCAAGGACCACGCAGACATGCCCAAGCCGAGTTGCGCCGCATGGAGCACGGCATGGTGAATGGGTTGTTCCGAAAGCGTGCCACCACCACCACCCCATTGCAAACCGATGTCGGCCAAGGCGGCTGACCATGCAGATGAACGGTTGCGGGCTGCTCCATCGATGACGAGAATGGACCCGTCATGTTGTGCCCGATACGCCTGAATCAGGGTCAACGTCGCCTGTGCGATGTGCGAACGGTCGTCCACAGGAATTCGAGTGAACGTGGTGTTGAGTTTCTCACCGACCGGCGAGCGCCACCCATCGGCTTCCGGGGTCCAAAGTTCGTGCGGGGGCACCCAAGAAGGGAGTGTTTCAGCGGTGCACGGCGCCTCATCGAGGATGTAGGCGCCATGGTACCCAAGGCGAAACGAGCCAGGATGGATGAGCTGATGCACGGGAACGAAGGAGGCGATGGCCAGCAGGAGGTCTTGTTCGATTTCGGAAAAATCAGGGGCGGTGTTCAACACGAGGAGGCCTTCGATGCTGCTCAAGTGAAACGGCGGGTCCTCAGCCTGCCTCAAGGCCATCAAAACATGATGCGGAACCAAGGCCGGGAGGCTGCCCCCCACCTCCGCTTCGTGCTTCAACGCCATCTCGTGGTACGTGGCTACACCGGGCTCGTTGGTCCAGGCAAACGGACGCCGAAGTTGCATCACTTCGCCATGAAGGCGCTGGAGGCGCTGGGTTTTGGTTTGCGTCCAAGCGCCGACGCCTGG
Source organism: Candidatus Poseidonia sp. (assembly GCA_038136695.1). GTDB lineage: Archaea > Thermoplasmatota > Poseidoniia > Poseidoniales > Poseidoniaceae > Poseidonia. The sequence goes on from JAYQAK010000048.1 coordinate 1,503, forward strand.
AACGTGAAGGAATGGGAAGTGGCCGTCCTCTGCGGCGGCTTCACACCGCTGATGCATGGAGAAGAAATTGCTTGCATCGTCGTCCAGCAACACCGGAAGGCGAAGATCGGTGTGCAACAGACGCAGGAGACGGTTGAACGTAACGTGGTGCTGCGGAGCCACCGCAGCGCCTTCTCGATGGAGTTGCTCGATGGTTTGTTGCCGGAGAAGTTCGTTCGGGTGGAGGACCAAGATGTTGGGTGATGAACTGGAAGTGAAGGCCTCACGCAACCATGGTGGGAAGCCATCGCCGGGTGGCGTGAGTTCTGAGGTAACAGCAATGTTTTCTTGCATTCCCGACCCCCAAGGCGGATGTTGCCATGACCCTTCTTGAACATGCTGGATGAATTCGTTCCACGCATCCGGTGCTGGGCTTCAAGGGTTTAAATCACCTCGAGGGACATTTGAATAGCCAATCCTCGATTCACCCCACTTGGGATGGTCGAGGGGAAGGTGGAGATGGTTCGAAGGTGCACTTTGCCACAAAGTTTAATAACTACCTTTAACATCTTTCTTTTGTCTTGTTTTGGATGGGAGTTTTCGAGGAGGGTAAATTTCCTCGGTAAAGGCTTTTTTTCAGAACAGGGCGACAAGATAGTAGGACGGTGAAACAAAAATGAAGCATGTATGTGATGAATGTAATGGAAAATTGACGATTGACCTTGCCCGAGCCGAAGGAGTGTGTGACGACTGTTCGTTGGTGCACAACCTCCCCACGCTTGACGCTGACTCCAACAGCTCTTCTTCCCTGGGTGAAGAAGCTCACGTTGGCAAGGTTGACGAAGATGGCAAAGCGGGTACGAAGATGGACCTTCGAAATCAAAAGGACGGAAAGGGCGCACCTCTGTCGGCACGAAACAAGCGAATCTTCAACCGCATCTCTCGCATTGACCGCAACACACAACGTCGAAAGGACCCGATGTTCTACCAGTTGATGCTCAAGATGCGCGAAATCTTCGGTGAAAACCTCGCCCACACCACGCGTTTTCTGGCTGAAGCCACCGCACGAAAATTGACACCAGAGCAAGAGGAAAAGCGCAAGGCGCTGAAATCCACCAGCCTGCGCAACCGTCTCGCTTGCCCCAAAACGAGCCTCACGCGCCGTGAAGAAGGCATCAAAGGCGAAAGCGAAGAGCAGATGCTCGCCATCATGGCCTTGGCCATTGCCTCACTCTCTGCCAAATGGTTTGGCACCGTCCCCATCAACGAAAAGCGAATCATGGATCAGTACGGTATCTCCAAGGCCCAGTTAACGGCAGCAAAGAACACCATTGCAAAGCACTACAAGGCCCGTGTGGGTATGGGATGGGCCATCGCCCCGCGCACCGTGATGTTGGCAGCCAACCGTTCAAGCGACTTTGACGCTGCTTTGGAGAACCTCGATGACGCCTTAACAGGCCGTTTGACCGTTGCCGAGCTGGAGGCCGTGTTCGATGCATTCAAGAAAGCGATGAACGCTCTCGAAGAACCTTCCTTGGACGGTCCCTTGGCCAACGTCAGCATTCAGATGGTCACGGCCTGTGTCCTGTATGATGTCATGAGTCAGTTGGGGTTGAACGAAGGGCACCTCAACGCGATTGCCAACGCTGTCGGCCTTTCAGGAGCAGGCGTCAAGAGCCGCCTTTTGAACATGAAAGAGCAACACGACAAGGGCCTACTCAACTACGCGGTGTTCTACGTCAACAGCGACGACCACAAGCGTGCTTCTCCCGATAAAGAGGAAGAAGCCGCTGAAGACTGAGGTATCACGGCATTCATATCCACCCGTCACCACGGTGCTGCATGCGCCGATGGTTGGTGGTGGTGTGTTTCGCATTGATGTTCAGCGCTGTCACCGTGCCGGCAACCGCCTTGCCGGCGGAACCGGTCGGGAAGAGCATGCTCTTTGGCGGTCAATGGACGCCCGCCAACAACGCCACGGCAAGCAACATGGCCCTCAGCGAGATGCCAGCCGTGGTCGAAGTGTTCACGGCGACCTGGTGCGAAAACTGTGTTGACGTTGAGCATGCCTTGGACGACGTCCAGGACCTCGGTCTCCTGCAGCAGTACCACATACACCGAGCCATCGGTGAAAGCCAAGACCCCTTTGGAACCGAGGTTCTCGACCAACGATGGCGTGACCGATACGGTGCCAGCTCACCGCCTGCGGTGGTCTTCAACGGGACCATGAAGAAGATCGGTTCCAAAGCCGACGATGGGACACTGGTCAACGAGTTCTCCAACCTCGCCAAGGCCGACCTCGGACTCGGAGAAGGAAACTCAACGTTCGTTTGGACACCGCTCAACGGCTCGGGTAGCGTGGAATGGCTGCTTGACATCGATGACCGTCACTTGGAGAATGCCACGCTAAGTGTGGCCGTGTTCATCGTGGAGGCAGCCGCAGATTTTGAAGAAGGAACCAACGGGTTGGGCACCTACCCTCATATCGTTCGTGACATCCATCTTCTCGGTGACCAACGGCAAGGCACGGCTCAACTCACGATGCCTGAGCCGTTCGACGGCGACGACTTGGAAGTTCATTTGCTGTACGAAATCATTCCCGACCCCGTCGAGGAGGACCCTGTGGCCACGGACAACGGGTGTCCCGACGGTGATGCCTGTGAAACCGAAGACACCCCCGCCCTGTCGTGGTCGTTGATGCTCGTCGCCGTTGCAGGAGCCGCCATCATTCATACGCGTCGAAGATTTGCATAAAACGACGCATTGCGGCGTTGTTGCCTCGGAAGTTGCGTTCGCTTGGTAGGTTGTCGTCGGTCAGATCGATTTGAAGTTCCCAACGCAGGTTCGGCATCTCGTTGGGTGCTGCAGCCACGTCGCAGTAATTCCACCATCGTGGCGGTGCTCCTCGAACGCCTTGGCGCTCTTGTGCGTCTTTGAGAATGTCCGACAACTCAAGGCGGGCGTTTGGACGCGGGTGGTCACGACGAATGAGGATACGGGCTGCACCGGTATCGTCCTGTCGCTCGTAACCAAGGGCGCGAGCCATTCGGCTCACCACGTTGCGTTCAAGCCGATTTCGAAGCGTCACCGTGAGGTTGGCTCGCTCGAAGGAAAGCACGTTCAAGTCCCGACTGGGCAAGGTGACCTGGGAACCAAGCGGTTGGAGGCTCAACACCTCCCAGACACGGGCGAAGACCTCACACCAACGACGCTCACCATCACGAATGTCACCCTCGTCGTGAACATCGTCCACTCGGCGATGAGGCATCATGTGATGGTAGCGGCGCATCATGCGCTCGGCCCGGTAACCAAACACTCCACCGAGTTGTTCGTTGTTGAGGGGAACATACGGACGGACGGTCGGGCGCCATTGCTCAACAACATCAGCGTACGGGAAATCAAGTCCCTGTTCCATGGCCTGCTCAAAGATGCCGACCCATTCGTTGTCCAACCGGCCCTCTCGACGGCGGCGACGGTTTCGAAACGCCAAACCGTTCAGACCGAACAGTGGCGGTTCTTCCATCATCTCGTTGGGTTGGGGTGGTGCTGCTGCCGCAAACCAAGTGCGTGAATCGCCGTGCCGTCGTCGAATCGCCTCAAGTGCTCGTTCATCCAACGCGTCGAACCACGATTCTGGAATCCGCCTGGTGGGGAACCCAAACGGTGGTGAGCGAATCAGCATGTCCTCAAGGCTTTGAATGGATTCGGACGCCTTGACATCGTTGGCCATGGACAGCAGAACCGACCCCATGGTATCGCCAAGCGGCAACCGGCTTGAATGACGGCCGCTGTGAATACAGATACTGCCTTCGTTGTTCGGATTGAGCCCCCACTTGTGCTGGATTTGGTAGGGGGCGCCGTGTTGCCCCAAACCAACCCGCACCTCGTACACGTGGCCAAGTTGCCCAAAGACGAGAGCGGAGGCCTGCTCGATATGGATTCGGTCAGGAAGGCCGTTCATGATCTCGTGGCAAAATTCCAGAGATTTCAGCAGCGGTTGAGAAGGTGGTGCAGGTGATGTGTACGGTGCAGACCAGTTGTGTTGCAGTCCCAGCAGAAGCTTCCCTGCCGATGAGTTGAGCGGCGAGAGCGAGAGTGAGATCATCAGCGCCCACGCGACTGGATCTTCTGGCACCCGAATCAAACGAAGGTTACCCGCACGGGTGCGCACGCGGAACATGAAATGGCGGCCGAGCGTTCGCATGCTCCAGTTCAACGTTCGAGGGTAGCGGTTGGTGTCACCGAGTGTTTGCCATGAACGCAGCCACGGGGTGTCGTAGGTTTCAAACAGGCCCGGAGGGTGATTGGAAAGCGCATTGCGAAACACTCGCTGAAGGTCGTCCAGTTGATTGGTCAGCAACCGGTTTTGAATGTCGTAGGCCCAAGCCAACATCGGCAGGCGATTGGAGGAAGATTCGGTTTGGTTTCGGTCGATTTGAAGACGGCTGCTCAGCCAAATCAGCGTACTCGCCAGCGGCCGATAGTGGGATCGAACACCACGCCCACCGTCGTTACGACCGCGACCGTAGGGCGGTTCATTGAGGAACACATCCTCCTTCAACGGGGCACATGAAGCCACACCAAGAATAAGGGAAGGGAGGTCCCACCCACGTTGAAACGCTGGAGATGACAACAGGGGCACCAGAACCTCCAACGAAACCGATGCCAGGCGAACCTCATCCATGTACCAGTGATTTCGAAAGTATCGCAGCGTTGAACCGTCGTGAAATTCAATCCCACGCTGCAGAAGGCGTTGTTCCCGACCCGCCAACTCCCGGCCCTCACGAATGCCCCGGAGAAGCGAGCGGAATTCTTCCTCACTGCACGGGAGCGTCACGATGGAAGAACGATCGTCCTCCAGACGAGCCCATGCCACGTGTTCTCCGTGCTTCTGGTGGTCGAGAAGATACCCCCATCGCTTTCGTGATTGCAGGTTCGGGCCGCCGAACTGAGCGATGGCGTGTTCGTGCTCCTCAGGCGTGAGGTGCACGTTCCATCCATCACGTGGTTGGTAGTTCACGATGGCTTCACACCAACTGCAAAGGTGTTCGGTCTCACTGGAGAGTGGGTTTTGGGCACAAGCGATATCGCATACGCTCGACATACCCAACAAGAGCGTCCAGTCTTTATGAAGGCGCGAGACCCCAAACTTCGTTGCAACACGCCAAAAGCCGTGCAACATCCTCGTCGGTGATGTGCAAATGAACCACGAAACGAATGCGGTTTGGACCCGTGTCCAGAACATCAACGCCGTGATTTGCAAGCGTAGCAACGACTTCAGATGAGGGTGAACGACAATCCACGTACACCATGTTGGTCTGAACAGTGGTGAGGTCGACGGTGAATTCGGGAAGCGCGTTCAACCCCTCAGCGATGCGGGTTGCACGAAGGTGGTCGTCACTCAACCGTTCAACATGGTGGTCAAGCGCATGCAGGCAGGCCGCCGCCAGCATCCCTGCCTGGCGCCACCCGCCACCGAACATCTTGCGCCACCGATGAGCCTGGTCGATGAAGGCCTGCGTGCCGAGCAACACCGAGCCGACGGGGGCGCCCAAGCCTTTGGAAAAGCAAACCGAAACCGAGTCGTACCGTTCACACATGCGTGCAACGTCAACCCCTGTGGCGATAGCCGCATTGAAAATTCGAGCGCCATCAATGTGGGTGGCACAAGAAAGTTCACGGGCGACATCGGCAATGGCATCCAGCGTTTCGAGGTCGTAGCACGAGCCACCGCCGAGATTCGAGGTGTTTTCGACGCAGACCAGCGAACCGTTGGGGTAGTGGCTGCCTGAACCGTCCGCCTTGCGAACGGCTTGACGGACCTGTTGAGGGGTCATCAAACTCTTCTCGCCGTCCACCAACGCAATTGAGGCGCCACACAACGCGGCATAGCCACCGCCTTCGTAACGGTAGATGTGAGCTGTCTTGTCGCAAACGATTTCATCGCCGGGAACGGTGTGCGTGCGCAGAGCGATGGCGTTGGACATGGTTCCGGAAGGGACGAAGAGGCCCGCCTCTTTACCAAACATGGTGGCGACCTTTGATTGCAGCGCGATGACGGTGGGGTCGTCACCAAGCACATCGTCACCGACGGTGGCGGCGACCATCGCTTCGCGCATCGCTTGCGTTGGTTGCGTGACGGTGTCCGAGCGGAAATCGATCCGGCTGGATGGGTGCTCGCGCATGGACGGTGCTGAGCGCAGTCCTTCATCAATGCCGTGTCACAGCAACTTCAGTTCACCCGTGATGCTGTCGAGGGTGGCTTCATCAAACGGCCCGATGGCGAGGACGGTTTTCGAGCCGCTTGGAATTTGGGTGTGACCTGCATCTCTCACGACGTGATGGGGGGCGCCAACCTTCGAAGCCGCCTGAATAAGCGGTTTGAAATGCCCTTCATCGGGCACCTTCAGGCAGATTTTCTTCTGCCCGTTGGCCAGCCAGGCTTCCACATGTGAGGGGTGAGACGCCCCAGCACGCAGGAAGGACTCAACGCACGCATGGCCGACTTGAGCCGCTATTTTCCCCTTGCCCATGCTCAACGACTGATTCACCACACAGACCAATTTCATGTCCTTGCCAGAGGGAGGTGATGCTGGTGGTGGGGCGGTGAGGCGATGGAGGAAGGAACGAAAACCCATGTCAATCCCTCACAGGGTGGTCAAGTGGCCGGTCAAAGCGTCGATGGCCCGACGAGGTCCAAGAAGGCCGAGAACCGTGATGGTCCCTGCTGGAACTTCGGTATGACCCGCGTCGACCACGATGTGAGAAAAACATCCGCGTGGAACACTGTCGGCCACCTCGTTGAGCGCTTCCAGATCGTCTACACTGAGCACGATTTTGCGACCGCCGCCCGCTCGCCAGCGTTCAAGCAACCGCGTTCGACGGGCGTTGGCGACAACGTCAACGGCTGCGTGTGCGCACTGCGCAGCCACTTTACCGACGCTCAAGTTCAAATCATGACGAACGAGCAACGCCATGGTCGGGGCATCATCCATGGTGGACATGCGATTCCTCCGCCGGTTGAAGGGCGTCGTCCAAGGCGTCGAGCCCGGTCAAGAAGGTGTGCATAGCGGGGCCCAACCACAAGGCAAAGACGAGGTTTCCAAAGGCGTGAAGGGCGTCAAACGGCAAGCCTTGGAGCATCAACCATCCAAATTCGGCAAGCCCGACCCCTGGGCCAATCAACGACATGGTTGAAACGAGGCCGAAGAGGAACGCTGCCACGACCGAAGCGGAACACAGGCGGGAAAGATGGAGCGTGCCCTGCTCGTTGAGGACGAGGCGAGAACCGTAGAGCGCTACAGCAGCCCATCCCATGGCCTGGAACATGGTCCACCAACCATCCCCGATGAGGAGGTTGGAAAGCAACGCAACAAGCACTGCAAACGCGACACCTCGCCGAGCACCGAGGTGGGAACCGACCAGCAGTGCGGCGACGGTGACCGGCTGAATGTTGGGAAGAGGTTGGAACAACACACGGAGAGCGACCATGGCGACGACCATGGTCGCCAATGCGGCCGTGGTGAACCGATTTGCACGAGGGGCGGTGAACAAAAACACGAACGCTGCGAGGACAAGGAGGGTGTTGAGCACGCCTTGAGCCAACGGCGTCAGTTCGGGGCCGTGGATGCCCAGCGCCTGGAACATATTCGGTCGGAGGAGAGCCGCCTCCTTGAGGGTTCCCTCCCTCAAGCAAGCCGCCATACCAAAACGGTCGTGGATTCAACCGGTGCTTCCTCAACGGCCAACGTGCCGCGTTGCCCATCGACGAAATACTCCCATCCTGACCCAGCGGTGCCGTTGAAAGCCACCACAAAGGTTCCCAACGAGGAGGTTTCCAGTTGAATGTCCATCGCCAACTGACCAGCGGCGGTTTGCGTGAGCGCCAACACATCGTCGTGACCGACCAAACCGCCCACCACCCGTTGACCGTCCTCAAATTCAAACACCACCACTTGCGTCCCCAACCAACCCTCCGGCCATGAAGGATCCCACGTGTTTGTGGGCGTGGTGGACGCCGTTTCAGCCAGCGTGGCGTTCCATGACCGGTTCACGTCCGGCAACAACACCAACATCAAGCACAACCCAACGAGGGACAGCCATCGCCATGCGTCGGTCAACCGGCCTTTTGATGCCAAAACGGCTGCGCCGCACATCGATGCCACCAGAACGGTGGCGCCCAGCAGCGCCCAAGAATCGTCCTCTTCGGCGGTTTGGGAACGGTCGAGTTGAAGCGCCATCAGCACCCCTGCATCGTTTCCGAGGTAGAGGGTTCCTCCTCGTGAAGCAGGGGCCGACGTCCCGTACCCATCGTAAGGCGTGGTGAGCCGTTCGCCCAAAGTGAGTGCCCCTGTTTGGTCAACTTCCATCGCCAACCAACCGCCTTCTGGGGTGTTCTGGGGTGCGTGAAACATCGTTGGGCCGGTCCAAGCCATCTCGCCGTTCACACGAGCCGGAACTTGGGACACGACGGTGCATTCAGCAGAGCACTGCACCGACGTGATGTGGTCGCTGTCGGCGAAAATGCCACCTGTTTCCCACGCGAGCGGAACGGCGGGTGATCCACCGAGTACCGCCACTTCGAGAAGCGCCCCGGTGGAGATGGTGTAAGCCATCAACGCACTGGTGGTGTTGACTTGGGTGTGCAGAAGCAACATTTCACCGACCACCAACGGTGCATGGCGAAGCGCGCCCGGAAGCGCCACGGGTTGCTCAACGGTTCCGTTTCGTCCCACATGCCAAAGGTTTCCTGCTTCATCACCCAACCAATAGCCCTCGGGCGTGACCGTAACCCCGTTGCGCCAACCAAGGCCGGTGATGACCTCAATGTCAACGCTCCCGTCGGCCAGGCACCAGCGAGCCAATCCATCACGCAACGGAACCACGACGTGGTCGCCATCGATCGAAGCAGCCCCCGTGATGCCCCACCCATCAAGCGTGGAGTTGGTGGCCCACACCACCGAGCCGTTACGGGGATTCAGCGCTTCGAAGCGCCCATCGGCCCAACCGACGAGGAGCAAATCTGGCCAAGTGCCGCACGCTCCGGTCCCTGAACCGACCCGCAGCAGTGGTGCCATGTCGTGCTGAACCGTTGTCGGACTGGTGTGCTGCCAAGCCACGGTTCCATCCTTGTTGACCGCCAGAACGGTTGGGCGTTCGTCTCCTGTCCAAAACCCGGACGTTCGTACATAGACATGGTCTTCATCCACCACTGGTGAGGTGGTGATGTACCCTGGACCGACATCCAAACTCCATGCCAGGGAAGGAGTCATTGATGCACCGAGGGGCAGAAGCAGGGAAAGCAACAGAAGACCGACGGCCACGTTTCGGCGCATCGACCGTCACTCCAAGGCGGCTTGAATAGCGGCTTTGAGCAACGCACTGACCTCTTTTCCGTCCGCACCACCGGCCGCCTGCATCACCACGCCCATCAGCGGGCCCATGGCCCCCATACCTCGTTCTTTGACAAAATCGAGCCGGTCGGTGACGATGCCTTGGACGATGGTGGCCAAATCGCCAACATCAGCCGGTGCGAGATCGTGGTGTTGGCAGTGGGCCAGCAACGCTTCGTACGGTGCGTCTTTTCCGGTAAAGGCCTCAACCACGCTGTCCATGTGGTCTCGAGCGAGTGCCCCGTCTTCCTTGAGGCGCAGAACATTGGCGACCATGGCGGGTGGCTCTTGGTCGTGGTTGAGCAGGAACGCAGCCCACGCTTTTGCAGGTAGGTCGTTGAGATGGTCGCAAAACACATCGTCCATTTCTCTGGCCAACAGCTGTTCGGCTTGGTCGTTTGAGATTTCAAACGTGGAGAGGCGGTCAGCACGCTGCTCATCCGACATCGGTAATCGATTCAGGAGGTCCTGCCATGCTTCAACGGAAAGTGGTTGAGGAGGGACGTCGGTTTCGGGATACATCCTTGCTCGCCCGGGAAGGGGGCGCATGGGGGAAGTGGTTCCGTCTTCAGGTGCGCCTTTTTTCACCACCACGTTGCGAACCTCTTGGGGGATGCGATGCCATGCAAGACGTGCACGGTTGAGAACGGCTTCCAGCGCCAAAGTGGCTTGCCACGCTGGCGCACAGCACAGAACGAACGCGTCGGACGCATCGAGGTGAAGGGCGGAGCGAACGGCTTCAACTTCAGCGGCTTCGATGCCGTAGGCGGGCAATTCATCGGCGTGGAAAATGCCTCGCACGCCGGCCAGTTTCGCTGCACCTGCCAGTTCCCTCCCGAGGCGAGGAAGTTGGGCTCCATCGTCATCCATCGCTTTCGTTCCGAGTCGCCCCAACAATCCTGGAAGCGGCAGGGCCATCATCACCGCACCGTTGGCCATGGCATCGCCAACCATGCCCGAGGAGGTCTGCGTGAACTGTGTGGATACATCCTCAAGCACCAGCGGGAGAGCCGTTGCAACCGCTTCAGCGACCTGGGCCTCGACCGAAGCGTCGTCATCATCCCGATGGGTCGGTAACGAAGGTAGGTCAAGCGAAGCCCTCAATTCATTGGCCAGCCGATAGAAATGCAACTGCCGGGCCATCTCCAAACGGATGATACGGGGGATCCAAGCCAAATCTTGACAACCCTTGATTTCAACGCGGTCGCCTGCGGCGATGGAGACGTTCAGGTCTTGACGAATACTGCCAAGGCCTCGGCGCACGCGACGCGTTTGGCGTAGCACCCTGCCCAAGGCCACGGCGGTTGACCGGGCATGGTCGGGGGACTTGATGTCGGGTGCGGTAGCGATTTCAATCAGCGGAAGGCCCAGTCGGTCGAGGTTGTAGATGACCTGTTGGCCGTACGGCATGTCCACCGTGTCAAGTTTTCGAGCACTGTCTTCTTCCAAACAGACCACATCGACGCCGACATCGCCCTCTTCGGTGGACAAGACGCCGTTCGTGGCCACCAACGACGTGCGTTGAAACCCGCTGGTGTTTGAACCATCGACCACGGTTTTTCGCATGGTTTGGAGCATGGATACCGGCTGAGCGTTGAGCAAAGCAGAAACGGTGAGGGTGATGTCGACAGCGTCCTCATCAAGACCCAACGGGGGTTGCTCGTCGAGTTCGATCAGTCCAGCGTTGGGAGATTGGGCGTAGACAAACGTCCGGTTCCGCTTGGCTTCGAAGCGAGCAGCCACGTCAACAGCGCCGCCCTCGCCGCGCGAGGCTCGCAACCGACGTTCGTATCGCGGCCAATGGGCGGGGAGCGTGTCAATGGTCACGTCGTAGAGTTCACCGGACTGCCGTGAATGCAACTTGCCCGTCGCCAGTTGCTGATGGACTTCAATGCCGCACATGAAGCCGAGACCGGCAGGATCGAGGTCGTTTGGGCGGTGAACTTCACCTTGAGGTTCACCCGCCATATCTCGGGGAGGCGTTCACC
>JAYQAK010000049.1:0-3379 GCA_038136695.1 Candidatus Poseidonia sp.
TTCGCTCAAGCGAAGACATCCAAGACACCGTGTTGGGTGTGTGCAGTTACTACTCCGGTGGCATGATCATTTCCACCATCGACGTCGCAACGCACTCTGAGCGTGCTGACAGCACCACCTTCCCGTTGCTCGGCAACCTGCTTCAGTACCAGGTCACGCCGTACCCCGAAGGTTTCGGCACGCTTGGCAACGGCCTTGATTTGACCATCAACGGTGAAGTGCCCGGCATCGACCCGAGCACGGGCAAGTACGCTCTGCGCTACATGAAGAGCGACGCAACGTTGAACTTCGGTTTCACGACGACAACCACCGAAACCCTCCACACCGACTGGATCATCGACGGTCCAACCGACTGGGCCGGTAACAGCATGGCGAACGGCGTGACGGGCCACTCCACCGAGGCTTCCCCAAGCATGACCTTCTGTAAGGCGGACTTGGCTTCGCAAACCGGCTGTGCCCAAGGCGAGCAGTGGGACATCACGCTGATGCTCCACGACGAAAACGGTCACGCCCGTGTCATCGACGTCACGGTTGAAACCAACGACGTCTATGCTGACGAGTTCCGTCCAGAAGCCGATGCGACCATCGACATGCGTACGGACTACCAAGACAACGTTGAGTTCGTTGGTACCAAGACCGTGTCCAACGCAGAGTGGGACGTTCACCGCATCACCCTCCAAGGTGAGGGCACCGACGGCGAGCTGGTGATTCACTTTGACGCCAGCAACTCCTCTGACGCCGATGCGTTGGATGGAAACGGCATTGAGACCTACGAATGGAAGGTTCTCTTCGACGCACCTTACGGCGATGATTCGTTCGATTTGGACGGACACACGTTCACGCAAAGCGCAGCAAGCGGGGGCATGTGGTCGTACAAATTCAAGAACGTGACCGTCGATTCAACGGGCACCACCGAGAACCAGATTCGCATTGAACTCGTGGTCTATGACAGCGCAGGAAAGTTCTCAGAAAAGCACCGAATGTACTTCATCATCGTGCCAGAAGGCTTTGGCGATGAGGAGCCTGCGATTCAATGGGACAACGTGCAACTCAACAATTCCAAGTTTGATGCCGACACCATCACCATTTCAGGCACGGTGTTGTCGGGTGCAGAAACCGGTGATGTCTTTGTTGAAGCCGCTTTCTTTGAGGAAAACTTCTCCGCTTCGTCGGTCATGAAGTACAACTTGAGCGTCCAGGGCCTGTGGGACAGAAGTGAACCCATGGGCGACAACGACCGGTTTGAAATCACGTTGAACATCGACGGCTTCTACACCAACAAATCAACATCGCAACGTGTTTACATCAAGTATTACGAAGGCGAAGGAGCCAACGCTCGCTGGGTGACCATCAAGTGGATTGAACTCAACCTGCCTGCGTGTCAAGGACTCGAACCCGATCCAGCAGCAGAAGCCGCAGGTGGAGAATTCATTCTCGACGCCAACGGCGACTGTCAGTGGAACGGTGCATGGACCTACGACCCGGTGACCGGTGAGTGGAAAGACAACACCCAAACCACGGACACCACCGACGGTTCGGAGGGCGGTCTCGACTCGATGATGCTCATCATCGGTGCTGTGATCCTCCTCATCATCGTTGCAGGTACCCTGATGTTCATGCGCAAGGGTGGCGAAAAGGACGATTCCTTCGTCGGTATGGATGGTGGCTTCGGTGCTGAAGCCCTTGACCCAACCGAGCAATACGTCCAGCAACTCATTGCCCAAGGTTACCCCGAGGAAACGGCGAGGCAGTTTGCGGCGCAATACGTAGGGGCGGCAGCGGCACAACCGGCAGCGGCACAACCTGAACCACAACCAGCGGCGGCGCAACCGGCGGCTGCGGCGTTTGATCAGGCGATTTACGAACAGTATTACCAACAATTCGTTGGCCAAGGATACGATTCTGCAACTGCAGCAGCGTACGCACAGCAGTACGCTATCCAGTACGCTCAATCGCAGCAATAGGCACCTCTGCCCCGAAGCAGGGATGAGTAGGCCCAGCGAAAGCAAGGCACAGGAGGATTCGTGACCTACCAATGGAATGGCTCCAGGGAAGCCATCGCCTTTGACCAGCGTGTGAAACGAGTGAATCACTCTTCCTCGTAGGCCGACAAGGTTCCCCCAAAGGTGTAGGTGTCAACCGTTTCGTCACCGAGATGCGATTCAAAATCAGGAAGGCGCAACCGCCAATTGGCGGGCAGTGGTTTGCCGTTGTCAATGATCTTGAGCATGCGTTCTTGCCACGATGTGGGCTTGCGTTGCATGATGTACATGTAGAGCACAGAGGTTCGAATGTCCTCATCGATGACGGCAAAACCGGTGGCAGCCTCGAAGTTCATTGCTCGAAGCAGATTGAATGCAGGACGGTTGAACAACTGGAACCATCGCTTGGCGTTTCGCATCATAATCAAAATCACGATCAAGATGACCAAGGTGTTGAGGCAAACAGCCGACCACGTGGGAGCGCTGTAGCGGCCCAACAGAACCACCAAGAGCAAGAGGACAGGGACGGCGGTCATCAGGAAAATCACGGATTCGGAGAGCGGAGGCTTTCGCATTTTTTGACGAATAGCCACCCAACCGTCGTGATGCTTTTCTTGAGGCTTGAAGATGTCACGTTCTTGTTGTGTTGCAGCGGCCTTGACCAGTTGCAACAAGCCGTTGATCTTTCGAAATTGCGTGATGCCGACATCCATGTTGTCGTTCAGAATGGATTGAAGCCGTGCTTGGGCTTCGCTGTATTCGCCCATATCCGCCAAAATGGAGGCCATTTCCACCACCGGCGTCACTTCATCGGGAAGATGCTCCCTGCACCGTTGCCACCAATGCAGCGCATCGTGCAGCATACCGAGGTCGTCGGCCAGCAAACGCCCGCCTCGCAACCACATGTCCATTCGGCCAGGGTCGAGCACGACGATGCGTTTTACGGCAGACAATGCAGAAGCCGCCTCCACCATGGTCGGGTGCACACCGAAGGCTGGAAGGCACGCTTCGACATAGATGGTCCACGCCTCAACATGGTCTGGGTCCAAGCGTGTGGCTTTCTTGGCTTCCTCCTTGGCTTTGGCTCGGTCACCTTCGTCCAAGGCTTCCATGGCGTTGAGGTAGTGCGATTCAGCGCTCATTTCACCACCTCAATCTTCGTCTTTCCGATCGAATCTTCGAGGTGTACGGAAGTCCCGTGGTGGTTGGTTGTGCGCGTGTCCTTTGCGCTTCCCTCGTGCCTTTCGATAGCTTCCATCATCGTTGCGATGGTTTTGACGGTTGTTGCGTCCTCCAGAGCGTCGGTCGCCGCCATCACGCCCTCCAGAGCGCCGGTCGCCGCCATCACGCCCTCCAGAGCGTCGGTCGCCGCCATCACGCCCTCCAGAGCGTCGGTC
>JAYQAK010000049.1:3479-12828 GCA_038136695.1 Candidatus Poseidonia sp.
CGGTCGCCGCCATCACGTCCTCCAGAGCGCCGGTCACCACCGTCACGTCCACCAAAGCGCCGGCCACCACCGTCACGTCCTCCAGAGCGTCGGTCGCCACCATCACGCCCTCCAGAGCGTCGGTCACCGCCGTCTCGTCGTCCTCCACCGCCGCCCGGTCGTGGAGCTTGGCATCGATTGCATGCATCGCGAAACGAGAAGTTCGAATTGTTGCACGAGGGACACGTCCAATCGTTATCGTTGAAGTTCCCTCGACCTTGTCCCCTCTGCTGGCGGTCGTTGTTGAAGCGACGGTTGTCACGGGGTCGGTCGTTACCGAAACGACCACCATCCTGACGACGGTTTGGGCGGTCGTTGAATCGGGGGCGCTGATGTCCTTGCCGACCTCCACCGCCACCGGGTTTGGGGGCTTGGCATCGGTTGCACGCTGTTCGACGAGCAAAGTTCGAATTGTTGCAGGCAGGACAGGTCCAATCCTCGTTAAAGGTGGTGCGTCCTTGGGATCGGTCGTCCCTCGAGAACGAACCTCGGCGGTCGTTGGAGCGCTGATTTCGGCCCTGCCGGTCCCACGACCCTTGGTTCCCTCCTCGCCGGTCGTCCCTCCTTTGGAACCCATCACGACTGCGATGGTCACGCTGCTGAGGTGGACGTTCAGTGCGAGGTTGTTTGGCTCGAACCGTCACGGAAAGGCCAATGAGGTCGTCGACGTTGAGGTTCCTGTCAATGTGCGCAACATGGACCAAGGGATGGTCGGTGCTGCCCAAGACGCCGTCGACTTTCCCAATGTAGACGCCGTCGTCTGCCCGAATCATGATCGCATTCAGCGCAGGTGACGAGCCTTCGAAGTGAACGAGGAGCCCACCTTCGTGACTCTTTGACTCAACCGTTCCTGTAAACATCCCAAGACCTGTTGATTCCTGCCTGCGTCGCTTTTTGGTTGTGTCGGTTTATTCGTCCCGACCACGGCGAAGCATCATGGCCGCACCAAGCATGGAAAGGGTGGCCAACAAAGAGGTGGCCGGCAACGCTCCATCCGCATCGGGTTCCACTTGAGGTGGAGACACGATGGGGTCATCGACAACGGGGAGGTTGATGGCGACCGTGAGTTGTGTGGAGGCTCCGGACTCATCGGTGGCGGTGATGACCACATCGTAGTTGGTCAAGCCGTTGGCCATGCAAATCGCTGTTGAGACGTCCACGTCCCAGTTGATGCCGTTGATGTTGAAGCCTTGATAGTCGGCACCGCAGATGGTCAACTGCATGGTCACCGTTTCGAGGTCGGGGTCAGAAACCAAGCCGAACATTGAGAATTTCAGTTGGCTTTCATCCCAGGTGGCGTTCTCACCGTTGAAGTTCGCCGCCACGGAAATGATCGGAGGCGAGTTCGGTTTGACGAGAGCCAAATCCAAGTCCGACCGGTGGTCGAGCATACCAACAGCACTTGCTTCGGTGATGAAGGTGAAACTGCCTGGGCGGATGTTGTCGAGGGACACCAAGGTCTCGGTGGTTGCGGTAGACGACACGGTGACCGTTTCGCCTGCAGCCCCCAACATGCCGTTCTGGGATGCCCGAACGGACATGAGGAATTCATTGACCAAACCCGATGAGGTGACGGTCATCACGGCGTTTTTACCGGATTCATCCAACACGGCTGTCGCCGTAAAGAGGGTTCCAAACGTCCATGTTCGGGTGTCGTTTTCATCGCTGGCCCCGAGAGGGTCGACAGCGATGCAGGTGGCGGTCGCTTGGGTTGCCCCCGCTGGTTGCGTGACGAAGAAATCGCCGAGGACGTTGTTCGAAACGGCCCAACCTGACTGGTCGAAGGTGCACTGCAGCGACCATCCGTTGTCATCGCTGGCCCATCCGTTTCCAAGCTCGGCGGTGGCGAAGGGCCATGTCCCCTCCCCGGAGGTCGCTATCGCTGTTCCGTTGGGAGGAGCATTTGCTGTCCACATCGGTACGTCGTTGGTCGCAGGTTCTTGGGTTGTGAAATCCATGAACATGTTGCATTCCAAATCCCATTGTGTTCGGTCAAAGGACACCAGTTGCGTGACCTGAAGGGAACCGTCGCCAAGGTAGGTGAAGGATGGTTCGTTGATGTTGTCGCAGGTTTGGCCGCTGTCCGGAGCATTGTCCGTTACCCGGAAAGCGTACATTCGCAGGCCCTGAAGCACCGGGAACGTGACTCGAAGAGCTGCGTTGCTCATGTTGGTGATGTTCATTGCCAAGGTGAAGTTGGAGACCCCGCTGTTGGGCAATTGGTCCCAACGAACGTTGTTGTTTTCGCCTTCTGCGACTGCGAGACTGATCTCCATGTCGTCCGTGGTGGAGGTCGGGACCTCTTTGCAATCTTGGGCGGCACCGAAGTTGGTGCAGGTTCTTGAATCAGGATGCCCTTCGGGAACGAGGTTCACTTCATCAAGGCCAATGCCTTCTTCGACGAATTCAAAGTCGTTCCAGTCAACGCCTCCGGAGTGGGGGATGCCTTCTCGCATGCCCAACCTGGTTTCCATGTCGGCAATGCATTTTGGTCCAATGCTGCGAACGGCGTCACGCTCATCGGTGCTGATCCAGTCGTTGTCTCCGCCCGGAAGCCCCTCAAACAATCCATCGAGGTTGTCGCGAACGATGGCCGAATTTGAGCCGTTGACCCAGGCGTTGGCGTACAGGTCACCGGTGGCCCAATCGTCCAACACGTTGAGTTCAAACAGGGCAAAGTCGTACTCAAAGAGATCCTCAAAGGAGTAGCCGCTGCAGTCCACATCGAGTTCTTGTCGTCCTTCTGCAGGCAAGGCCTTGCTGCCCTCTTCAAGCGAGGAAATCCATGGAGTAGAAACAACACTCAGCATCAAGAAGGCAAGGCTGAGAGAGGCCAGAGTGGTCGGTCGGGCGCTGCGTGCCATGGACTACCGTTGGCTTTCGCCTTCATGAAGAATTGCACGCTTTCATCACGGTACAAGGGCTTCCATGCGCTTGTGGAGGACCCACCACGGCAACACCGTCCATGCCAGCGCAGCCAACCAAGATTGCCACGCTGCGACTCCACGGTTCACTGTAGGCAATTGCGTTTCAAGCAAATGATGGTACACGCCGTTGGGAGAGAGCAGGTCGAGCATCCCTTCAAGCGCCACCCATGCCGGGTCGTTGGCTTCTCCTACCGCCACACCTGAGGCATAGGCCACCATCGAAGTGACCAACGCCCACAAGAAGGTGAAGAAGAACCAAACCCCAACACCGAAGGCGATGGCCGAACCTTGCTCACGGGCGGTGGTTGAAGCCAGCAGGGCGAACAAGGTGTACCACAAAACGATGAGGCTCGTCGAAACCACGTACACCAACAGTTCCCCCAGCGTGGGCCACGCACCCAAGCGAGCGTTGACCACGAACACCGATACGGCCATCAACACATAGACAGGGAGCAAGATGCTTTGGAGATGGCCAAGAATCAGCGCCGCTGCTTGATGCTGACGAGGCATTGGTTGAGCCAGTTGGATTTCCAACATCCCGCTTGCCCGGTCTTTGCTCACACCATCAAACGCCATGAGCACCGCGCACATCGTGGCGCCGAACACCACGCCCAACGAGGCGTAGAACAAGACTTCCATGGCCGTGTCGGGCTGGTGACCGCCCGGGAGCACGATGTTGGGATCGGAAAAGCCCCAGGCCAACCCTGGCATGAAGAGAATGAGGATGGGAAGCATGATCTTGAGTCGGATGCCGGCGAGCCGCTCTTTTCGAATCCGACGTGCCACTCGCACGATTCGTTGGAGATCACTCATCTTCGCCAACCTCCGTCGCTCGCATTGGAATCATCGCCGAGGAGGCCACTTCAAGGCTGATGTCGTCCAAACTCATGCCGGTGGCAGCACACAACCATTCCACCAGGTTGGGGCGTGCTGGAGACCACGACGATACGGTGACCGACTGTGCAAGACAGGCGTCGAGCACGGCACGAGCATCACCCCGAACGGTGAGTGACCACCGTTGCTCGCTCTCGTCGAAGCTCAAGGCCTCAGCATCGCACGCTTCCACAGCCTCGTTCACGTCCAGTGAACCGGTACCTTCGAGGACATAACGGCCTTCCAGACCGAGGCGGCGCTCAACATCGTCGAGCGGACCCTCATCCAAGAGTTGTCCCCGGTGCAGCAGAGCGATGCGGTCGATCAACCCCTCAAGTTGCGTGACCATGTGCGAGGAAATCACCACGCAGACACCTTTCTCGGCCAGTCGGCGAACCAAGGACGCAAAGGCTTCGGAAGCCACCGGGTCGAGCCCGTTGAACGGTTCGTCAAGCAGCAACACCTTGGGAGAGCCCAGGAGGGCTGCTGCGATGGAAAGCCGTTGACGCATGCCCTGGCTGAGATTGTCCAAGGCTTCCCCGGCTCGCTCACCCAACCCGACCATGTTGAGCAACCCTCCGAGGTGACGCTGCGTTGAACCTCGCATGTCGTTGAGTTGTTCGAGCGCTTCCAGCACCGTCATGCGTCCTTGCCAGCGCACCTGCTCGGGCATGTGACCGACCAACCGTCGAAGGTCAACGGAGTCCACACCGTCATCATCGCTCGTAGGGGAGCGAACCACGCCTGCCTGAATCGGTAAAACTCCGGCCATCATCCGCAGCAGCGTGGTTTTGCCTGCCCCGTTGGGGCCGACCAACCCCAGCACGGACCCGGCATGGAGGTTGAGGTTGAGCCCAAGGATGCCAGCGCCCGGGCGTGTAGCCCAAGGTTTGAACAGCCTGGGAGTCGGAACGGCATGGCGATGCTGCACCTCATGGAAGGTCAGCAACGGCTCCGCCATGGATGAAGGGAGGCGAAACCCTTGCATCAACCTTGGCGAAAGGCGAACCTCTATGATGGGAAGTTGCTGACTACACCTCGACCTTCATGCTGTGGCAGGGCCTGCTTCAATCCCTTGCTCCGTTGCTTGGGGGGGCCGTGACTTTGCGATGGCTGCACCATCGCACGGTAACAGAGGAAGAGCAAGATTGGCTCACGCCGGTCGGAAAAGACGGGGTTCGGTTGACGCTGCTGGCGGTGGTCTTGTTGTGGGTCGTGCCGGGCGGTGCACTTCTCGTTGTGCCGTTGGCGTTGGGTCTCTCGCTGCTCAGCCCTGCTGCTCGAGAGGACTGGTCAACCCATCGCTCACCACGTTTCGTGGCCGTTGGAATGGCGCTGCTGTGCTTGGGAGCATCGGGTTTGTTACCGGTTGAGCAACCCGTAGCGCCCGAAGCATGGGGCCAACCGTTGTTCACGGAGAACCCCCATGCACCGCCTTATCCCGCCAGTGAACAATACACTTGGGTGACCAACGATGCGGTGATTTTGCAATCGGTCTCGATTCGTTTGCCCCACCAACCTGGCGTTTATGGGGCAGAATGGACGGCCATGGCGCTTGCCTCCCTCCTCAACATGGAAACCTCACGCATGCACCAAGCCATCGAACTCATCGACGCGGATGTCAGGGCGTTCACCATCAACCCCGAAGACGTGTTTCTCGAACCGGTGCCTGCTCCGTCATCTCTGGATATTCGCCTCACCAGCGACGTTGAGGAAACGGTGGAATTCCGTCGCTACG
Organism: Candidatus Poseidonia sp.; assembly: GCA_038136695.1. Lineage (GTDB taxonomy): Archaea > Thermoplasmatota > Poseidoniia > Poseidoniales > Poseidoniaceae > Poseidonia. The sequence continues at coordinate 9,057 of JAYQAK010000049.1, forward strand.
ACATCAAAACGACGGCGGTTGGTGTCGACCCAAGCGGGACAAAAGTGGGCGAGGTCTCAACTGCAAGTCTTGCTTCGTGGGGCGGTCAACTGGACATGTTGATCATCGTCAGGCCCATCCTGCATCCCACGTTGGCGGACGATGCCAACGGCGAGACCTACATCCGAGCCTGGCTGAACGCCCACGAGTGAACAAACGACGTCAGTACCGTACCTTTTGTCGGGTTAAGGTGCGCCAAATTCGCTGCAGAGGGTCGTAGTACCGGTCCACAACACGCTCCTTGAGTTGGATGATGGCATCGTCGGTGATTTGGATGCCGGCAGGGCACACTTCCGTGCAGCATCGGGTGATGTTGCAGTATTCTACGCCGAATTCCTTCTTGATCTCAGGAACACGGTCTTCGATGTCCAAGGGGTGCATTTCGTAATTGGCTAATCGGACGAGGTTTCGGGGGCCTGCGAAGTCGTCGAAGAGTTCGTGGTCGCGCAGAACGTGGCAGGTGTTCACGCACAGGAAACATTCGATGCATTCTCGGAAATGCTGCACACGGTCGGCTTCCATTTGGTTGAACTCCCAATCGAGGTGCTCTGGTCCGTTGATCGGTTTGATGCGCTGGGCGACATCGTAATTCCAACTCACGTCCGTCACCAAATCCTTGACGTGCGGGAAGGTCTTCATCGGGCGAATTTCAATCGGTTGACCGGCCGGTGTTTCGGCCACGACGTCGCTCATGCGGGTCATGCACATGAGGCGAGGGCGACCGTTGATTTCTGCCGAACACGAACCGCATTTTCCTGCCTTGCAGTTCCATCGAACCGCCATGTCGGGTTCCTGCTCGTGTTGAATGCGGTGAACGCAGTCCAGCACGACCATGCCTTCGTCGAGTTCCAGTTCATACGCTTCGAGCTTGGCGTCGTCACCTTCGCCTCGAAGGATGTTGAACGATTGCTTGGTTCCTTTGAGTGACATCAGTTTCCACCTCCTGCTTCAGCAGCCCGCTCGGCGATCATGGCTTTGACCTCCTTGAGGGCATCCTTGAGGTCGTCGCGCATCTCTTCGACTGTTTCTTGTCGAATCTTCATCTCACCGTTTTCCATCCAGATGATGTTCAACGTTTTGCCCCAATAGTCGTCTTCCGGGGTGGGGAAATCGTCGCGGGTGTGACCGCCTCGACTTTCTTCTCGGGTGATGGCGGCCAACGTCGCTGCATGGGACACATCGGCCATGTTGATGAGATCCAAGGCTTGGTGCCATCCCGAGTTGTACTTGCGAGAGGTGCCTGAAGAGCACGCCATGGCCCGATCCTTGAAGGCCTTGATGTCTTCGAGGGCTTCCTCCAGTTCGCTCTTGGTTCGGATAATGCCAACTTTGGCTTGCATCATGTCTCGCATTTCGTCGTAGATTCGGCCGGGATTTTCGCCACCGTCTCGTTGGAGTGGGGCCAACATGTCGGCAATGGCGCTCTCGACCTGAGCGTCGTCGATGGCGGGTTGGGCGAGGTCTTTTGCACGCTTTGCAGCGAATTCACCGGCTCGCTTCCCAAAGACGATGAGGTCAGAGAGGGAGTTGCCGCCCAATCGGTTGGCGCCGTGAAGCCCGGAGGCCACTTCGCCGCAGGCAAACAAACCGGAAACGGTCGTTTCCTGCGATTCCGCATCAACACGAACACCACCCATCACGTAGTGGGCGGTGGGCCCGACTTCCATCGGCTCCTTGCTGATATCAACGCCGGCCAATTCCTTGAATTGGTGGTGCATCGAGGGGAGTTTCTTCAAAATCGCTTCTTCACCACGGTGTGAAATGTCGAGGAAGGCACCGCCGTGGGGTGAACCTCGACCTGCCTTGACCTCAGCGTTGATGGCTTTGGCCACCACGTCACGGGTCAGAAGTTCGGGAGGGCGACGGACGGTAGCGAGTTTCCCACTGACGACCTCTTCGACCCACTGATCGGATTCTTCGATGGTGTCAGCGTGGTCGCCGGCAAACATCTCGGGAACGTAATCAAACATGAAGCGGCTGCCTTCGCTGTTGGTCAGGCGGCCACCTTCGCCACGAACCCCTTCGGTGACGAGGATGCCACGAACGGAGGGCGGCCAGACCATGCCCGTGGGGTGGAATTGGACAAACTCCATGTCACGGAGTTCAGCCCCAGCCCACAAGGCCAACGCATGACCATCGCCGGTGTATTCCCACGAGCCAGAACACACCGACCAGCAGCGGGTGATACCACCGGTGGCGAGGACAACCGACTTGGCCGAGAAGGCGTGGAAATCACCGTCCACACGCGTGTAGGCAACACAGCCCGTGACACGGTCCCCTTCCTTGAGCAGGGTTCGGACCGTGTATTCCATGAAGATGTCAATGCCTTCATGGATGCCTCGCTCCTGCAGGGTTCGGATGATTTCCAGGCCGGTTGCATCACCGACGTGGGCCAAACGTGGGAACGTGTGGCCGCCAAAGTTTCGCTGGTTGATGAGGTTCTTGGGGGTTCGGTCAAACACCGCACCCCACTGTTCGAGTTCACGAACCCGGTCGGGGGCTTCTTTGGCGTGGAATTCGGCCATACGCCAGTTGGCAAGCCACTTGCTACCCTTCATGGTGTCGTGGAAATGCACCTTCCACCCGTCACGTGGGTCGGCGTTCTGCAGGGCGGCAGCGCAGCCACCTTCGGCCATCACGGTGTGGGCTTTGCCGAGCAAAGATTTCGTGATGATGGCGGTTTTTGCGCCGCTTCGAGCCGCCTCAATAGCTGCTCGAAGACCTGCACCACCGGCGCCAATGACGATGACGTCGTATTCGTGTTTTGTGACATGTTCACCCATCATCTCACCTCACACGTGGAAGAGCACCATATCGCTCAAATGCCCTTCGGCAACGGCAAGAACCCAGAGGTCACCAAGGAACACGAAGGCCAACGAAGTCCAGAACCAGAATCCGTGGGATCGGTTGAGAACGCTGATCTTTCCGAAGAGTTTCCCTCGAACCCGACTGATGCCGGTGGTCCAGCGGTCGAGCATACCACCAGCCAGGTGGCGAAGGGCGTGGCAGGAAGTGACGTACATCGTGAGCAGGAAAGCCTCAATGGCCATCACAAAGGTGCCGATGGAAACACCGTAGCCTTGGACGGCATTGGAGTCAAAGTGCATGGTGTGGGTGACATCCCACCACTTGATGAGCAAGATGACCATCGCAGCGTAGAGGAAATACCGGTGAAGGTTGTTGAAGATGAACAAGCGCTTCTCTCCTTTGTAGCCGATGGCTTTGTTGATGTCGGGCTCGTCCACCCAACAGGCGGTTGGGCTGGCGAAAAACGTGCGGTAGTAGACGCGGCGCATGTAGTAGCAGGTGCCTCGGAAACCGAAGGGAATCCACAGCACCAGGATAGCCGCATTGACCCATTCGGGGTGGTTCCAATCCTTGAGCCCAAACAGTTCCCATTCAAGCACGTTGGGTGAAAAAATGGGCGACATGACCGTGCTGCCTTCGAGGGTGTAGGAGATGTCGGCATCGTAGAGAAACAACCGCCAAAACGTGTAGATCAGCGCAGCGGTCAGCGCTATGCCCATCGCCACAGGTTGGCTCCACCAATTGTCGATTCGGTTGGTGCGTCCCAGCCCGTTGAGGACGGGGAGTTTGATGCCTTCACCCATGCCGTTCACCCGTGTCCCCTAATGGGGCAAACCATCCGAGGTGCGCAGGGTCTTTGAGGTTCACCATTGGCCCACAGGCCCTTTTTGAAAGAAAATCAAGCCAATTCAGACCAATTCACTTC
>JAYQAK010000050.1:0-12769 GCA_038136695.1 Candidatus Poseidonia sp.
CGTTCCATGTCTTCTTCGCTGGCATCCAACAATCGCATGCCGTATTCAGGGTCGAGGTGTCCTTCCTCCTTGGCCGTGGTCAACAAACTGGCTGCCTGGGCCACAGCGGCTCCCTGAGCTTTGAGTTCCAACAAACGAAGTTCAAGGCGGTCAAGGCGCTTTCGAAACGCCTTGCGTTCGATTTTTTGGTCGTCGCCCACCGTCCAGGTGTACACGGTGTCAACGGCAGCCAAGGCAACCATGCTGAGGGCAACGATGGGCATCACATCGGTGTACGAAAGGGATGAGGTTTGCGTGAGCGTGAGGACCACGGCCGAGGCTGTCCCGATTCCTGTGAGCATGGAACGGTAGCGCAACACGCCGAAATTTCCTCGCATGGTGGCGTTGGCAGCGTGGCGCAGCATCAAACCAACCAGGATGATGAGCAGGCTGCCAAACAACTGCTGCGTCAGGGCTGCTTCAACCCCCAACGCTCCGATCACCAAGATCACGGGCCAAGCCAGAGCACTGGCGGAACCCACCCGTGTTCGGGCTGCAGCGTCATCGAGCGTGAGGTCTTGGATGAATATGCCCCAAATCACCAACAGCAACGGTGCGCCAAAGGACGTGAGGGCGACACCTTCACCCGCCACCAGACCTTTGAGCGATGGCCAAGCCAACCACACCGCACACAAAAGCAAGGAGAGCGCCGTCATCAGCGTCATGGTTTCCACACGTTTCCAGCGCGCTTCACGCTCGGCTTGTATCGCAGCATCTGCGTCCGCCCACGTGACCATACCCCTGCGTCGGCATTCGACCTCCATAATGACTCCGATACCTCGTCGCGACGGCACAGCCCTCAGACGTGAGAGCGGGAATGTTCAAGGGTGTCTTTCGGATGTGGAAGAGATAGAGGGAACACCATGCCCGGACTCATCACGATGGACGATTTATCCAACGAAGACATTCTCAGCATTCTTGACGATGCAGAGCGGCTGCTTCCCGTCGCTCGTGGTGAAGTGTATTTGCCGCTGCTCCAAGGAAAAATCCTAGGCAACCTGTTCTTCGAACCAAGCACTCGAACACGCATGTCGTTTGAAACCGCCATGAAACGACTGGGAGGCGATGTGGTCAATTTGGGCGATGTGAAAACCTCGTCGGTGGTCAAAGGAGAAACCTTGTTCGACACCATTCAGATGGTCGACGGTTACACCGACATCATCGCGATGCGCCATCCACGGCAAGGTGCCGCCCAATACGCGCAGGATGCCGCAAGCGTCCCCATCCTCAACGGCGGTGATGGCGCCGGCCACCACCCAACGCAAACCATGCTCGACCTGTTCACCATTCGTCAGGCACACGGCCGTCTTGAAGGCCTGAAGGTCGTTCTCGCTGGCGACCTCCGTTACGGTCGCACCGTGCATTCGCTCAGCCATGCTCTCACTCGATTTGGCTGTGAACTGGTCTTCGCCAGCCCGAGCCTGTTGAAAATGCCCGCTGAAATCGTGGCCGACCTCAACGCTCACGGGGCCAAGGTCGTGGAGACCGAGGATTTGCTAGGCTCGCTTGGCGACGCTGACGTGGTCTACATGACTCGAATTCAGAAAGAACGCTTTGCTGACGAAGACGAATACGCCAAGGTCGCTGGAGCATACAAGCTGCAGGCCTCCAACCTCGAAGGGGCCAAAGAAAGCATGATTATCATGCACCCGCTTCCCCGCGTTGACGAAATACACCCCTCGGTTGACGCCACCCGCCATGCTCGTTACTTCGAGCAAGCGTTCAACGGCGTCGTTGCTCGCATGGCGCTGTTGTGCCGTTTGCTCAACATCGAAGTTCCTGCTACCGTCGGTGGAGGTGATGCATGATGTCGCAAGAACACAACATGCGCCGTGTGACCGCCATCCAAAACGGGACCGTGATCGACCACATTCCCTCGGGCCATGCCATGCGGGTGCTGGACATGCTCGGCATCAACAAAGCAAGTTCGGTTCCGGTATCGATGGTGATGAACGTCCCGTCCAAAAAGATGGGGACCAAGGACATCATCAAGGTCGAAGACCGTGAATTGACCCAAAGCGAGTTGAACCGATTGGCGCTCGTTGCGCCCGACGCACACGTTGCCATCATTCGAGCCTACAGCGTGGCTGAAAAGTTGACGATTGAACTGGGTCACGAAGTAACCAACGTCGTGCGATGCACGTTTTCAAACTGCATCACGACCAACCTCAGGGAACCGTTGCCACATCGCTTGAAGGTCCTCTCCCGCGAACCGTTGGAACTTCGCTGTCATTACTGTGGACGGCCCCAAGACCTTGAGGAATTGGTCCACAACGTCATCTAAACTTGAACATCCAACAGGTCCCGCATGTCGCAGGCCTTGCACTGCGCGGCTGAACTGGGGCTACCGCATCGGGGGCAAGGACGTGGAGGAGCGGGTCTCGAATCGCCCCCGCCCAAGGCCACGACCTGATCTCGCAGCGCCTTGACCTGGTCGGCCATCCGCACCAAGCCGTGTCGCGTACCGGGTACATCGGCTTCCATCTGAGCCACCATCTCTCGATGGCGCCACCGCAACGCTCCACGGGCGTTGGGACATTCCTCGTGGTGCAAGGGAAGGTCTCGATGAAGGGCATACAAATGCACCTCTTGCTCAGGGACCCAACGCAGGGGCACAATCCGCGGCGAGAGCCCGTCCACCGGCGTGGCGGTGTGGGGTGCCAATCGCAGGGTACGCTCAATGTCTGCATTGGTCATGTTCATGAGTACAGTCTGCGCCATGTCGTCCAAATTATGGCCCAAGGCAATCACGTCGGCCTGAACACGTTGGGCGAGATGGTTGATGCCTTGCCGCCGGAAAACACCGCAATACGAACACGCCATTCGAGGGGCATCGTTGTCTTTGGCCGTGGCGAGGGGTAAGCGGCGAACAACTTCATCCATCTCGATAAAGGACAGTTCGGGGTAGGTCACCACATGATGTTCAACGCCAAGACGCTCGCACAGTTCTGCAGCGCACACAATCGATGGCGGGCGGTAGCCTTCGATGCCTTCGTCAACGGTACCTGCAACGATGGTGACATCCTGCCGTTTCCCCAACAGGTCGACGAGAACATCGAGCAGAACCGCAGAGTCCTTTCCGCCTGAGACCGCAACGAGAATCGTGGTGTGTCGGCCTTTTTCGAGCGGGAGTTGTTGCCGCAACTCCTTGCTGATCTTCTTTCGAACCGATTTCGCAAGGTGCTTGCCGCAGAGAACACGGCCGGAATACGCTTGTTCGAGCACGGCAGGATGCTCACACGAATCGCACAGAGGGACCTGAAACGGTGCCGCTCTCCTTTCGGCCTCCATGACGCTGCCTCGCCGTGTCTCCCGTTTGAACTCAGCGGAACCGTTCGGGGACTTTTTGGTATATTTCCTCATCGTATTTTTGAATTGATTTTTTAATTTTCAAATTGGAATTTTCTCTTTAGGGCGAACCCGTTTTCTCGAAATCTCACCGAACATACGGAACGAGCGATGCGGTGAAAAACAGCGTGCTGCGCTTCTTCCGGACAAACGGCCAAACCAAATTTCCAGTTGGAAAATCACCAAAGGTCTCGAAAAGCCCCCCAACCACCGCTTGAGCGCAAAACTTCTTGAAGGCTACAACGGTGTCGGACGACTTGAGCGGTCATGTTGCAACGTCTTCTGGCAGAATTCCTCAAGCTCGAGGGTTTGCACCAAGCGTTGGTCATCGACGACCGTGGAAGGCTCGTCTCAAGCGTGGGTGCTTCGGGTTCACTCCCGCTCACTCAACAAACCGTTGAGTTGACCTCTGCTGCCTTGGATGCCTCGATGCAGACCGCCTACGGGGACCTCCATGAAGTGTGGATTGAAGGTCAATCGCAAACCCTCGTCGATGTGCTCACTCCCCACCGCATCCTGATGCTTCAGGGCGACGGGGGACAACTTGCTCGCTGGCGACACAGTGTCGACCAACTCCGAAAACAATTGGCCACGACGCCCGAATTCTAGGTGATGCACGATGTTTGAACTTCCCCAAGGCCGCCCTGTGAACGAACCGATCACCCTGACTGAAGGTGAACTCCAGCCCTTTGCTCATGGAGCCATCTCAACCTACCCCGGTCGCCGTAAAACGCCGGTCGGTCACCGTCTAGTCAGGGGCGGACGCATTGTGGGATGGTTGGTTGAAGACGGCTCAGCCAACGTGATGCTGGGTGGTGCCGAGGCAAAGACCATGCTCGAATCCATCGAGGCTGAACAGAAAGTTCGCCACACAGCGATGTCCTACACCATGCAGGGATTGGGAAGCCTCGCTGAAGTTCTTCCAGAGGCCTTTGAACACCAGGCTGACCGGCAAGGATTGAAGTCAACTGGGAACATGGTTGAACGTTTGTTGGCGCGAGACCTGTCCACCGTTATACGAGAATTGACGTCCCACCCCACCGTTCGAGGAGCGCTTGCGATAGACGCTGGGATGGTCATCGACCATGCGGGCGATCTCCCCGGTTTGGGAGCAGAGGAAACCCTTGCCAGCGAACTTCACGAAATGCTTGCAGGGATGCGTACCGACCGTTTGAGTTCGGAGTTGGGAATGGGTGGACAGGGGCATTGGACCCTCCACAGCGGCGACGGCGCCTTGCTGTTGGCTCAAAGTGGTGAAATTTCCATCGCCGTGTGGACCGAAAAAGACGCCAATCATGCTCGCTTGCTGTCTTTTGCATCGGTGACGCTGGAAGGCGAACTTGTTGCTGCTGGCTCCCATGGGTCCAACTTGCCCGAAGGTTTCACCCTCAGAGACGGACGTGGAGGCCCAGACGCCGTTGTTTCCATGCTCAAAGCGGGCATGGAGGAAGAGGTCACGGGGCACGTTCAATCGGGCTCTTCCAGCAAAGCCGCCTCCCTCATTTTGTCACGCGGTGTGCCGGTCGCTCTTTGGGCCCCCTCCGCCGCCAACATGGAGGAAGCCATGATGGCACTCACGGAATCCAAGCGAAAGGTCAAACTGATTCGTTTCCCTGCTGGCACCATTGTTTCGCCAAACTCGGGAACGGTGGAAGCGTTTTCTCTCTCCGCGTTCATCGACCAATTGGCCACGATACGAACTCGTTCCGAAGCAAGGCAAGCCTCGCTGCGAGCGATGCTTGGCGACATGCTCGGGTTTGAAGCCGGGCTTGAGTCTCTGCGAGAGGCTCGCTCTAAGATGCGATTCAAGTCGGACGGTGCTGATATTGCCGAGCCACTGCCCGTGATGCGGGATGAAGCGGTGAGTGCCGTCGATGCAGGGTTGCGAAGGCGGTTGGAAAAAGCCGAGCAGACCATCGACGAGTTGAACAAAGCGAAGGCGGTGTTGGAGAGCCAGGTCAAAGCCGTTGAAAAGAAAAAAGACGCGGCCCAAATCGTTGCTCGAGAAGCAAGCGAAGCCCGTCAGGAAAACACCACCGCCCTGGAGGACGCTCACGCTCAACTGAACACCATGCAGGTTGACCTCGCTCAGGCACGAAGCCAGTGGGAAGAAGCCGAGGCACGGGCGGAGCGTTTGGTGCGTCGCGTCAACGAGTTGGAACATCAGGTCAGCGAACGTGCTGCAGAACTTGCCAAAGCCGTTGGAGACGCTGCAAGCAGCGAAGCCCTGCACGAAATGATCGAATCATTGGCCCTCAAAGAGGCAGAACTCCAAGCAAATCTATCCGAAGGCAGTGAACGCTTGGCCACCATTCGTCAGCAAAGCGAGGACGAGGAGCGACGTCTCCGGGTGCTCACCGAACAAGTCAACACGACCCGGGAGCGCCATGCCCGGGCCCAAGCGGACGTGCTCTCGCTCCAGGAGCAAGTTCACGTGAACAACCTCGAGTTGGAGGCCGTTCGTACCGAGGAGAAACATGCTCGACAGCGCACGGAAGAAGACCGCCTCCGCCGTGCAGAGGACGAGGCACGACGAGCCAACATTCAGGCAGAACTACGAGAATTGATGGACGAGCGCCGAACCGTGCTGCGGGAACTCGGCGATTTGGGAGCGCGCAGAGGGCATGCCGAGGCGGAGTTGTCTTCGTTGGTGGACAAAGCGACAGCACTAGCTGAGGCACACGAGGAAGCCCTCGCCGATATTCAAGAGGCGGAGCGCTTGCGTGCACGTCTGGCTGAAGAGCCCTTGGCGCAGGCACTGCTGGACGACAACAACACCTTCCAAGGCCTCGGGCCGGTGCTGGAGCGGCTTGAACACGCTCGAAGCCTCGGGTACTCCGTCACCCTCCTTGACCGAGCCGTGGAACGTGCTCTCCAAGTGATTCAATCGACGGTGGACCATGTTGCCGCAACACCGCGCCACCTGCTCTCCTCGGAGGTCATGACGTTGCTCGAACGTCAAGTCCCTCAAACCGCTGGTGCCGTACGCGGCCTGGCCCGGTGGTCCGTGCAGCAACGCTTGGAACATCAGTTGGGCGAAACCGTCAACCACGTGGTGCTGGATTTGGAACATCTCTTGGAGGACTTTGACCGATCCATCACCATGTTGCGCCGCATTCGTAACGTCCTCGAACAAATTGAACGTCTCGGGGCCCCGGCTCACGAGGTTCAGGCATTGATGGCGAATTGTCAGCGACCCGAGGCTCTTCCGAGCCTCGCACAGGGAACGCGGCGCCTCATTCAGGTGGCGTTGGACGACATTTACCTCGAGGCAGACCAACGCGATGCTGGTGAAGCCATCGGTCTTGAGGAGACGGCACGAGTGCTTGAGGAACTCATCACACAAATCGACGCATCTGGCCTCACCGACGGACGACCGCGAGGAATGATGTGGGATTTCCAACGTGACGGCTACCTTCCCTTTGAGCGGGAATCCATTCCCAGCGAGCAGCGCATTCCCGTGAACGAAGCCATGCTCGAAGACCTTGAGCCTCACCTCTTGAACGCCGAAGTCGTGACCGCTGTTCCAACGAGCGGAGATGAGGTTGATGACGAGGGGTGGGCTGCTCTTCCTCCGCCTTCGAACGAAGATGTCGACGTCGGACCGGTAGAAACAGCCACCTCCGTGGGGCAACAACACGATCTGGACGACGAGCGAGCGCAACTTGAAGCTGAACTTGCACGGCTTGATGCCGAGCGTATGCACCGAGAAGTGGCAGCACCGAGCACCGCCGTTCCAGCAGACGCTGCGCTTGCGGATTTGGAATCGCGACTTTCAAACATTGAATTTTGAAGGTGATTTCGGGTGGGCGACGGATCGACCTTGATGGGACGAGACGAAGAACAAGGACGCCTCTATCCGCTTTGGATGGAGCGATTGCTCTTGCTGGGGGCCGTGATCGCCGTCGTCATGTACGCACCGGCGGTCGCTGAGGCTGTGGACCATCCGCAATTTGGTCCGTTGGTGGCCTATCTTGTGTTTCCTCTGACCATGTTGGGTCTTGTGGAACTGCTGGGGCGGGTCATTCAAGCCCAGCACGGCTCAAAGTTGTGAGAATTCCTTGGAGGCGGGTTCCGCCGGGAGACGGTTCGTTCGAGCCTGAATGAACCCGATAACGCGCTGCCATGGAATGAAGAACCGCAACACGGCCATGATGCTAAGGAACAACAGGGCTGAAATCACCAGTCCGTAGGTGAGGGTGAGTTCAATCGATTCCGACACCTGTCCGGCCCATTGACTTCCGGTGGTGTCTGAAACGATGGTTAACAGGACTTTGTGGAAGCCGAGGGCGACCATGGTGGCAACACCGGTTAACCCGAGGAACAGGAATGTATGTCGGAGGTGCGTGTTGAGCACGTTGTCCATTTGGCGAACGTACTCAGGGTCTCGCTTGCACGATTCGGGCAGGCGGAACGCGTACTCAAGGTTACGAATGACGCCGTAGCTGGCTTCCTGAAACACCATGATCAACACGGCGATGAGGATGAGGTTGAACTGCTCCTGCGTGACCAGTTTCAATCCAAAGAGCCCGATTGTGGGGTCGGAGGTTTGACTCTCAAGGGTCGTCAAGGCCCCGCCGTAGGTGCCAAGTTGCGACTTGATGAGGGGGAAGGTGAGAATGGCGTGGATACCGAGGAACAAGAGCGTGAAGCCGATCGCCCAAGCAATCGAGCGACGGGAAAGCCCCCAGATACCTCGCGTGCCCATGATCACCGGCAAGAGATAGACGAACATGATGAGCAACGACATGATCATCAGTAACGGCCATTGAAGCGTCTCCAATTCTGCATTGGTTGGGAGACGCAATTCGAAGGAGAACAACATGCCTGCAAACCAGGAGAGGACAAGGCGACCTACGAGGAGCACGATGAGGCCGATGATGAAGCCGAGTTTGATGCGCTGCTGAACCTTTGGGGATTGGAAGGCAATGAAGGCCATGATGCCGCCCAGACCCAGTCCGAGCATCAGCGGGACAAAGAATCGGCCCATGCCGCTTCGTCCTTCGCCGGTGAGCCAATCGCCCAACGGCAACTGGTCGGAAATCAGGAGTTCAATGGTGTCGAAGAGGATGGTGTGGTCGATGGAACCAACGACGTAGGTCGAAACCACCTCAAGGTACATCGCCACCAACGCCACCGTGGCAAGGACCTGAAGAGCGAGAATTTGCCATTGCCTTCGCAAGTTCTTGAGATGAAGGGTGCGTGGTTTCGCCGACCCCTCAAGGTAAACATCCGACTGCAGACCGACTTCTCCTGCCATCTTCAGTACCCCCTCACCTGCATCAGCGCCTGTGACAAATCCATGTCAGGCATCCAATCAATCACCTGTGCGCCAGAACCCGCCAATGTCGTCAGGCGATTTTGACGTTCCAACTTCAACACCTCGTACGACATGCGAGGAATTCGGCTGACAAGTCGTTCAAAGTCAACGCTGGATGGCGAAAGAACCGTCACTTCGTGGCCTCGACCGACCAAATCCCGAACGGCAGCGGGAACGGTTCCGTCACCTTCGCAAGAGGAGATGATGAACACGGGGCTGCCACGACTGAATCGCCCGCTCAGCGAATTCGTCACGGCTTGCAACGGCATGGAACCCTTGGGCGTCACACCAGCAAGGGCGCTGAGGATTTTGAAATACTGCTTATCGCCGGTATCAGGCGGCAGGTAGGACAATTTCTCATCGTAGATGGCCAAAGCCACGGAGTCACGGCGCTTCAGGAAAAAGGCCGCCAAACTCGCTGCAGAAACCGTACCCATTTCGAGGGGATTTTTGAGAACCGTGCCGATGCGAGCGAGATCTCGGCTGTCGAGTATGAGGTACAAATCCGTCACGGCGTCTCGACATTTTTCGTTGACCATCAATTCGCCGGTTCGAGCAAACGCCTTCCAGTTGATGTTCTTGAACGGGTCGCCGGGAACATATTCGCGCAGGGAATAAAATTCGGAGCCTTGCCCAGGGGTTCGCAACGTGGTTGCACCGGTGTACATTTTGGGTGTGCGACTGCGCAAGAAGGCTTCCTCAATATCCTTGATTTGAGGGAAGATCACAATGTCGCTGTGGTGGTCGACGTACATCTCCTCGACGCCGAGGTTGAACGTGTTGCGTGCCCGTAGGGACACGGGGCCGATGGAGTAGTGGCCTCGAAGCGGGCAGCGTAGCACGTATCGAATTCTCGCACTTTCCCCCGGTCGCAAGTTGAGTTGCATCTGGTTCAATCCGCTCCTCAATTTCATTTCGTGAGGAATGTTGTCGTAAATGTCAAGCATCTGGGTTTTTCGATTGCTTCGGTTGGTCACAAGGAGTTCAACATACAAATCATCGCCCTTGTAGAGGTTGTCGGCAGAAAGGGTGCGCTGCACCTCTACATCGCCGTGTCCAGAAATCCAGGAGTTCACCACGATGAAGGCCACCAAACTGAGCCCGAGGATCATCATTTGCTGGTTGGAAATCATCATGCCAATGAGCACCAGCGCAATTCCGCCGGTGAACGTGAAGGCTGCCTTACGTGTCCACATCTCAACACCTCACTGACGACCCCACGCCTTGATTCGCTTGACCAGCGCTACGGTTTGCTCAAGCGTGTATTTGCTGGAGGATTCCACCGCAAATTTAGCCAACACCGGATCGTTGATCATCGCCACCAACTCGTTGGCTTTCATCGCTTGGAATTCCTCGCGGTTCAGGCCGTTTTGGTTGCGCACCTTCGACAAGAACACCTGCCGGATTTTCTCAACTTTGGAGTAGTACGCATAGCGGTTGGCATCGCCGAAGCCGTAGTAAATGATGCTGAACACGTGGCGCCAAGGCTCCGGGTCACGCTTTTTGATGAGCACGGCCTCAAAGGTGATGAACAAAATCAGGAACAGGAGGAGCATCGCCAACCCTTCGCCGGTGAAGTAGACGAGCAGGAAATACACGGTGTTGTAAGAATCGGCGGCAAGGGCACTTTGTGGGTGGCGAGATTCATCGAACACGACCATGGCGTTGGCAGCTGGTTGCCCTTCTTCGCCAACAATTTCACTCATCAAGGCTTCAGCGATGTAGTCAAGGGCCCACTTTCGGTTGTCGTTTCGGGGCATCATGGTGTCGGTTGGGCCGTACTTTCCTTCGTTGAACCCTTCGTAATCGTACATGGCGTTGATCAAGGCTGAACCATCGGCCACGAAGACGATGCGCCCTCCGTCTCTGGGGTCGCAACTCGCCCGAGCACAGGCCTCGATGCTGAGGTTGAACTGACCCCATCGGTCGGGAGTTTCAGGTGTGATTTCGTTGCCCACCCAAATTTCACCGTCACCGTTCACGTCCACGGTGGCTTCGTTGCTGGTGATGGCGCGGACGGCTACTTCGGAAAGCGGTCCACGAACACCGGGGATGACTTCGAGACCCGTGATGTTGTTGAGCAACATCTGGTAGGTACCGTTGAATTGAACCACATCGCCCACCAAGTGCTGGGCACACAGACCCGCCTCGTCGGCGTTGGGGAAGGGTTGACCGTCAAGTTTCGAGCATGGGTGTTCGCCCGGTTCGCCGACTTGGGCCCAACGGTTGTGCTCAGAAAGGGTCGTTGGGTCCAGCGAAGTACCGTTCATGCCGCATGGATTGCTTTGGACGCACATCCAGATGTAATTGAAATCCAAGTCTGCGACATAGGTGGTGTCGTAGACTTGCTCACCGGTGTAGCGAATACCGAAGGCTTCTGCAATGGTGTTGGCATAGCCGTAGTCTTCGAAGACCATGGCGGTTCCGCCAGCCTCAACAAATTCCACAATGGCGTTGATTTCAGAAGGCGAGTAGCCGTTACCCGAGGCGATGGTGATGAAGCCATCCTCGTCAAATTGTGGCAGGGTCAGCGTGTCTCGCTCGACACCGGCCAGAACATACGTGGTGTTGCGTGGGTCTTCGATGTCAGCCAGGAGGAGGGGGCTGCTGACCAACGACCGGGTTTCAATGCCCATGTCCTTGATGTCTTGCCGGAACGCTGACATGTCGTTCCAATCGTCGTCGTAGGCCGAAAGTTGGTTGGTTGCACTGAGGTTGATGAAGTTGAGGAGGATGGTCATCAACAAAACACCCAAGACCAACCAAAACGCTGCTTGAAGGGCGAGCCTTCGAGCGTTAAAGTTGGCCGGCAGTCCACGCATAGGAATCACTGGGAGGATGGTTCCCATCTAACCACGGTTCCCACTGACTTTAGAAGGTTGTCCAAACCAGTGGTGAAAATGCTCACTCCAAAAGGAGCGCAGTTCATTGATTGAGGTGGATGTTGTTGGCGATTCGAGCCACGGCAGAAGCGGGAATGCTCACGGTTCGACCGTTGTGCTCAAACGGCAGTGCAGAGGCATCAACCGAGGCTTCAACCGTCACGATCAGCTCGCTGATCGATCCGGTGTTGAGGTCGATGTGGATATCGGTCAGGGTGCCAAGGGTTGCACCGGTGCGGTCCAAGACCGAACTTCCCAGTACTTCCCTTCCGAAAATGGCCATGGGTTCTTCGCCTCAACACCCTTGCTCCGTTGGAATCACATCAATGCGTCGGTGCTCACGTCCGCATCACATGGTTTCCATGCCACGGCTGTAATCGCGGTTACGCTTGATGTTGGTCAGTCCGGAGGTGAGCCGCGTTTCCATCTTCTGATAGTATTCGAGCATGTCAGGGGTCACCGTCGGTCGAACACGGGAAATCGCTTCCTCAAAGTGGGCCTTCGTGACCTTTTTCTTGCCGGCCCGCATGCAAATCAACGCTGCTTCTCTGCACACGGATTCAATGTCGGCACCCGTGAATCCGTCCATGCCGGAGAGGATGTCCTTGAAGGAGAATTTTCCGAGTGGCATGCCTTCGCTGTGAATAGCGAAAATGGCTTCCCGAGCGCCTGCATCGGGCGGAGGTACGTGAAGCACCCGCTCAAAGCGACCGCTACGCAACAGGGCAGGGTCGATCATTTCAGGACGGTTGGTGGCGGCGACCACGATGACGCCGTCGAGGGACTCCACGCCGTCCATGCTCGCCAGCAACTGATTCACCACCCTGTTGGCTACATCGCTTCCTTCCGATGCGGAACCGCCGCTTCGCATCGAGGCGATGGATTCGAATTCGTCCAAGAAAATGATGGATGGTGCGGATTGTTTGGCCTTCTTGAAAATTTCACGGATGGCACGCTCCGATTCACCGACCCATTTGGAAATCATTTCCGGGCCCTTGATGCTGATGAAGTTGGCCTGTGCTTCGTTGGCGATGGCCTTGGCAAGCAGCGTTTTTCCGGTACCTGGTGCGCCGAAGAGCACGATGCCTCGAGGCGGTTTGATGCCGAAGTGTTCGAACTGTTCTGGACGGGTCAGCGGCCATTCAACCGATTCCTTGAGTCGGTCTTTGACCTCGAGCAG
>JAYQAK010000051.1:0-12737 GCA_038136695.1 Candidatus Poseidonia sp.
GGCGATTCATGGCCGATGAACAGATGTGGATTGCAGGTGAATGGACTGCGTCAGCGAACGGAGAAACCAGCGAGGTGCTCAATCCCGCCACCGGTGAAGTGCTTGCCACCGTTCCTCGTGCAACCGTTGAGGACGTCAACCGCTGTGTAGAGGCCTCCAGGTCTGCGTTTGAACATGCAGACTGGCGGGCGATGGACCCCGCACAGCGTGGGCGAATTCTCAACAAAATGGCCGCTGTCACGTACGCCAAAGCCAAGGAATTGGCGGTGATTGAATCCAGCAACAACGGGAAGACTTTCCGTGAAGCCCTCTCCGAAATTCGGTACGGCGCATGGACGCTGGAGTATTTTGCCGGTCTTGCCGACAAAATCGAAGGCACCACCATCCCGGTCCCCGGACCAAGGTTGAACTACACGCTTCGTCAACCGCTTGGCGTCACGGCCCACATCGTCCCGTGGAACTTCCCCCTCCAACTGGCGCTTCGTTCCATCGCACCAGCCCTTGCCGCCGGTTGCACGGTCATTGCCAAACCGGCGTCTTGGACGCCGCTGTCCTTGTTGGCATGGTCCAAGGCCATCGATGAAGCAGAAACCGGGTTGCCTTCCGGCGTCTTGCAAGTCATCACCGGGTCGGGCGCCCTAGCAGGTGACGCTCTTGCAGGTCACGCAGGCGTTGACGGCGTGGTCTTGACCGGGGGGGTGCCGACCGGAAAAACGGTGATGGCCAAAGCCAGTGAACAGTTGACGCCTGTGACCCTTGAATTGGGTGGAAAAGGCGCCAACATCGTCTTCTCGGATGCCAATCTCCGATACGCTGCCAAAGCCATCTGTTTTGGCATCTTCATGAATGCAGGCCAGATGTGTTGGGCCGGCTCTCGCTTGTTGGTTCACGAAAACGTGCACGACGATCTCGTTCAGGCTGTCTGTGATGAAATTTCAAAATGGCCGGTCGGTCCGGGAATGGAAGAAGGCGTTCGCATGGGCAGTTTGGTGCATGAATCGCATCGGGCCGAGGTGCTTGAAAAACTTCAAGCCGGCTTGAAGGAGGGTGGTAACCTCGTGTTGGGCGGTCATGCGCTTGAGAGAGACGGTGCCTTCATGGAAGCCACGGTCGTGACGGGCGTTGAAAGCAACCACCTGTTGTTCCAGGACGAATTGTTTGGACCCGTGCTGGCGGTCACGTCCTTTACCACCGATGAAGAAGCACTGGCCCTGGCCAACGACACCCCGTTCGGTCTTCTTAACGGCGTGTGGACCAACGATCTTGGGCGTGCCCACCGGATGGCGCGAGACTTGGAGTGCGGCATGGTCTCCATCAACGAATACCCCATCACGTTCCCACAAACCGCCTTCACGGGCTGGAAGCATTCGGGAATCGGCATCGAACAGAGCCAAGATGCACTTCGATTCTACACCAAGGTCAAGAACGTCAACGTGAAATTGTGAGGTGATGCAGTGGCGATTGAGGTCGAACAACGAGGGAACGTTCGCTTGATCAAAATGGCCGGGCAGGCTTCCACGCAATCGTTTTCCAGAGCCTTCCTTCCGCTGATCGCTGAGGCCATCGATGCCGGTTTGCGCGATTTTGCGACCAAAGCATTGGTTCTGACCGGTGAGGGGCGGTTTTTCTCCGCTGGAGCAGACATCAAGGCGTTCCAAGCGTCCATTGACAACAACGATGCACCAGAGCTTATTCGGGAACTCACAGGGGTGTTGCACCCCTTGCTTCAACGCATCCGCACGTCTTCAACCGTTGTAGTGGCTGCTCTCAATGGTGTTTCAGCAGGCGGGGGGCTTGGTTTGGCTCTTGCTTGCGATGCTCGAGTGGGCACGAACGATGCTCGTATGGCGGCCTCCTATGCAGGCATGGGTCTCTCACCGGATGGTGGGACCACGTGGTTGCTGCCCAGACTCGTGGGTGAACAACGAGCGCGACGATTTTTCATGGGCAATGAAATTTGGAGTGGTCAAGAAGCCCATGACTACGGGGCCATCGACGTGTTGGTTCACCCGGACGCACTCATTGAAACCGCCATCGGCCTAGCCACGATGTGGTCCTCCTGGGGGCAACACACCAAGGAGGCCACCAAGCACTTGCTCCATGTTCAATCCGATAACGAGTTTTCAACCCACCTTGACCATGAGCGAACGCTCATTGAAGCTGCTGGAACCACCGAAGCCTTTCGCGAAGGTGTGGCCGCCTTTTTGGAAAAGCGCCAGCCGCAGTTTGACTGATTCAATGAATTTGGTACACGACGTTGGGTTGTTTCCCTCCACCGCTGATTCGGGTGAAGCCAACGATGAGAAACACGATTCCTCCGAACAAAGAACAACATCCTGCACCAAAAGAACCAGCGGAGAGAAGACCACCCCCAATAATTTCTTCGAGGTACGGAATGTACATCTCGTCGAGATCCACCACCGACATGTTCACTCCACCATCGTTTGAAACCGTCAACGATTCACCGACTTCACAGCGATGTCGGACGTCGCCCGTGTCGTCTGGGAGCGTGTTGCAAATGACGGCAACGACAACGTGATCTTCAATATCAAAATACGGCACATGGGCGGCGCCATCTTTCCTATCGTGCTCACATGAAATGTCGGCCACACGCTCGCTCGCATCATCGCCATCCGCATCTTGGACGAAAAATTGGATGCCTTCGCAGGCATCGATGATGTCGTTGTTGTTTTCATCGGCCTTGGGGTCACCAGGAATGAGCAGGTACCATCCTGCCTCACCGGCACCGTCGGCATCGTCGTGAACGAGGGTACCGCTCGTTCCGATGTCGGTGGTGTAATCCTCAGTTGAGAGGTTTTCGAGCGTTTCCTCAACCGAAGCAGCGGCGATTCCACCGATGACAAACCCAAGCAACCCGAAGGCGATGAGCACAGCTGCGATGACCATCGGAATCTTCGGTCCTTTGGTGGTGGTGTCGACCACCACCGGTTGGGGTGAACCTCCATGGAATCCTCCTACCGTCCTCTCGGTAGCGTTGCCCTGCGTGGCATTTGGGACGTCTTCATCGGTTTGCGTGGTGACGCCTTCCCACGGTGTTGGCATGGATTGGTCCATGATGCCTGTTGGTCCTTGGGTTACTTGATGTTTGGCTCAAGGCCCGTTGAGGTCGGTTTCTTCGGGATTTCCACTGCTCCAGTCGTAGATGCCTTTGCCGGTTTTCTTACCGAGGCGGCCTTCGTTCACCAAACGTTCCAACAATGGATGAGGTGCGTAGGCATCATTGCCGAACGAGCGTTGCAGGTTCAGGAGAATGTCTCGCCGTACATCGAGGCCGACCAGATCGGTCAGCGCGAGCGGGCCCATTGGGTGCTTGTAGCCGAGCACCATGGCGGTGTCGATGTCCTTTGCACTTGCAACACCGTCAGCGAGCATGCGAATCGCTTCGTTGCCAAGCACCACGCCCAATCGACTGGTTGCAAAACCGGGTACGTCCTTGACCAAAATGGTGGTTTTTCCCATCGCGTCTCCGGCTGCCCGAGCCATCATCACCGTGTGCTCGGAGGTCCCGTCATGGCGAATCAGTTCCAGCAATTTCATGATCGGAACGGGATTGAAAAAATGCATCCCGATGACGTTCTCGGGTCGCGACGTGGCAGCAGCGATATCGGCTATTGAAAGCGATGAAGTGTTGGTGCCCAACACCGCATGGGCAGGAGCCAACTGATCCAATTGAGCAAAGATGCTCTGCTTCAACTCCGGCAATTCAGGAACGGCCTCGATGACCAAATCCGCATCGGCAACGGCCGCTTGCAGGTCGTCCACAGCGTGGAGGTTGCCACCCCAGGCATCCCGCTGTTCGGGCGTAGTTTTCCCTCGGGCAATGCCCTTCTCCCAAAAGGTTGCAATGCGCTCCATGCCTCGCTGGAGGCCTTCTGGAAAGGCATCGTACAGACGGGTGTCCCAACCGGCTTGCGCACAGATTTGAGCGATTCCCGCCCCCATGGTTCCCGCACCAATCACCGCAACGCGCTCAATGGCCATGCTCGCTGAGGGCGGGTTCTCGTTCATCATGCTTCTCGCTCTGAGCGATGGCAACGCCACCTGCAATCATGATGAACGAGGCGAGCAACGACCAACCAAGCTGTTCGTTGAGAAGAAGAAATCCACCAAGAATCCCAAAGGGTGGAATCAGGTACACGTACAAGGCTGCCTTGCCAGCCCCAATTTTGATGACGCCGTCAGCAAACCAGACATAGGACACGACGGTGGAAAGGATGGCCAGAAACGCCATCCCTATCCAAGCGTGCTCGGAAGGAGAATGAACGGCACCTTGCTGAAGCGTCTCACCAATGAGAAAGGGCGTGAGGAACACCAACCCCGATATCGATGACCACACGGTCAAATGGAGGGGAGACATCCCCTTTTCCTCCGCCGTGTCGGTCATCATGCCCTTCATCAGGATCGTGGCGCTGGCCCACGACAGGGCCGAACAGGCAATGAAGCCGTTGCCCAGCCATCGTTCGGCCAAAATCAGGTCCGTGTTGGGAGAGGCCATGAACAGGATGAGTACGCCGGTGAACCCCATAGCGACACCAAGGCCGTGCCGTTTGGTGAACGTTTCTTTGATGAAGAGACTGGCGAGAATCGCCGTGAACAGTGGATTGAGCGTGATCATCAACGAGGCATCGCCGGCAGCGGTTCGGGCCATGCCAAGCATGAAGAACAACTGATAGAGGAAAGTCGAACAAAACCCAATCAAGAAGATGCCCTTCCACTGCCGAGAGGTGGGCAAGACGATGTTGTTGCTGAGTTTGAGGTAGATGAGAAAGCAACAGCACGCCATCACGTACCGAATCCATGAAGCCAGGACCGGAGGTGTGTCAAGAGCAACCACACGCCCTGCGGGCCAACCAAACCCCCAGATGGTGGCAACGATGAAGAGTTTGAGATGGACGCGAAAACGGTTCATTCAAATCGCTCCAAGCCCAACTGCAGCATCCGAGTTCGGGGGAGACCGATTTCAGGTAGTCCTGCGGCTGGGGCATGAAGTTTAAGTCCTTCAATTCTGCTAACATAAAGTCCGTAACTGGCGATGTCATCGGGTTTGTAGGGCGTGTCAAGCCCCATGCGTTGAAGGGTTTGGCATGCCTTTTCCGAATAGATGGGAAAGAGGTTTGTCGAAAAGTGCATCCATTCGGAGATGCGCTGAGCGTCCACACCGTCCAATGTCATGAGGTGCTCCAGCAACGAAACATCAGGGTAGGTTGTCGTGCGCAACACCATCTCCACCTCGTTGACGATGTCTTCGGGCCATGCGTAGGGGTTCCTGCTGGACCATTGGTCGGCGATGTGAATGTGCTCGATGGAGTGGTCGGCTTGAACGGCGTACAGCGATTCAATGTAGGAACGATCTTCGTAAGCATCGGTGACCAAGCCGGGGAGGGCCTCAAAGAAACGCTCGCACATCTCGGCGTCGACACCATACAGGGCGACGGGAATCAATCAAATCACCTTGCACATCAAGCGCTTGCGCCAATACCGGAGGCAATCTGACGAGCGGTCATGGGCTTCTCAGCGACCCATTGTTGCTTGAACAGTTCCTTGAGGTCCTCTTCGTCTTGAGCAGTGGGGAGGTGGGCCGCCATGTAGGCATCCCACTCTTCGTCCGAGCCCTCAAACAGGGTGCCCTCGACGGTGTAGCGCTGGCGCTTGAAGTTGCCAATCTCACGGTGGAAGTTCTCGTGGGGCACGTAGAGGTCGACAGCGCCTTCGGGGAGGTAGCCGCAGAGTTTCTGAACCTCGGCCACGATCTCTTCGTGGTAGTGCTGGCGTGCTTCTTCATTGAGCGTTTCTTTGTTGACGTCGAGGTTGGCCTCGAGTTTCTTTCGCTCGTCCCATCGGCCCTTGATGCCCCAAACATACGCCCAGTGTGCGGACGAAGATTCGTCAACACCAAACAGGTCGTGGGCGGTGGACACCCACTTGTTGATGTAGCGCTGGAGCATGTCAAGCGGAATCACGCCGGCCTTGATGATGCGGCGCAACCCGTTGGAACCGGTGCCCAGGTGGAAGGACTCTTCCTTCAGCATGGGGCCCATGCTGGCGGCCAATGGCTTGAACGCTGAGGTGGAGAGCATGCCCAGCTGGAACTTCCCATCGCGGTCAACAAACATGGTGTAGCAGAAGAAATCCAGCCAGTGAGGCATGGGGCGGTTGAAGGCACCGAGAAGACGGTCACCGTCCTGTGCGTTGCGTTCGAGCAACTTCTGCGCCTCACGTCGTCCTTGTTGGCCGAAGTAGGTCATCAGAAGGTACGCCATTTGCCAGCCGTGGCGTTGCTCTTCAGCCATGATGCGGGCGGCTGCATAACGGTCGTAGTCGGTGGGTGCGGTGGCCAACAGGTGACGCTGCTGCTCAACCGAGGCAAATTCGGTGTCGCCTTGGACGGTGATCATGCTCACAAGAGCGTCACGCATGCTCTGGTGAGGCACCTGGAGCGAGCGCTCCCACTTGGCTCGACCTTCGTAATCGCCGAACTCGATGACATCGCCGGCTCGTTCCCAATCGAACTGGATGGAGAGGTCAAAATCTCCCATCCACTCGCGCTTGTACCCGACGTTGTCTTGCCAGGTCTTGAAGTTCTCAATCCAGTCGTCCCACGTTTTCGGAAGGTTGTCCATGCCACTAACACGGCGGGGTCCTCCTTATACCCTTTACGAACATGTTCGGGCGAACATGTTAGGGACTTTGGCGACGAATTTCATCGGTGAAAGCGTGAAATACGGCCGATTCGATGCGTTGAAGCTGGTCGGAAAGGGTGGATTTTGCCACCTTGAGCAAACCTGCCAGTTCGGTGAGGTTGATGCGTCGTGGGACATCCCAGTAACCCTCTCGCGAAGCCACCTCGAAGACCTCTCGTTGACGCGGGGTGAGCAGGCGCGACGTGGTGCTTCTGGTGGACAGCAAGCGATGCGGGATTTCATCTGAGCGAAAGCGGTTGACCAAGGATCTCATTTGTTCACGTGTACCCTCAACGGTCCACTCCACCCATCCGTCTCGCACTTCAAACGGTGTGCGAGGAACAACGCCAAGGTCCACAAGCGGGCGGAGGAAACCACCTCCGCCTGCGGAAATGGTGACGCTGAATCGTCCATCCTCCATTCCGGTGCATTCTTCGATACCCTCGTGACCCTCTACGGTGGTCTCCACGTGTTCGCTGCTCCAACAGCGTGCCGTTCCTTTGCCTCGACTCAAGGGCATGTGTTGTTCGATGCGCAGGGTGGCTGAGGGGTGGGCGCGAGTGACATCCCCCGCCCAGTGGCCTTCGGGGAGGCGAACATCGATGCGCAGTTGTTGTGCCATGCCACCCTCGCCTACACCAACGGTCGTTCTTGTTGTGAGCGGACCACGGTTCCTTTGGCAACGTCGATGAGTTCGTTGAACGTGGTCGTTGTTGCATGGCCGAGGACGACACCGGGGAGGTAGCCATCACAAACTCCCGAGGCGGCAAAGACGGCATCCTCGCTCTGGCACAGGTCGGTTGCTTTCCACAACCGTGTAAGGTCGTCGTTGACCATGACTTCAGCCCTCGCTTCCTCTTCCTTTGAACGGAACACCAATCGCCCTTCAAACACACCACCGAGGCCTCGAAGCGCCGTGGCCGAAATCACCCCTTCAGGAGCAGCCCCAATGCCCATCAGCATGTCGTACGGGCCATCGGGCTTGGCCGCCCATATGGCACCCGAAACATCGCCGTCGCCAAGAAGGTGCAATTGCGCACCAGCGCTGCGAATTTCCTTGAACAACCCTTCGTGTCGGTCCCTGTCAAGGGCCACAATCCGAACGTCGCCCGCTTCACAATCAAGCACATGCATGGCTTGTTCGATGTTGTAAGCCACGCCGCCTTCAAGGGAGACGTGGTCGGCGAGGAGCGAACCAGCAGCGAGTTTGTCCATGTAGCAATCCGGAGCGTGGAGCAAGGTTCCCCTCGGTGCAGCAGCGAGGACAGCGATGGAATTGGGCGTGTTGTCGGCACAGTTGTTGGTGCATTCGAGGGGATCAACGGCGATGTCGATTTGCGGTGCGTCAGGATGCCCTACCATCGAGCCAAGTTGTTCGCCGATGTAGAGCATGGGTGCTTCGTCTCGCTCTCCTTCACCGATGGCGACTCGGCCGTCGAATGGAACGGCGTCAAAAGTTCGGCGCATGGCTTGGACAGCCGCATCGTCGGCAGCGTTCTTGTCACCCTTGCCACGCCATGCGCCACTTGCGATGGCGGCTTGGTCCACGGCTTCCAGAAAATGGTGTGCGAGGTCCGTGGTCATGCCCATGCCTTTGCGGACTCGCGGGAACGCCATGAACAAAGCGGTTCAGTCGCCTTTGAATTTTGAGATGACATGGACGTTGGAAATGCTGGCATGGGGGTACTGCCCAGCCTCGTCTTTCTCGTAAGATTTGACCATGTCAAAGGCACACAGCAAGCCAGCGCAAACGCCGGTCATGGCTTCCATCTCAATGCCGGTTTTGTAGTGGGCGTTGACTTCGACGGTGCAGCACAAATCGTTCCCGTCCCACGACCAGTCTACCTTGGTGCCTTCCAAGGGGATGGGATGGCAGTGAGGGATGATGCGCGGGGTGTCCTTGACCGCTTGGAGAACGGCAACGGTGGAGGCTTCAATGACGTTGCCTTTGCTCACCGTCCCCTTCACGATGGCTTCCTTGGTCGCTGGCTGGAGAGCGAGACGGCCCGTGGCAACGGCGCGCCGTTCCACCACTGGTTTGGCACCGACATCAACGATGCCTTCGATGGCCTTTTCCGTCAACCCAATCCCTCCTTCCAGGTCTCCCCGTCGGTGGTGACTTCCTTCTTCCATATGGGTGCTTGCTTCTTCAATTCATCAATCAACCACTCGCAGGCGGCAAACGCCTCCTTGCGGTGCGGGCTACCGACATGGATGGCGACAATCGGCTCTTGAGGGCCCACGCTTCCCGTTCGATGCGCCATGGCAACGGCGTGGACCCCAAACGCATCGATGGCTTGCTGGGCCAGGTCGTGCAGGACGGGTTGGAGTTTGTCCTGCCAAGCGTCAAATTCCAAACGAAGCACGGTTGCTCCGCCTTCTTTGCCGCGGGTGATGCCGAGAAAACTGACGATGGCACCACAACCTTCGGTGGGTAGACGGGTCAACAAATCGACAGGGTCCAGAGATGAGGGTGCTTCCTCAACCACGACCACGCCCGCCATGATGGAACGAAAGAAGCACATCATTCAAACCTCACGCCTCCATGGCCATGCATGGCCGATGCCCCGTCAATATCCCAGCCCATCACCGTGATGGGGGCCGGTCTTTCCGGCCTGGCGGCGGCCATTGTGTTGGCGAAAGCAGGCCGAGAGGTCCACGTGCACGATATTCGTGAGGACTCCGGAGCTCGGTTTGACGGTGATTTCCAGGCGCTGGAGAACTGGAGCATGGACGAGGATTTCTTCGAGCAATTGGAAGCGTGGGGCTTTGATTCAACCTCGTTCAAATCCACTTCGTTTTCCGTGGTTGATTTGATTCATCCCGACGATGTCATTACCCAGGCAACAACCGACGGCGTGGCTTACAGGATTGTAGAGCGAGGGACCTCCGAGCACACCATCGATCAGGCTTTCAAACGGATGGCCATCGAAGCTGGAGCAACGCTGCACTACAAGTCGAGGATAGATGAAAAGGACGCCAACATCGTTGCTTGTGGACCCAAAGACACGTCCGCCCTTGCCTTGGGGGAGATCTTCCGCACTTCCCATCCCAACCACATCGCCTTTCAGCTCAACGACAAGCTCGCTCCTGGTGCCTACAGTTACCTGATTATCATTGACGGCGTGGGGCTCATCTGCACGTGTCTCTGGCGGAAGCAGAAAAAGAGCGAGCGTTTCCTCAACGAAAGCATCGCGTGCTATCAGCGACTTTATCCGGAAATTGACATGGAACCCATCAAGCGTGTTGGTGGAAAGGGTGACTTTACCCTCAACGGCTTCTACACGGTTCCGGAAACCGGCCAGCATTATGTCGGTGAGTCGGGTGGTCTTCAGGATTTCATGTGGGGCTTTGGCATGCGCATGGCGGTTTGGTCCGGTGTCTTGGCCGCAGAAGAGATGTTGGGAGGCGCTTCGTATGACAAACAAGTCCGCCGTTATCTCCTTCCCTACGTCCGAACCAGTGTCGCCAATCGCTGGTTGATGAACCGCGTCGGCGACCGGATGTTCAAACGGATGTGCGTTCGTTGGATGAAGGATCAACGCCGGAGTGGGGACGGCCTGCGTTGGATCGGGCGATTGTTCCGCCCAAGTCTCTTCAAGCGTCTTGTCTTTGCCCTCACGTCACCGTTCATGCTCGAGCGCTCCACTGGTCCAACCCGGCCACAACGCTTGCCCTTCCGCAAGGCAAAAGCTCGCGATCAGTGGGAACAAAGCGAGGCTGCGCTTGAGGTCAAAGCACGTTGGGAACTTGCACGTCGGGGCGGCGGGCATGTCTCCTTCAACGAAGATGGCGAAACCGATGTGCAAGAAACCTCAGCGATTTCTTCATAATGCCGGCCCTTGTGGAAAGGGCATGAGCGACCTCTATGGATTGAAACTTGAGCCGATGCCCAACCGATTGGTGAACTACGGTGTGACCGAGAACGGTATTGCAGTCATCGAATTGACCTCCGACTCGGCCGGTGCGCCCCTTGACGGTCCCAACGACCGCTCGCCCAACACCTACACCCACGGCATGATGCGAGACATCGACGAAGCCATTGTCCGTGCTCGCTTTGACGACAGCGTCACCTGCATCGTCCTGACCGGCAACGGGGCTTCCTTCTTCTCCGCAGGCGCTTCCATTCAGATGCTGAACAGCGTGACGCCCGGCTTCAAGTACAACTTCTGCCTTCACGCCAACGAAACCCTCTCCCGTCTCGAGCAGACGGCCAAACTCGTCGTGTGTGCCATCAACGGCCACGCCGTCGGCGGTGGACTTGAGATCGCCATGGCTGCCGACATCCGTATCGCCCGCAAGAACTCCGGCAAGGTTGGTCTGCCAGAGATCAACCTCGGCGTGCTCGCCGGTACCGGCGGGACCGCTCGTTTGACCCGCCTCATCGGCAAGGCCAAGGCGCTTGAGATGATGGTCACCGGCGAATTGATGTCCTTTGAGGACGCACACGCTTGCAACCTCATCAACCACATTTGGGAAGGCGACCCTGCCGAATTCCGCCGAGACATCCTTGACTGGTGCAGCCAATTCACCTTGCCCAACAAGGCCGTCAAAGCCGTTGGCAACATCAAGCGTTCCTGTCAGACCGGTCCGGAGATCCCCTTCGAGTACCACTTGGCCCTTGAGCGCGAGTTGCAAGCCGCTCTTTTCAACAGCAGCGACGCCAAGGAAGGCATTGCCGCCTACGTTGAGAAGCGCGTGGCGAACTTTACCGGCGAGTGATTTGAACAGGAGTGTCACGGATGACCGAGTTTCATGTTCCTGCCGATGTGCCTGACGAATTGATTGAGACCTACCTCGACAACATGCGTGCCGCTACGGCTGGAACCGGCTCGATGAACCTGTTTGCCTGCGATCAGAAAATTGAGCACCTCAACGACGATTTTTACGACCGTGAGGAGACCATCCCACGCTCATCCAACGACCCTGCCCATCTTTTCGAGATCGGTGCTCGCACGCACAAGGAGGGTACGCTCGGGGTCCTCGCTGGTCAACTCGGCCTCATTTCGATGTACGCCCGTGACTATCCGAACCTCCCTTATCTTGTGAAGCTCAACTCGAAATCCCACATGGTGAAGACGGATCAACGAGACCCCGTGTCGCAGGCGCTCTGGGACATGGACGACGTGATGTCCTTGGTCCACAACGGCATCAACGTGGTCGGCATCGGTTACACGGTCTACATCGGCAGCGAGTACGAACACGAAATGCTCACCGAAGCCGCTCAATTCATTCGCCAAGCCCATGAACAAGGCATGATCTCTGTTGTGTGGATGTATCCTCGCGGCCAAGCCGTCCCCGATGAGAAGGACCCGCAACTCATTGCTGGGGCTGCGGGCGTGGCCGGATGCCTTGGTGCAGACTTTGCCAAGGTGAACTACCCCTCAGCATGGGACGGCATGACGCAGGCGGAATCCTTCCAAATCGCCGTTGAGGCTGCAGGCCGTACCGGTATTATTTGCTCGGGTGGCGGTTCGCTCCCTCCGCGAGAGTTCCTTCAGCGTCTCCACGACCAAATCAACGTCTCCGGTTGCCGAGGTGCTGCTACCGGACGAAACATTCACCAAAAGCCAACCGAGGAAGCTGTGCGTATGACCGCTGCCTGTCACGCCATCATTTGTGACGGCGCATCGGTGGATGATGCCATGGCCATCTTCGAAGGCCAGTAACCACCAACTCGGTTCTGTTTGAACTTGAATTCAACAAGCCTTTGTGGTTCGTTGCGAGGCGCAACGCCTTCTGCCGTGGATTGGCGTCGTCGAAGCGACGTCGAACGGCTTCAGAGTTTTTCGTCTGAGGTGGTCATGAAGTTGCCTTCACTGTCAACGATGATAGGGGTGCCTTCCACCCACTCAGGGCAGTGCTCAGAGACCCAGTCTCGAGTGGCCCACTCGCAGATGTCGTATCCACCGGAGAGAATGCCGGAGCGCTTGATGTAACCGACCTTGACGATGTCTTTGTCTTTGGAGAGAACGTTGCCGAGTTGTTGGCTGGTGGTTCCGTGGCGCATCGTGCTGTTGATGTGCTCGAGGATTT
>JAYQAK010000052.1:0-12645 GCA_038136695.1 Candidatus Poseidonia sp.
GTGAGGGCTTAAATGAGGGACAGAGGTCGCCACAAAAAGGAGGGAGAGCCATGGCAGATGAAACGGCTGTAGATGCATCAGGCATTGAAATCGACGATGCCGCTGCCTACTTCGGCGCCACCGAGTCCTCGGACGTCCTCCATGCCATGTTGGCCATGCCTCGTGAACAAGCGATGGTCCAATTTTTTGAACTCCTTTCCGACATTGTCCTTCGCCCCGGTGACTTCGACTTTGAGGCTGCGAGCGAACGAATGCAGTGCGAAGGTGGTGAAATCTACTACCTCGTTGCTGGTCATTTGGGTTTGATGAGCATGCCTGACCCACTTTCGCAGGCCTTGGGCATGCCGGATTCGAGCGGTGAAGTCAACGGCCAATCCGTCGCTTCCATCTCCACAGAGCAGCGTTCACGTTTGGAGAAACTCGCCGACCCGATGCGAATGATGAAACTCTTTGCGGTTGCCCAGCAAACAGGTTCCAACGATGAAGTGGGCAAGTACCTCACTTCCTTTGAGGGCATGTTGAACAACGTCGCCGGCTCCCTTGAAGCCTTGGTTGCCATTGACCAAGAACTCGATGCTGCGCTCGATGTCGTCGGCCAGGTTCTTCCCATTCCATCACTCGCAAGCGGGTCGGCAACCTCGGCTTCGATTGACGTGCCGGATACCGTTGCCCTCCCAGAAGCACCGGTTGCAGAACCAGCTCCGGCCCCGGTTGCAGAACCGACTCCGGCTCAAACGACACCGGTGCCGTTGCCCACCGAACCTACGGAACCTGTTCAACCCGCACCAGAACCCGAAACCGTTCCTTTGCCGTCCGCTGCTGTTGCCCTACCTGAGGTCGACCAAGACCCTCCAACCGAACCCGCTGTGAACGTTGAGAACGAGCGGGCCGTCGCACGTGCAACTCAAGATGCCTTTTCCGGAGCCTTCAGTTCTGAACTCGTTCCGGAGCCCGAACCAGAGGTTGAGGAGCCATCCGAACCGATCGAAGTCGAAACACCCGTCGAGGTTGAACCTGCAGAAGAGGAGTTTGTGAGCGCTGCTGAGCACTTCATCGCCGCCGACACCGATGGCAGTGGAGCCTTGGATGTTGAAGAACTCGCTCAGGCCACTGGGACTTCTATAGAAGAAGCGGCTGAACTCCACGCCCAAGCCGATACAGACGGCGACGGCGTCGTATCACTCTCTGAATTCATCGCTTCACCCGCTGCTGATAAGACGGCGGCGCTGCCCAAACCCATCGCTCCCGTTCGCAAACCACTCGGGAACGCTGCCCAACCTGCGCAACAACCAGCACCGGTGCAGCAACGACCGCAACCGCTCCCTCAACAACCGCAACCGTGGCAGCAGCAACAACAGCAACCGTGGCAGCAGCAACAACCGCAACCGTGGCAGCAACAGCAACCACCGATGCAACCCCAAGGATGGCAGCAGCCTCAGGCGCCGCTCGTCCAACCCACGATCCGTTCTGGTGTACACTGCCGAGGTTGTGGCATCGGTCTTGACCCATACTGGCGATTTTGCCCGGTCTGTGGGAATCAAAACCTGGGCTATTGAGCTTACGTGACGGCAAAGGTTCCGTCTTCGAGAAGCAACATTTCATCCAACCAGATGCTCGGTGATGCCAAGACACCTGAAATTTGAATGCCAACCGCAGCGGTGCCACCGAGTGCTGTGTTATCGCCGATCGAGAAGTAGGCCGTTCCCAGCCGTTTTTCATCTTCCAACACGTTGCCCATCAACCGAGCATTTGGGTTCATACCAAAACCAAATTCAGCAATGGTCCAAACATTCTCTTGGTCCTTGCTTTTCAAGCGCTTCGCCGCTTCACCGAACGTTTGGCGAATTTGAGCAGCAGCGGTTCCTCCTTTGACATCGACCACGAGGCCGTTTTCAATTTGCAAAACAACAGGCTCGTCAACCAAATCAGAATCCCACGACCCGTCAATCACGATGGTGCCGTTCATGGTCCCTTCCCTTGGGAGCGTGAAAATCTTGCCAGCCGGCAGATTGGTGAGCATTCGAGGGCGATTGCAAATGCCGTTGTCGTCCAGTTTCCACTCCCTCCAATTCACCTCGAAGGTCACGTTGGTTCCGTTTGATGATTTGACGTTGACAAATCGCTTGCGACGGAGAACAGCGTTCATTTCGCCGATGTTCTTCTTGATGATGTTAAAGTCAGCCGACATGCCGCCTTCGGTGAACATCTCGACACTCATGCCGGGCATGGTGGCCACCCTTGCACCGTCTTTGATCGCCTGGCGAACGGCGCGTGTGTGCGTGAGGGAGTACTTTGTTGGAGCGATCACCACTTGCTGTTGTCGCATCAGGTTGGCAACCGGCGAAGGAGGTTCCTCGCCGTGGTGTCGGCCTTTTGGCATGACGATGAGAAGAACACGATCGGAGCGAAGGCTGGCTGCATCGTGCAGAGCCTGACCGATATCGGTGGTGGTTGGGTCGCAGACGATGAGGATGTTTTCTCCACGACGCAAATCCATGCAGGTGTCGATGACCGTCAATGCGCTGCGGGACATCTTTTGTTCGTGACTCAGGGTGTCTTCGTCTTCTTCCTCAACGTCCTCTTCGCTTTGAGTTGGTGTGATGAACGTGGTCTCGCCATCGCCTTCAGCTTCGTTGATGATGTCCTGGAGGTCTTGGTCCAAGCCATCATCGTCCTCCCCGTCCGAGCCTTTTCGGCGAAACGGGAGGGCCATGGTAAAGGTAGCATTCAACCGTTCTTCAATGTGTGCATAATTCCCGCAAAAAAAGTTCAATCCTCCGTGCAAGGCGTCTGTGGGAGCGTTGAGCAAACCCTGCACGTCTTGTTAGGCAACAACGCTCAAGCTTCATCCTCAAAGGACGCCTGCCGAGCTCGCTCCATCGCCTCATCGCTTGTGAACCAAAATGTGGGTGTCTCACCCAAATCTTTGTCCCAGCGTTGAACAGCACGAGCGAACATTTCACCTTCCGTGTACGCTTCGCACCATCGAAGGTACCAATCTGCTTGTTCGACGATGGCTTCATCTTCAGGTGAGGTGCGCTTGAGGACCTCGGCTTGCAGTGCAATCGTCATGACCCAAACTGGAGCAAGCGCATAGGTGACGAAGGGGTTTCGCTCCATATCGACACTTCGCCATTCGGTCCAAAGTGAGAACACCTGATCGTAGAGAAATCCGATGGTGAGAACGGCGAACATGACGGCGAAAAAGATGCCAGTGAGTGCAAAGTATGTGCTGGGCAATCCCAAAAATTCATCCGAAACGCAAAACCCTGTCGTGCAATCTGCCGTGAATCTCCATTGGATCAAGGGCCAAACGAGGAGGGTGATGGTTGTCCCCCACAACAACAAGCTGACCACAGCCTGAGATTGTTGCATTCTCCAGTATTGCCTCATGGCCCATTTTTTGAAAAACGAACCCCCTTCAGGCCTTTCTGTCATGATGCTGATACCGGCTCCATCATTAAAGAACCAATCCCTTCAATGGCCTGAGAGGACAGGAAGCGGGGTATGTTGGGCGACGGTCAGCAGTTTGGTTCAGACATGACAACCGTGATTTGGAAGGGTTTCACGACAAATGAATTGAAATGATTTAAACAAGATTGGCGATGTGTCAGCGTGTCCACAAGCGTATTGACTGCGGGTGGGTGATGAAGGAGAGGTGATGCCGTTGACTCAACGCCATATCCTCTTCATTCCCTCTTGGTACCCCAGTCCAGACGCCCCTCTCTTGGGAACCTTCTTCAGAGAACAGGCCGAAATGTTTGCAGAAATTGGTTACAAAGTTGGTGTTCTTCACGCGAGATTTCACCACCTCCCCTCTGCAAGTTGGCGAAAAGGACCAAGCCGACCGATTGCAATGGCTGTAGAAAACAACCTGAGCGTGGTTCGAGCAAGCAAACGGTTGTTCCAACCTGGTCCATTGCACAGAATCCCCTCAGTATACCGTTCATTCGTTCGGTCTCATGAGAGGTTAGCACTCAAAATGTACGATGCGTACAAGGCGGTCCATGGACCCCCAGACATCATTCACGCTAAAGCGACGATGTGGGGGGCCATCCTTGCGAAAGCCATCGCCCACAGAGAAAACATTCCCTATGTTGTGACGGTCCATTCGAGCGTGTTCGCCAGAGGCCTTGTTGGGCCAAGGGAACAGACCACAGCAGTGCTCGCCTTGAAATCAGCCAACCGGCTTCTGTCGGTCAGCAGTGTATTGGCCAACGATATAGAGCGAACCCTTGGCGTTCAGGCGGCAACCTTCACCACTGTACCAAACATGATCGATGTGGAAAAATTCCCTTCCACGCCCCTCCCCAAGAACGGTACATTCACGTTTGGATACATGGCCAATTTGGTGCAAGACAAGGGCCACAGAACGTTGCTTCAAGCGTTCCAAAAAGTCCCGAATGCAAAACTCCGCTTGGCTGGTGACGGCCCGCTTCGCCAACAGTTGGAAGAACTCACTTCTGCATACGGAATGGAAGACAGAGTCGAGTTTGTTGGCCCCATACCCCGCGAACAAGCCAGTGAATTTTTTCAAGCAGTCGATGCCTTTGTCCACCCAAGCCGATACGAATCATTTGGCATCGTTTTGATCGAAGCACTCTCGACAGGCCGACCCGTCGTCGCCACCCGAAGCGGTGGACCAAACGACATCGTCCGAAAAGAGGATGGTCTCCTCGTCGACATCGACGATGCTGACGGCTTGGCAGAGGCAATGCGCAGCATGATCGACATGGAATGGGACACCAACATCATGCGGGAGGGTGTTGAAACGAGGTATGCCAAAGGCGTAATTCGTCGTCAGTTGCTGGAGGTTTACGAAGATGTTCTCTCTTCCAACCCATCTTTGAAAGAGGATTAAAGGCTCTTTCTTGGTGGACTTCCCATGGGTCAGAGTCTGGTGACAACGGACTTTGTGTATTCGAATCAGCCGATCACTATGGAAGGTTACCACACGGAAGATTCAATCTTTGACCGAATCGTCACCAGTCAAACATTTTACGAAGAGAAGTTGTTGGAAAAAGCTCGATCGTTGAATTTGGAGGGCGTCTACGTTGACATTGGGGCTAACATCGGCAACCATTCGATTTTTTTCAACCGGTTTTGCAACTCAACCAAAGTTTACAGTTTCGAGATTGATGAATCGATTTTTGCGATTTTGAAGAAAAACATGGAACTCAACTGTTTAGAGGGCAGCTACCACCTGAGCGAGATTGGCGTTCTGGACAGAAAAGGCCTCGTCGACCTCTCCGAAATCAATCATCTCAATGCGGGTATGACAAAAATCGTGAACGTTGAAGGTTCCAAGCGAGAGGTGGACACGCTTGACCACATCCTGCAGGGTGTCGACAACATCGCCTTGATCAAAATCGATGTCGAGGGATTTGAGCATCATATCATTCAAGGTGCAAAGCACATACTTGAGAATCAATCTCCCGTCATCTTTGCTGAATTGGCCACGAAAAAGGAATTCAACTTGTTCAACAAGGCCGTGTCCAAATTTGGGTATTCCACAGATCGTGTGAACCACGCTGGAACGCCGACTTACCTGTTCCAAAAAGGGCACATATCGCTTCGGAAAAAAATCAAAGAGTCAGCAAAACGACTCTATTGGGGAACGAAGGACAACCTTCGAAGATGACATTTCGTCCGAAAGACTTCGCTGACACAGGCCTAAGGAGAAGCCACCATCGATTAGCGGGTGTTCAACAAATCTTCGAGGCCACTACGGAAGGTAGCCACTGAACGTCGATGATCGACCATTTGGGTGTGCTTTCGTGCCAGTGCACCGTAATGCTCTCGCTCGTCGTAAACCTTCTTCAGGGCATCAATGACGGCATCCGTATCGTGACCATCGTCCACGAGAATGCCTCCCTCACCCAAGGCTTCCTTTTGCGATCCAACGTCGGATGTCACGCTTGGTACGCCGAACAAACCTGCTTCACCGATGACGCGTCCCCATGAACCGGTCGTCTCAAACAAGATGAGGTGAACGTCAATGCTTGCAAAGAAGGTTGCTGCATCGATGTAACCTCTGATGTGTGCGTTTGGGTGATGGGCGAGTTGTTGCGGATAGGAAGTGCCACCCGCTATGTGAACTTGCGCCTCAGGCCAGCGCTCAAGCAACCTTGGCAGCAGGCGTTGATACAACCGCAACCCCTTTTCTGGGGTAACGACCATGATGCCAATCGTGGGTGGTGCACCGTCGGGCCTCTTTGCCTGCTCAGTTGATCGCAAGGCATTGACGTCCTCCATGCTACCAAAACGCCCACCGAAATCGATCGGCAGAGGCACGCTATGACCTTGCTGAATGGAGAACCGGGATCGGATGTCTGCGAGCAGGCCTTCTCCAGCCGCACACACGAGGGCTGCGCCTTCCATGGCGGGACGAAAGCGTTCCTCGAGACGGAACGGTGTGTCGTCTCGAACGAAGATAATGTAAGGCATCCCACGGGCAGTAAACGCTTCTGCAGCCCCCGGTGCCCAATCGAGTTGCGTCAACCCAATACCGCCTGCATGCTCCTGTTTGTCCAGCCACGAACCCACACGCGTGGCGAATTGTGAGCTGCGCCGGGCAATATGCCGGTCAAGGGGCCACTTTCTACGCCTCAGTTCACCTTTTCGTTCTCGTAAGCCCCAAGCGACCTTCGACCAGAAACCTTCGATGGGGAGATCTGTGGTGGTCAAGCTCACTTCGGGCTGAAGCAAACCAACACGTTCGCCTCTATCGTGACTTGCAAAGGCACTTACCGTCCAGGCTGGATGCGTTGGAACATCCTCCGAAGGCGACATTGGGACGAATGTTGGCGCAGTTTCAAGCGTGGGTCCAGGTACTGCAACCCCGTTGAGGAGGGCCGCCAAAGAACGCTCTGCTCCTCCTCCGGGTGGATCGAGGTCCCGGACTGCGGCAAAGAGTCGCCGGGTGGTCATGCCTTTTCCTTGGCACCGACCTCTTTGAGCGTTGTGGGCTCCGAGGTTTTGAAGATACGCCGTGAAAGACGTTCATGGGAGCGTTGAAGAAACCCCGCCACGTCTTGGCGTCATGGCAGCCTACGAAGAATTCCTGCAGCGTGTTCAAGACATCCACCGGTTGGGGGCCTTGCAAGGTCATCTGGGGTGGGACCAGGAAGTGTTGATGCCCAACAAAGGGGCTGCTTCGAGAGGCGAAATGATGGCGTGGTTGGCGGGTAAGCGCCATGAACAACTTACGGACCCTCGGTTGGGTGCGTTGCTCGACCAACTCGAAGGCTCGGATTTGGACGACGATCAGGCGGCCAATGTTCGCGAAATGCGTCGTTCCTACGACCAAGCCGTTCGCCTTCCCACCTCGTTTGTTGAATCCTTTGCTCAGGCTCGCTCAGAGGCGTTGCTGGCTTGGCAAAACGCCAGAGCAGCCTCCGATTTTGAAGCGTTCAAACCTGCGCTAGAGCAGTTGATTTCCTTGACAAAAGAGAAGATTGCGTTGCTTGGTGTCACGTCCACGCCCTACGATGTGCTGCTTGATGAATACGAAGTCGGCATGACCGTCGAGGATTACGATCCCTTGTTTTCAGGGTTGAAGGAACGCCTCGTGCCGTTGTTGAAGGCCATCACCTCTGCTCAAGCAACCTCGCCTGACCCCGTTCTTCCCGAAGGCATTCAATTTTCGGTTGAATCCCAGAAAGCGTTCTGCGAAGCGGTTTCCGGTCGTATGGGCTTTGACTTTGAAGCCGGCCGGATGGACGCCTCCACGCACCCGTTTTCTGCTGGCTTGTGGCCGGGTGATACGCGGTTTACCACGCGCTTTGACGAATCTGACCCCTTTTCCTGCCTCTATGCGGTGATGCATGAAACAGGCCATGCTCTTTACGAACAAGGCCTTGACCACGACCATCGATTCACACCACGTGGCGGGGCTGTGTCCTTGGGCGTCCACGAATCGCAAAGTCGGTTTTGGGAGAATCAGATCGGACGCACGTCCGCCTTTTGGAAAGTGGTCCTTCCGTGGTTCAAGTCCGCCTTCCCCGACGCTCCCGAATGGACAGAAGACGAGTTGAACCGACTCGCAAACCGTGTTGAGCGAGGGTTTATTCGGGTCGAAGCGGATGAAGTCACTTACAACTTACATGTGATGCTGAGATATGAAATTGAGAAGCAATTGTTCAATGGCGACCTGACGGTCGATGCCTTGCCTGAAACATGGAACTCGATGTTCAAGGCGTGGTTTGATCTGGACGTGCCTGAAGACCGATTGGGGTGCCTTCAGGACATTCACTGGTCGATGGGTGCGTTTGGCTACTTCCCAACCTACACCCTTGGCAACCTCTACGCAGCCCAATTGCTGGAAGCGATGGAAAAGGAACTCGGTGACATCGATGCGCTGGTTGCCACTGGAAATTGGGAACCGTTGCTTGCGTGGCTCCGCCCCCGAATTCACCAACGAGGCAGTCAAGTCACGCCAGCTCAACTGATCGAAGACGCCACCGGGTCTCCGCCAAGCCCCGAACCCTTCTTGCGATATGTCGAGCAGAAATACGGGCGTCTGTACGCCCTTGATTAGCGCCAGGGCGTCATCACGATTGGAGAGCCTGCCTCGCCGGGCCCAACCAGCAGGTGCCCCTTCGGACCGGACGCCTCGCTTCGCTCAAACACCGGTACGCCCGCCACAACGGTGACTTGCGCCCATCCGACCAACGAGCGCCCATGGAACGGATTCCAGCCAACCCGGCTCCATGAGAGCGCATCGTCTACGGGGTGAGCATGATTCATGTCCACCAAGACCACGTCACCGTCTGCACCTTCCTCGAGGCGACCTTTCCCAATCATGTTGTAACAATCCGCAACGTTGGTCGACATCCAACGCACCACGTCTTCGATGCTACAAGCCCCGTCGTTGGCGTGGGTAAGCATCACAGCAAGCGAGGTTTCAACCCCGGGCATGCCGCTTGGAGCATCGGGAAAACCGAGGGCCTTGGCTTCCAAGGTGTGGGGTGCATGGTCGGTTGCAATGCATTGAATTGTCCCGTCCCGCAGTCGATTCCAAAGCGTTTCACGATCCTGAGCGTAACGAATAGGTGGGTTCATTTTCAAACGGGTTCCCTCTCGAGCGACATCCGTTTCGTCGAAGGTGAGGTGTTGGGGAAGGGTTTCGGTGGTGATGATGGCTCCCTCATCACTTGCAGTGGAGGGCAGCTGGGTGATGCCTGCCAACCAATCGGCCTCCAATCCACTGGTCAAATGCAGCACGTGCAACCGGTGGCCCGAGGCTTGAGCGAGTTCCACCGCCAGTTGCGTGGCCAACAGCGCCGTGACGTCATCTCGCCATTCGGCATGAGCGGCGATATCGGTTCTTCCTTTGACACGCTCAAATCGTTCGATGAGGCGTTGTTCATCTTCGGCGTGAACGGCAATGAGGCCTCCAGTTCCGTTGAATATAGCTTCCAGTGCCACCCGCTCGTTCACCAGCAAGGTTCCCGTTGAAGAGCCCATGAAGACCTTGATACCGCAAATACCTGGGACACTCATCGGTTGGTCCGGTGTTCCAACCGCCTCCTGAAGGTCAGCGACGTTGTCGGGTGTTGCACCGATGAAAAATCCGTAGTTGTTCACACATTTTTCGGAGGCCGTCTTCAATTTCATGCGCATGCCTTCCATGTTGGTGATGGAGGGCTTGTTGTTGGGCATGTCAAGAAACGAGGTGATGCCACCGCTCACTGCTGCCGCTGAGCCTGAACCAAGATCTTCCTTTTCCGGTTGACCCGGGTCTCGAAAATGGCACTGTGGGTCAATCATGCCGGGCAGCAAATGCAAGCCTCGTCCATCGATGAACAGTTCATCTTCAAGGGGCTCCAAAACCCCGTTGGCCAGCACCGCCTCAATGACGCCGTTCCTGATGCGCAAATCACCTACGGCGGTGAGGTCGGGAAGCACCATGGTGGCGCCGTGAATCAAAACATTGCCCGTCATGCGTGTTCCTCATGCTTTCGTTCCATACTCAGCACATCAACATGATGCCGGTCACCGCTCCGTTCGACGGGCAGTTTTCGGTCTGAAAGCATTGCAAACTTCGGGGTTCATGTCCATGTACGGCCCTTCAAGCAAATCAACGCAGTAAGGAACGGCCTTCCAAATTTCGTCAATCGTTTCACGAATGGCCTTGGGGCGTCCCGGGAGGTTGAAGATCAGGGATTGACCGCGCAGTCCCCCCACCTGTCTTGACAGGATGGCCGTAGGGACAAAGGCCAACGAAATGCTGCGCATTTGTTCTCCAAAGCCAGGCATGATACGGTCACACACCGTCTCTGTGGCCTCAGGCGTGATGTCTCTTGAAGCGGGTCCCGTCCCACCCGTGGTCACCACCACGTGGCACCCCTGCTCGTCGACCAGCGCTTTCAATGCGGCCTCAACCTCTCCTTGCTCATCCGGCACGCATCGGTAGTGAGCCGTCCAAGGGCTGCGAATGGCTTCTTTGAAGAAGTCCAAAATCGCTGGACCCCCTTCGTCCTCGTACGTACCTGCGCTCGCTCGGTCGCTCACGGTCACGATGCCCAAATGAATGGCGTCTCCAAGATGCCCGTCAATTCCGACGTGAACGGTGAGCGGGTCCATCCACTCACCTACTGGTCGCCGTATTTCGCCACGATGTCGGCATGGAAGTTGTCCAACAAGGTGTCTTCAAACAACTCGGTTTGACGCCGCATCTTGGTCGAGCGAATGTGAAGGACAGCCATCATGATGAACACGCCGATGACCAGAGGAATAAACACCTCAAGCTTGTACTGGTGCATGAATTTCACGATGCCCTCGGCGGTGTAGGCCCAGGTGACCGATGCAATGGAACCACCAATGAGCGTGGCCAGCAGCACCCGCATGAACTGCATGCGAGACAGCAGACCCAGCATGGCGCCCACCAAAACACCGGAGGCCATGAACGGAATCCAAACGAAGAAAATCAACCCCCAGAAGCCCCATTTGTTGATCATCTCGCGTTTCTCGTTGGCCATGTATTCAACGGTGGAGAGGGTGTCACCGAGGAACTTGGTCTGAAGCATCCTTCCGCCCAAGCCGTCCTGTCGGGCCACGGCCACGATTCGTTCGTCGTCTTTGTCGGACTGGCGCTCAACCCGGCCTGCTCCCGAGCGGTCGGCCAACGTCGAGACCTCGTTTCGTGTTTTGACGATGAGTTCTTGCGACCCGAGCAATTCCTCGTTGCGGTCGTGGATGAACCGGAACAGTTCGTCCTTGATTTGGGTGGATGTTTTCCTGAACCGGAAGAAAGCAAAGCGTTGGGTGGGGCGATAGATCACCGAGACGAAGACCACCCGGTCGTCGCTCGTGACAACCGCCCCCTTCATCTCGACATCGTTTCGTCGAGTGAAAAAGAGGTCGAGGCTGTCCCGGACATCGTCCTCGATACGCGAAAGGGAGTGCAGTTCAGAAAAGAACGAGGAATAGTCTTGCTGTTCAACGAGGTTGTCTTCCTCTCCTCGAGTTCCGATGCCGACGCCGGAGTCAAAATCGATGGCTTGGCCTGCGCCAATCACCCGAACGTTGAGTTGGACAGGCTTGAAGACACGGAAAATCGCAAACTCTTCGAGGAGTGTTCGCAGCAGCTCAGCACGTACTTCCTTCGAATCGGAAAGGGTGTTTTCGGTGTTTTTGTAGGCGACCATGATGTCAATGGAAAGCTCACGCACCTCGGTTTTGAACAATTCATCGTCGATATCAATGCCGAGTTGTTCACCCACAGCGTACACGGTGTCTTCGACCAATCGGGTGATGTGGGTGCGAGAAAGGATGTCGTCGGTGTCTTGGTGGTAAACCTTGTACATGACAGGATAGATGATGAGCAACGAAATGATGGACAAGGACAACGATATGAAGGCCATCCACCAAGCAGGGATACCTGCAGCTCCTCCGGTCAGCATGGCGGTTTCACGACCACCTCCGATCTCAGCCCCCATCAACAAGTAGCCCCAATCACCCAAATCCTGAACGGTCCAGCAGGTTCGCTGACCCGAGTCTTCAATCCGAACGTCCGAGTGTTCACTGTCGTCAACAAAGGGGAGAAACGCCAACGCTTCCTTCGAAATCGTGTGCTCAAAGTCAATCGATTTGGTCAGCGGCCCAACGACCACGGTAGCATCGGCTTCCTTTGACGTCATGACCGTGACCTCAAATCTCAGTTCATAATGACCCTCTGGGAGTTCGGAATACGGGGCTTTGAAGTAGGCACGCCCGTGATTTTGGTCGGCTTTATTGATGATGCGCGTGGTTCCGTTTGAGCCGTATGCTTCATCCACAAGGGCCATGGTGTCGTCGTTCACATGCTCAAAGTAGGTGTAATTGAGATACGCCACGCCGTTGGGGAGGTTGTGCCCTGCAATGGAAAACAGTTCCTGGTCCGGTGCGGGGAAGATGTTCAGCCAAGGTTCATCGGTGATCTCTTCGCATTCGTCCCCAATGTCCAGGAACGTGGTGGACGCCGTGTGGTCCAGGGCAGTGGAATTGCCGAGCATACCCGAAGACATGGAGAACAACAGAAGGGCAAACAGCAGCCCGTAAGCGATGCCTCCCATCAACACGAAGTCCTCGATGTTGGAGAGAAACATGCGTCCACCACCCATTCGGCGTTGGCGGATTTCGGCGAGCTCCTTTGCCTCGCGG
>JAYQAK010000053.1:0-12457 GCA_038136695.1 Candidatus Poseidonia sp.
ACCTCGGTCTTTCAACGTCATTGTACACACCTTGCATCGTTCGTTTCTGCAGCCTCAACCCAACCATTTCTGTTTGCTTCCTTGTGGTAGCCGCCTGCACTGTGGAGAGGGGACTTTCCTCAGAGTCGAGCTCTGTCAGCGGTCCTCCTACTCCCTCCATGTCGGCAAGCCAGCCCTTCGCATTTCAACCACTCGCTTGGAGACGAGCGGTCACTGGTACGGATTTTCACCGGGTGAAGCCGCTTCTGCTGGGGTGCCGTATGGACCACTGGATGCAGTTGGAGAAATCGAAACCACCGTCTTTTGCGGGGGGACCGGGGCCCGTGGCGCCTGACCAACGGCCTCTGGCTCTCTGCGAAGACCGATAACGAGCAAGGCAAGCAAACCAAGAACCAGCAAGCCGACCACCGAGAGGAGGACTGGATTCACCGCACCAATGGTTCCCAGAACACCGTCCGATTGTGCTTCATCAACCAAGACGGTGGATGATTGGGAATTGGGACCGTTGATGATGCTGAGTTCCAACCATTGCGTGCCTTCCCGACCTGGCTTCCAAAGGTACTGATAGAGCACGGCCTCTCCGGATTGGACGTTCATGACGCGAGCATCCAAACGGGTTCGAGCACCCGTCGATTCCACCAACTCCAACACAACATTGGCTTCACCGTCAGCCAAGCCGTCATTGTTGATCATGGCCACAACCTCCACCATCTCGCCTTGGCGGATGTTCGATGAGGGTTTCATCTCCACCGGTGAAACGCTGAACACCGGTACTCGCTGCTCCAATGTCCAAACCCTCAGCGGCGCATCGATGTCGTTGAACACGGAATCAATGGTTTGACCGGCTTCGTCCGATCCGGTTACCCAGATTCGAAGTTCAACTGCCTTGGTACGGAACACGGGGAGCATCAATGCATCCAAGTCCAACGTGCACCGAACAGGAATGGAATCCCCACTCAGACGCTCGCCCAAGACATTGAGAGGAAGACTTCCGTTGTCAAACACATAGGAATTGATGCCAAGGCCGGCTTCGTTGAGGGACCAATGAAGGGCGAGGGACGACTCATCGAGGCGAGCATTCTCTGTTAACCTGAGTTCAATCTGCAAATCGGACCACATCTCCTCGGTCAGAATGTTGTTGAACACAGGACGGTCGACGGCCGTCACACGGGGTGCTTCGTTGTCAACAATGAACCATACAAAGGCCGAATCTTCACCTCTATAGACCGCCCCATTTGGAGCATCAAAGAGATCACCAAAGAGTCCGTAATTCCCATCGGCAAGCGGTGCGAGCATTGAGCCGATGAAATGCCCTTCAACGGCCTCCATCTCAACGTCGTTTTCACCGAGACGAAGGGTGACATCCAAGTCTTGGGTTGGAACCAAGCCTGTTCTGTACCAGATGAGGTTGCCAAGCACATCAAACGTCGTCCGTGGTTGGACCCAATACCCCAAAGAGTTGGGATCTTCGTTAACAAGGTCAATCCGAATCGAGGAGGGGTCGATGGCCAACTCGCCAGAGAACCGCCAACCAAGCGGCTCAAGGGTGAACATGTTGGATTGACCCGATTGGTCTCGCATGGTCAACTGTGGTATCCTCACAACCGAGGTATCGGGGTCGTAGCCCCATTCAATGGTAAAGTTCACCACAAATTCGCCGTTCCGAGAAAACAGGTCTCCTTCCTCCGAAGGAACCAGTTCGCACGCATCGATCTCGATGTAAACATTGGACGATGTGCATGTCTTGGTGGTTTTGTTCCACGCCACCCTCGAAGGTTGAGCCGTGTTGGAGGCGAGGGACAGCGTGATTTCCTCGAGGTCAAAGATACCGTTCTGCTCCCACAACGGAATGCGGATTTGGTTGCGTTCTCCAGGGTGGAACCATGGGTTACGTTCTCCATCGGGCCAACCCAAGGTCGTTGCGCCAAGCGAAGGCGCACCGTTGTTGTTGAGTTGGACATGGAACATGGGCGAGGTGGCAGACCCGCCACCTTCCATCAGATGCCCTGCGCTGTCAGCGACCACCAACCAGCCGAGAAAATAGTCTCCTTTCACGGCATCCGAAGAATCGAGTGTGAGGGTGTATTCACCCATCAAGGTCGACAAGTTTTCTGGAAGCGAGAGGTCCGTGACGATGTGTTCACCGTAGTCAAACACACCGTTGGCGTTGTGGTCGTCCGTCCAGGATCGCCAAAGGTACGCCTTGGCATGCGTTGGAAGATGGGGTCGGTCGGCAACCACAAACGACAGGGTGTTGAGAGGTGAAACATCCCGACTGTCAAATTCCTCCACGCTTCGTTCCATCAAGGTCGGTGCAACGTTGTCAAACAAAAACGTGTGCGACATTGGCACGGCGTTCACAACATCCTGACCTCGCAGAGGAACCACTTCAACG
Source organism: Candidatus Poseidonia sp. (assembly GCA_038136695.1). GTDB lineage: Archaea > Thermoplasmatota > Poseidoniia > Poseidoniales > Poseidoniaceae > Poseidonia. The sequence continues at coordinate 2,396 of JAYQAK010000053.1, forward strand.
CCGAGGCCAATGGACGGTCGCCCGGTCGGCACGTTCCAAGCGAAGGTTGCAACACCGTTTTGGAAAATCGAGGTCGTGGCGTATTCGGTACCATCAACGAGGAAACGAATCAGCGCTTGTCCAGAGCGGGGTGTACCTTCCTCCGTTCCTTCAAAGCCCATGACGACTTCAACATTGACCAGTTGGCCGGATCGGAGGTAGGGATAATCCGAGGAAGAACGGATGCCCTCGCTTGATACAACCGCCCACGACTTCACTTCTATGTCGTTTTCGACACCCTGCTCTTCGCCAAGGCCCAGCACTTCAGAGACAGGCAACATGGGCCCTGTACTCGAAATCAGATGAACACTGAGGACAACCGAGGATTCATCATCCCAACCATCGGGGAATTTGAAATGGTGACGGGCCTCAAGGAACGAGCCAGATCCCGATGCGGAAACAGAACCCGACAATCCTTCGTCGAACCAAACCAGGGCCGTCCCCGAAGCGGTGCAGGATGAGATGCTGAGCGGTGTCACTGGCAAGCTCGAAAGAGGACAGCGAAGGCGAGATTGTTGCTGTTGACCAACGAGTTGCAGTTCAACTTCCCAACCCGATTGTTGGGCGTGTGTGAGGGCGTCAGCGACGGAAAGAGGTGAAAAATCAAACAAGGCGTTGGTTTCAATCCAATCGTTGCCGGGCACCAGGGTATCCGATACGTTGGCCAATTCAAGACTCAATGCTTTGACCGAAGATTGTGTTTGGAGGTCGTTCACGGTCAGGTAGACCGAACCGGTGCCATCCATACGAACGGGCAGGCTCACGGTGCGTACACCTGCAACAGGAACGACGCTTGACAGGGCGTGATTCAGACCCATCACCAACGGGTCAGCCGCATTGACCGAGAGCGATATATCAGCATCGTAAGGGGCAAAAACACCGCCAAAAAGCAGGGTTGAAGTGCTTAACGACGAACCGATTCGGATTTCAACCGTGGCCATCGGGAGGGCGATCAATCCAACCGTGTTCGTGGCTTGAGCGAGGGCATCGTTGAGCGTTTGCAGCTCAGTGGGAGTTAGACTCACCATGGTCAAGTCGTTGATGTTCGCAAGATTGCGGCTCAAAATATCCTGGCCGTTGACGGCCATGGCCATGAAGGGATTGGCAATCACCGATGTTGGTGAGGCGACGGCAAACGAAAACGCTTCAACACCTCGTGTTGGCAGGGCCACTTCAAGCGAAGCGGTCGAGGCTGGAGCAATGGAGCGTGACACCCATGCATCGCCGCTTGCCAAGGTGTTCTGGAGGCCAAGCGTCCCGATTCCGGGTCGGTCAAGCGTCCATTCAGGCGTTCCATCAACGCCCACGTCGAGGCGAAGACCTTCTGGAACGGCGGTTCGAATGAGTTCAGCTTCGAAGGACTGCCACGTGTACGTGCCACCCGTACTTTCCATACGGAATTGAACCATGAAGGCAGGTTGGCTCAACTCCAAACGCTCCTGGGCACCGATGGTCTGCCATGTTTGACCGGCATCAATTGAGTATTCCAAAATACCCGGCCCTGTGTGAGAGTTGTTGGTTTGGATGGCCGAAAAGCCACTGCGTATTTCGTAATGGTTGGACAACACCGTTCCTGATGAGGAGATGGCACCGTTTATCCAGTTCCCGCCCTGCAGTTGCCAACCCTCTGCCGAGGGGTCCGAATCAAACGATTTGGTGATCAGACCGTTGTGCGAGAGGCTTCGAATTTCCGAGGTCCCCCCGCCGGATGCTTCCTTCATGTGGACCTTCATCCGAAGCAAGGGGTGCTCCTTTGCGTCGATCATCCCCAAATCAACATACGGCAGCGTCAATCGTTCAAACCCTGGGACCACACTGGAGGTTTGTGCGTCAAGAATTTGGTATTCAAACACCGAGCCGGGATACTCGTACAAATCCATGTGAAGCAATCCATGGGCGACCTCCTCTCCTCTTCCAAGTAAGGAAGGTCCGAAAATATCAGAGGTCCAGTTGCCTTCTCCGTTTCCAGAACCTCCGGTCGGTGTGATCAAGATGTCATCAACCCAAGCCGTGTCGGAACCGGAATTGACGCTTCCATCCTTGGTGTACTTCCACGTAAGGGTTTGCGCAGAGGCAGGGATGGTGAAGGTCTGTGTGCCGGAGGGCGATCCCGACCATCGTTGCGTGTAACCACTGAACCGAGAACACCCGGTGTTGTCAATGCAGAACAGCAGGTAATCAAAACTGGATTCAGAGGAAACACGGTACTTGAAGCTCCCACTGGCCGCAGGAAGTTGGGAGACATCAAGAACCAAACGTGATTCTTGGTTGTGCGTGATGCTTCCCGCTTTGGCCCATTTTGTACCTTGAAACGTGCTCCCGGATACGATGGACCATTGTGATGCACCGCTGGTGGACCATTCAGATTCAAAAGAGCCGGTTTCAAACGTGTAGTGCCAGTCTTGAGGGAGAATTTTCAGGGAGCTCTTGTTCACGTCCATCCCATCGTAAACGGCATTTCCATCAAAATCACCGACGTCGGTCAGCGTACTGGCCAATGAGGAGGGCAACACGCTTGCCTCGAGGGCAAGATCCATGCTCTTGATCGAGTGACCCTCGGGAACGTCCACCTCGATTCGCTGATTGGCCCCATCAGGCCAAGACCCAATGGTCAATTTGGTTGCCTGACCGATGGGGGTGGTGTGGGAAGGATTGGTGACCTGAACGGTGCCTGTTGGGGCGTGCTCCAACGGCACCATGGAGATGAGGAACAACGCCACCATGCTCACGGCGAGTGCGGCCTTGTGCGAAGATGGGCTCATCAATCTCCTACGCCCTCTCTAAGGTCTAAAGGCTTCGGACATTGTGTCCTCCCTCCCTTCAGTGAGAAAGTCCATAGAATGCACCTGCTGGAAGGTGAACATGGATGTTGAATCGCTGAAGAAAGAAGCCGGTGAGGCCGCTTGTTCCTACGTCAAAAACGGAATGAACGTTGGCTTGGGAACCGGCTCGACCGTGAAATACACCATTCTTGAACTGGGCCGTCGGGTCAACGAAGAGGGTTTGGACATCGTCGGCGTTCCAACTTCCATCGCAACCCGTGACCTCGCGCAACAGGTTGGCATACCCCTCGTCGAACTGGACGACCTCAGCCATCTCGACGTGGTGATCGATGGCACCGACGAATTCGATCCTTCTTTCCAACTCATCAAAGGCGGAGGTGCAGCCTTGCTCAGAGAGAAAATTGTCGCTCAATCTGCTCGCTCCATGATCGTCGTGGCTGACCAACGAAAGCAAGTGGAGTGCCTCGGAGCCTTCCCCCTGCCCATCGAAGTAACGCCCTTTTCCATCGGTACAACGCAACGAGCCATCGAAGAAACCCTGGGTTGTTCATCCTCGGTACGAATGACCAACGGTGAGGCGTTGTTGACCGACAATGGCAACCACATTATCGACGCTCATACTGGAGCAACCATCCACGACCCCGTCGAAGCAGAACGTCGATTGCTCAACATCGCCGGCGTGGTCCAGGTGGGGCTGTTTAACGGCATGTGCGACGTGGTCATCCTCGCTTCGGACAACGGCGTTCAAGTGCTGACCAAGGAAGATTGAGCGTTCCCCGGGGACACCGAGGCATGAATCATTAAATAGAGCCGGCAGGAGGCCGGGGTGGGCCTGTAGCTTAGTCAGGTAGAGCGATGGACTCTTAATCCATCGGTCGCGGGTTCGAACCCCGTCAGGCCCGCTTCATTTCACCGGTCCATCTTCCCAAGACGGCCGTGATGTCAACATGGCCAAAGTTGTGTGAATCTTCACTCGAGGTCGGGTCGGGATGATCGCCAACGAGGAAGAAGCGACCTTCTTCGTTGATGGAGTGGACTCGCTTTACCATCGTCACGTTCAATTTGAACGGGTGTCTTGCAAGCACCACGTCTCCAGGCACCACATCGCTGGGGTCAATCTCAACCTCAAAGGTCAGGGAATCGCCGTCACAAAACGTAGGCCACATGCTTTCGCCGAGGAGAATCACTTCAACCTGGTCGTTCATACCAGCGCCTCAAGAGGCACGGACCCAAGGAACTTCGCGGCCTTTCACCGACCAGAACAAGGTATGGATGGCCTCGCAGGCATCCATCAACTCCTGAGCGTGGTCAGCTGAAACCTCGACTTTGCAAGCTGAACAGAGTTTCGCAGCGTGCCAAAACGTGTCGTGCAAGTCCGGGTTGGCTTCGAGATGCTGAGGCTTGAAGAAGTCGGTCCAAAGAACGAGCAGTTCATCCTTGCAGGTCTGGGCTTCTTCTTCTTTGATGGCAGCGTAACGAGACATGGTGTTGAGGTAGGTGGCCATGGCTTCGCCATCGCTGGCATCAGGAGGCGAGAGAGCAAGCATCTTCTTGGTCATCGATTGGACGGCTTCAGCGGCGATACGAGCACTCGCTGGGTCGTACACGCCACAGGGTCCGTCACAGTGGGCTTCAGCAACAATTGGGGTCTTCATGGTCACCGCCAAGTGCCGCAACCATATGAACATGATTCTTTGTCCTCAAGGCCGGGACCCAGCGACGGTGGTTCCTGCTTCACCCCTCAAGGCTGCAAGCACATCACCGGGTTGGCACAACAACGCTTTGCCTTCAGGTGAATGGAAAACGAATTCCCGGAGGGCCTTTGCCTTCGGACCCATTGACCCGGGAGGAAAGTGTCCTTCGTCGTCCATGCGTTCGATTTGCTCCGGAGTGAGGTGATGATGCGGAGTAGCCGATGGCGTCCCAAAGTTGGAGTAGATGGCGTCGGCTTCGGTGCTGATGATCAACGCATCTGCACCCAAGCCGTGGGCCAGACGGGAAGAAAAGAGATCTTTGTCGACCACGGCTGGCATGCCAATTTCGACACCATCAACCATCGCAACCGGGATGCCACCCCCACCTCCGCAGATGACGACGGCTTGCAACTCTACCAACTGACGAATCACGTCGATTTCCAGCACCCGGAGAGGGGCTGGGCTTGCTACCACGCGTCTTGGTCCATGAACGGTTTGTGCAATGTCCCAATCGGCTGACATCACGGTTTTGGCATCCAATATCGGCCCAACCGGTTTGGTTGGCCAAGCAAACGCCTCATCTGCTGCGTCAACCTCCACCCTCGTCAACACGACGGCGGTCCGTTCGGGCCTTCGTCGACGACGGAGAATCGCCTGAAGGTTGGTTGAAAGTTCGTGACCAATCATGCCCTGTGTTGCCGCAACCCATTCATCCAATCGATGGGTCAAGTCCTGATCGAGGGCAAGAAGGTGGCCGACTTGCGGGCCGTTTCCATGGGTGATAACCACCCTCCAATCCATCTCAAGGAGGTCGATGATGTCGCTCATGACCTTGGCGAGAACGGTGGCCGCGCCTTTCTCATCACCGGTCGGTGGGGCCAGCGCATTGCCCCCCAACGCATAGACTGCCAACCTACGCACACAGGCAAGTTGGTTCTGTTCGCTTTGAGGGTTTGCATGGCCTGCGTCCATGCCAATGCGGTTTCGCAGGTTGTTCAAGGGAGACATTCACATAGGCAAGGATGGTGCCAAGGAACGGTGAGAGCATGGTCAAGACCACGTGGATAGGCGATGTGCGTCAAGGGCAACATGACGGTCAATCGGTGGAACTCAAAGGTTGGGTGAAGCGGGCACGAGGCAACAACAACATTTGGTTCGTCGTGCTTCGTGACTCCACTGGCATCCTGCAATGTGTCGGCAAGCGAGATGTTCTTGGCGATGAAGCCTTTGATGTGCTCTGTAGCATGATCATCGAAACAAGCGCCGTGCTCACCGGAGAGGTGCGAGTTGACGAACGTGCCGACGGTGGACATGAATTGAGCATCACCGGCGTTGAACTCGTCGGGGCTGTCAATTCCGAGCGACCGTTTCCAATCACGGAAGCCGACATGTTGGTTGAAGACGAAGATGGGGAACTTACCTACGGTGGAACCGAACACACCCTGAACCATCGCCACCTCTACCTTCGAACCACGCGAGCAACCACCATGCTCAAGCTGCGCAGTTCAGCGTTTGGCGCCATTCACAACTACTTCAGGAATCATGATTTCCTTGAATACCAAGCCCCGAACTTCGTCGCAGGGGCGGTTGAAGGGGGTTCAACCTTGTTTGAAGTGCCCTATTTTGGGAAGCAAGCCTACCTCACGCAATCTTGGCAGCTTTATGCTGAAGCCGCCATGCCTGCGCTTGAACGACTCTACACCATCGCACCTTCGTTCAGGGCAGAAAAATCACGCACACGCCGCCACCTGACCGAATTCTGGCACGCTGAAATGGAGATGGCCTGGGCGACCAACAACGACATCATGGCTCACGGAGAGGGTGTGGTTCGCCATATCGCACGAACCCTTCTGGATGAACGTGAAGAAGAACTTACTTACCTTGAGCGAGACCTCAATCTCCTCGAGCGTTACGCCGACAACCCGTACCCCCGTATGAGGTATGACGAGGCCATTGAGATCCTGCAGGGCAAGGGTGTCCAAGTTGAATGGGGCCAGGACCTCGATTACTCAAAAGAAAAGGTGTTGACGCAAGATTTTGAGGTCCCTCATTTCCTAACACACTACCCAAAGGTGGCGAAGCCCTTCTACCACCGGGTTGACCCTGAAGATGGAAAGTACGTTCTTTGTCACGATTTGCTGGCTCCCGAAGGATACGGCGAAATCATTGGTGGTGGCGAACGCACATGGTCCGAGGAAGAGATTCTCCAGAGGATTGACGAAGAAGGAACACCTCGTGAACCTTACCAATTCTACATCGATGTGCGATCCTACGGTGGCGTACCCCACGGTGGGTTCGGTCTCGGGGTTGACCGCGTGGTGAGTTGGCTTGCAGGCGCCACCCACATCCGCGAGGTCATCCCGTTCCCACGGACATCTCGCCGAGTCACGCCTTAGAGCAGCAACTCACCGCATTGCGGACAAGGCATCCCGGGCACAAACGCACCCAGCAAAAAACCGCAGTGCGTGCAAATCGACGTCAGAAAATCATCAACCACCATGAAGGTTGGTTGACTGACTCGAACATCAAGGTTTTGGGAGTTGGAATGTATCACAAATGTGCTCCAACACGAGCCCAAGGTCTCGCTCTTCAATTACGTGTGTTGCGTAGGGTCGTGGGCGGTCGTCCCATGGATTGAACAACACCGCACATGCGCTTTGTTGGAACATGCCCACATCACCCATGGAGTCGCCAACAGAAGCCGTCTGCGCTCTTTCAACACCGAGTCGCCGCTGAAGCATATTGACGATGGCACCCTTCCCGTTCATTTGGACTTGGTATCGACCAAAATCGCCGATGCCGTGTTCCCCATCGCCGAGGGGTTCGTCCATCAACCAGCCGTTGGTAAACACGTGGAGCTTCGTGTCGTTGCCCCCGATTTGTTCTCGTGCTGTGTGTCGATCAATGCCTCCCCAACGGCGTCTCCACGTTTGGTTGGATGGAAAGCATGCAGCGATGTCCCTCGCTGTTTTTTGCAGTCCACCGCTGACGATAGCAACATGAACGCCCAGTTCAAGCAAGTGACTGATGAGGGTGTTCCAGCCCTTCATCATCGGCATCCCCTCCATCAATCCACGCAAACGTTCGTCACTGATGGGCTGGTCGGATGAGGACTTGATGAGGGCAAGGTCAAGTTTGATCCAAGCCCATTCATCCAACAGACCTTGATTGTAGAGTTCAAACGATTCCTCATTGGAAATACCAAGTTTGTCGTAAACATATTGCCACGTGGAGAGATGGTCCACCAGGACACGGTCCATGTCCAAACATACCAGATGCCCGACCACATCACCACCTCAGGGGTTGCCTTTCGGCCAGTTGTATTGGTTTTGCACTCGAGCGACCTGCTTCCCCATGATGTACAAAATCAAGGCCACCATCATGGCAAACAGACCGATCAGCGTCATGGCGATGGTGACCAACGTCACGCCGATTGATGTGGAGTTCAATTCGGTAAACATGGTCGCAAGGTCACCAGAAAGCCGGTATCCCAAACCAAACAGCACGACCCCGGGGATCCCGAACAAAAGGAGTGGATGCTTTGATTCGAGCATCCAGTAGAACAGTTGTGCAAAACGGGAAGCCGTCGCCAGCGATTGGCGCTGAGGAAGTTGAATGGGCTTGTCGGCTTTGACCAGACGCACTCGAAGACCGTCGTCAAGTGAAGCTGGCGTCGATGTTTCACCCAGATCACGCATGGCTTGGCATCCGGCTTTGCTCACGATGAGATGGCCAACCGTGGTGTCCGAGAACACCATGCGATCCACGTCCTCTTGTTTAATGGCGTCGTGGTGGAAGACATAGTGAACATCCCATTCTTCTCGAGCACGGTTGACGCTCAGAGGGAGTTGCGATAATTTCCAGCCATCCGTGATAGGGAGAAACAGGGTGCTGCCCTCATGTTCTCCTTCTTCCTCCAAAGCACTGCACATGGTCTGCGGCGATACCACTTGGCCAAAGTACACCACCTTGCAACCGACTTCCTGAGCGAGCTCAACGGTTTCGTCGTTGGAGCCTGTGTCAAACAGCATCACCTCTGAGGCGACTTCTCGACTTCGAACGATGATGGACACAATCCTCAATTCGATGTTGCGCCCTACCAGCACAATGCGCTGAAGACCTTCACTCACGTCCACGCCCTCACGACCGAGACTATCAATTCTGTTCCTAAATTGGAACCAAGATGGTCGTTCACGCATAGGTTGATTTTGGCGGAACCGGTCGCCGGACCATGGACCACAAATGGAGCGTTGGTGTGGTGATCCCCGCCAAGAACGAAGCGCTCCACATCGGAGATGTGTTGCTGCACCTTCCCAAAGGTGTTGATTTGGCCGTTGTGGTGGACGACCGGTCGACCGATGACACCGCTCAGGTGGCAAGAAACGTCGACGCCCCGTGCGAAGTTGTTGTTCTTAGCGGACCTGGCGAAGGTGTCGGTGCTGCAATTGACACAGGCCACCAGTATCTGCTTGGCCACCTCAGGCAACCGTTTGTGAGCGTGGTGATGGCTGGTGACGGTCAGATGAATCCCAACGACATGGACGACCTGCTTGAACCGATTCTGGCCGGAAGAGCAGACCATGTCAAAGGCAACCGGAAATCCCACCCAGAGGGTTTCAACCGGATGCCCGTCCTACGCCAGTGGGCCTCGTCACTGTTGGCTTTCTTCACCACACTTGCCGCCGGACAACGCGTCCAAGATCCACAATGCGGTTACACGGCGACGTCTTCCGAAGTGCTCAACCAATGGCCGTGGGAGCGCTCTTGGAAAGGGTATGGCTACCCCAATTTTTGGCTCATCAATCTTTCAAAAGCCGGTTGGCGAATTGAGGAAAAACCGGTGCAATCAATCTATAGAAATGAAACCAGCGGAATTAAACGTGGACGTTTCTTTGTCACGGTGGGGTGGATGATGGCACGTGAGCACCATCGTCGAAACCTGGCATGGCTCAAACCACCCAACCTCTTGCCCCACACGCTGTTCGCCTTGTTCGCCTACCTTCTCGGATGGTCAGCACTTTTGCCAATGGCCACAAACGATCTTGAAGCCGAACTCGGTTCCCGAGGCATTCCCATGCTGCTGTTCGCCCTGTTGAGTTGGACCATGGCGCACCTTTTTGACCGATTGGCCGTGCGTACACGGATGGAGTTGAGGTTGAATGCGAAGACATGACCGGCGGCGAAAGCCAAGGAAGGCCCATGTTCGTCACATCCTCGTCGCATCAAAACCGGATGCAAAAACCATTCTCGAGGAGATTCAAGCCTCGAAAAAGCCCTTCAAGGTGTTCAAGAAATGTGCAAAGAAGTTCTCAAATTGCCCCAGCGGGGGCAAAGGTGGCGACCTCGGCGAATTTGTCGAGGGTCAAATGTCACAGGATTTTGAGGACGCCGTATGGGTCGCCGACCTCGAAACGCCGCCATCCTCATTTTTCAAAACCCAATTTGGCTACCATCTGATTTGGGTACACAGCGTCACGCTACCCGATGAAAGTGGTGGGCGTACCAAGATTTGAACTTGGGTCCAAGCGTCCCAAACGCCCGAGTAT
>JAYQAK010000054.1:0-12409 GCA_038136695.1 Candidatus Poseidonia sp.
CCAAAGGCATCCCGTGCGGACATATCGGTGGAATAGGCGTACCAGTCGGTCAAGAGATAGGAGAGGCTGAACACGATCATCGTGGTGTTGACGACCCATGCTCGGGCAACCTTCGAAATGAAGACCATGTAGGGCAGCACCAGCATGCTCAACACCCAGGGGATGGTCGAGGCGTCGTTGGGCATTACCACCAAGGCTGCGGCAAGACCAATGGGCATCCACGGTACCCGTTGTTGAAGCACCGCCGGGAAATAGGCGAACAACACAGCGCACCAAAGTGCAACGGGGATGTTGATGTAGGGTTCAAGCGAAGCGTAATCGCCGGCTCGGAAAGGACCGAGAATCAGGTTGAAGTCGCTGGCCGTTCGCGCAAGAGCGATGGCAACCACCACCTGCCCGATCAGCAGAACCGAAGCCCGTTCCATCACTTCTTTCCGCAGGTCTTGACGGGCGGCATAATAGCCTTGCAAACAAACGATGAACACCATCAATGAGAGGGCTCCACCGGCGCCATCCGCTGGAGCGTTGGAGTTCAACGTCTCGTAAATGAGTGGAACAAGTCCAGACGCGAACGCAACGACGACGAAATTCAAGGCTTTGTTTGAGCGGAGCGACATCTCCATGGACACCAACGTGATGGAGATGATGGCGAGGCCAAGTTCCCAACTCACCACGTTGTCAGACCAGCGAATCCAAGGTCCTACGCCAGCGATCAAAACGGCCATCGGCGCATAGGTGGCGACGCCCCAACCAAAACTGGTGTCGCCTTTGTATCGCTTGAGCAACCTGTAATGCCCGTAGGTGAGCAACAAACACGTGATGGTCTGAGCGTAAATACCGTTGGCGTTGGGCGACCAATCTCGTTCGGTGTACAAGGCAGTTGCGCCAAACCAGTCCAGTTCAAGGGTTCCTGTGAAGAACCCCATCATGTACCGTGTTCCCCACAGCACGCCGACGGTTGAGAAGAAGAAGGCAATGCCGAGGAAGTAATTTTGAATGTCATAGAGGTGATATTCGTTCTTCTTGCTTTGAATTTCAATCAAACCGATAGCAACGGCGAACGAAGCCAAGCCTCCTACAAACAAGACGAGGAAATTTTGGTTGGTGGCCTCATCGTCAAAAGCGACGCTGAAAACACCGCCCCAAATGGCCAGAAACCCAATACCCATCATCACAAGTTGCGACATTTTCATCAGAAATTGGTCGTCGCTTGTTCGAGGTGTGTTGGGTTGCACCATGGTCACGTTGGTCGTGGGCGCGGGAGAGTTGGTCGCCAAGTTGCCTGAAAAGGCCGAGGCCGGCTGCCCTAGGTTGTGGTTTTGGACTACTGGTGCGGGCGTGGATTTGACAGGGCGTCGCCGTGGTGCTGCCATAGGAATCAAGAACCATGGTCACAATGGAACCCTTAACTGTTGACCCGACAAAAAGGTTCCAATATGCTCTTTTTCAGCACCACCGGCCCCATCAGACCACCAAACCCCTTTCCAATGATTTCAATACCCTCCTTCGCGTGGGCGATACAGGTGAGAACACCATGTTTCGTCGACTCTTGGCCGTGATGTGTTTGGCTTTGATAATTACACCCCTTTTGGCTTCGGCCATGCCGGTTAACCCAACTCCTGCTTCGTCCACGGAAGAAGGCTGGTGGGTTGACACCACGGTTGACCGAAACAAGAACGGTATCGGTGACATGATCGAAGTGTACCACGACCATCCGCTGTTTCTCGATGAGGACAACACCTTGCCGCTGATCATTGACTTTGACCACACGCCAACCGAACACGACATCGCCATGCTGGAGCGTGAAGTTGGCTTCGTCCATCAGTGGACCCTCAAGCACATCGACGCGGTCGCAGGTCGTGTCCCCCACGCCATGATTCTTGAGACCACGACCCTTCCTGGCGTTGTGATGTTGGAACTTGACGGAATTTTGACGGTTCAAAACGGCGATGCCGCCGTGATTCATGAAGTGGACCTCGCTCAACAACAAACGGGGTACGATGGCTCAGGTGTGACCGTTGCAGTCATCGACACCGGCATTGACAGCCTCCACGTTGGCTTGGATGATTTGGACGATGACAACGCTACCAACGACCCCAAGGTCATTGCGTTTTACGACGCCGTCAACAATCCCGGCAAGACCAACGGTACCGAAATACAAGCCTATGACGACCAAGGTCACGGGACGCACTGCGCTGGGACGGTTGCCGGAACGGGTGCGCCAACCTACGAACACCCCGGCATGGCGCCTCAGGCGTTCCTCGTGGGTGTCAAGGTGCTCGATGCAGGCGGTTCAGGCAGTTTCGCTACCGTGATGGCCGGTATGGAATGGACCGTTGACCATCGATACGAGTTCAACATTCGGGCCGCTTCCATGAGTTTGGGTGGGCCAGGGCCCATCGAATGGACTTCTTCGGAAGAGGACAGCGTGAACCGATACGCCAACGAGATGGTGCGAGCCGGTATCACGATGCTGATTGCAGCAGGGAACAGTTTCGCCTCGGCTCAAATCGGTACGCCGGGTTCGGCAGAAGACGTCATCACGGTGGGAGCCCTCGACAAGAACACCGCCATCGCCGTGTACAGCAGTCAGGGACCGACCGAAGAAGGTCGAGTCAAACCCAACGTGGCCTTCGTGGGCTCCGACGTGATGTCGGTCCAATACAATTCGGGCGACGGTTATGTGGCCATGAGTGGAACCAGCATGGCCACACCCGGCGTGGCGGGAACCGTGGCCCTGATGCTTCAGGCCAATCCTGACTTGTCACCGTTCGATGTTCGAAACATCCTTCAGGAAACCGCCACGTATCGCGTCTGTCACTACATGCTGGCCAACGAACCGTGCCTGGAAGATCAAATCCCCAAGAACCGACAAAACAACGTCTATGGTCACGGGCACGTCGAGGCCCTGGCGGCCGTGATGGAAGCCGCTCAGCGGGATTACACCTTTGACACATCAACCACGCTCGTGGTGGCGACCGAGGTCGGTATTGACGACCGTGTTCACCTCAAGCCCGGAAAATCCATCGTAGTGGACATCAACGGTGATGTCGACACGGTTCAGTGGCGAAGTAATCACTTGCGTGACGATTGGGCGAACCTTCACACCTTTGACCACGGCGATGCCAAAGCCGTGCTGGACTTGAAAACCATCGTCCACCAACTCGAACACCTCCCCGGTATTACAGTTGAGGGCAACCACACCCTCTCGCTGAGAGGGCTTGTCGCTAACGAGAGCGATGTCAACGGACCCCCTTCCTCAACGCCGTTGGTGACGGTCAATGTCATGTTGATGGATACGGCCAACGCCAAGGCCTACGGGGAAGATGAGGGCCTCTTGGGTGGTTTGTCGGATTGGGTCGTTCCAGCAACGGCCATCTTCCTGCTGTTGCTGGTTGTTCTTGGCGTTTACGTCATCAACCGGGCCGAAGAGGCCACCATGGTCGAGAAGGTCTTCAGCGTGGATGAGGACATCGAAGCCGTGGCTGACGAAGCCGAACTTCTTGACTGAGACCATCAAGCGTTGGCGTCGTTCCAGTGCTTGAGAATCTCTTCTGTATCGTCCAAGCGGCCTTCGTGCAGATAGGTCACCTCACCCTCTCCGTTCACAAAGGCAAGGGACCCCGGTCGGGTGATGCCGAGTTCTTCTGCAACCTCGCTTCCTTTCATGAAAGCGTAAGTGGTCAAGGTCACGCCGACATCCTCGCCTTCGTCGTCGTGTGCATTGGCCGAGTCGTGCCATTCTGAGAGGGTGATGCCCGTCGCATTTTCGGCTGGATCAGTGGACATGACCAAGACGGGCAACTCCGCCTGGGCAGCCCAAATGGCGTGCATCGTCGTGTAGCAGGGGCTGTTGCACCATTCTGCAGAGAACACGACGATGAAACCGCTTCCCGTCATCCGGGCATTGTCATAGGTTTCTCCGTTGTCCGCAACGGTCGAAAAGGCCGGGAAGGAGGTGGCAAGCTCCTCTTCGTCTGCGGTACATCCTGTGAGGGGGGTGAGAAAAAGCAACAGCGTCATGAAAACCAAAAGTCGAGGCATGGGTTATACCCCGACGAATGTTCTTCATCAATCCTTCTGTGTCATGTCACAGTGAAAAAGCCATTAGGCAGTGCATCCTCCAAAGCGGTATGAGGGTGAACATTCCTTGTCTCTTTATCGCCCTCATGTTGGTTTCATCGACGGGTTGGGCTTCTGCCCAAGGCGACGAAGGGCCCGGCTGTGAAATCGAAGGCGGCTCGACACAAGATCGAGTCGGTTGCTTGGATTCCGACGGTGACGGTTGGTCTGACCCGGATTCGCTTTGGAACGAAACCCAAGGTGCAGATGCCTTCCCCAACAATGCTTCTGAGCATCGGGACTTGGACGGCGATGGTGTTGGGGATGTGGCCGATGAAGACATGGACGGCGATGGTTCCAACGACGATGTGGACGTTTGGCCCGAAGATCCGGGGATTTGGTCGGACCTTGATGGCGATGGATACGCCGACCAAGGCCTCCATACACTGAGCGACAACTGTCCCAACATCTACGGGCTGAGTAAATACCGTCTCAAAGGCTGTTCGGACATTGACGGCGATTTCATTCCGGATGAATACGACGATGATGCCGATGGAGATGGTATTCGCAACGAAATGGAACGTTCAGCCTCATCCGGAACCATTCTCTACGACCCCTACAACGCAGCCTCAACGCCACCGGACGCTGACCAAGACACCATCCCTGATGTCCTCGACAAGGACAACGACAACGATGGTTGGCCCGACAACGTCGAATTGGACCGTGGTTCCGACATCTATGACGGCCAAGAGACGCCGTTCACCATGTACTTCGGCACCAACACCGGCATCTTCTATGCTGGTGGATTGGGGCCTGGGTCGTTTAGTTTCGAGTACGACCCCGACTACTTCGAAATCTCCGTTTCAGGGGTTGCGGAAATTGTGTTTGAGGAACTCGTCATTCCCTTTTTACTGATTCCTATCTACCTTGGATTCTATATCGGACGTCGAAACGAATACCGCCACCTTCTCGAAGAAATCCACGACGCAAAGCACCTCGACCAACTGCAGGAGATTGAATTGAAAGTCAACGAGAAGGTCAAATCAAGAAAAATCCGCGTGTATCACGGACTCGTGTTGAGAAACGCCATTGAAGAGGTTGAAGGGGCGCTTGGCGGAGAATACAGAGAGGAAGAGTGAATCCTTGCCCACAGAACCTCCGCCCCCAATTATCAAAGGGTGAATGACCTACGGAAAGACGGGGACGGGCATGGTCGGCAAGGAACATGTATCCATGATTCCCTCGCCAAAGGGGAAGGTTTGGACGGGAACGGTCAACGGTACACCGGTTGAAGTCCTCGCACCCGGTAACGCGGTGTTGTTGGATGTGCTCAGGGACAAGGTCGGCACACTGGGCGTGAAGCGAGGGTGTGACCTTGGTACGTGTGGATGTTGCACCGTGATGATCGACGGTGTCCCAAAACTGTCCTGCTTGACGCTCGCAGGTCAGGTCGAAGGCAGCGACATCATCACCGTTGAAGGGCTGTCCGATGGCGCTCATTTGGCTCCAATCCAGACCTGTTTTGCCACGCACGGGGGCTCTCAATGTGGATTTTGCACCCCCGGCTTCTTGGTCACCTCACAAGCCCTGCTTAACACGAACGAGAACCCGACGCGAGAGGAGATTGCCTGTGCCATTGAAGGCAATCTTTGCCGATGCACAGGTTACCAGCAAATCATCGATGCCATCGAGGCGGCCGCAGCCATGCACCGTGGCGAGGTTGAGCCCGCACCGCCCGCAAGTTCGCCCCATCCCGACCCACATCCATCGGGGCCAGAGGAGCCGACGATGCCACCCGGCCATGCGAAGTGATCACCATGGGTACCTACCATCAACAACCCGGCTCGTCCTCGTCCTCGGTCAGAAAGGACGGGAAACGCGTGGCCGGGAAACAAGCCTTCCCTCCACCGGGTTCGGGTGGTTCAGAACCCGTCATGCGCCCCCGTGACTTGGCCTTCATTCCAGAAACAGTAGGTGGACAGGAGCCGAAACCGGCCGGCGACCACATCCACGACAGGGCCCGAACCGGCACGTCGGTTGGAAAAGCGATGCCGCTGGTTGATTCCAATGCCAAGGTCACCGGTCAAGCATGGTACGGCGACGACGTCCGCTTGCCAGGGGAACTCATCGGGAAAATTCTCCGTTCGCCTCACCATTATGCCCGCATCAAATCCATCGACACTTCGAAGGTGGAAGCGCTTCCCGGTGTCATCGCTGTGGCGACCGGGAACGATGCACCCAACCGGTTTGGCGTCCTTCCCGTCACCAAAGACGAACACGCCATGGCGGTGGAGAAAGTGCGTCACGTGGGGGACTTGGTTGCGTGCGTCGCTGCTGTTGATGAGGCGACGGCCATTGAAGCCTTGTCGCTGTTTGATATCGAATGGGAAGAACTCGAACCCGTCTTTGACCCCAAACTTGGCCTTGAGGACCACGACGAACCCATTCACTGGCGTGGAAAGTACCACTTGGCAAGAACCAACGTGCAGAAGCGTGTGTTCCAAGAATTTGGAGACCGCTCGTTGGTGAAGACCCCGCACGCATCATCGCACGGCACCTGGACCATGTCCGGTGTTCACCACGGGTTCACCGAACCGCATGCCGTCGTTGCTCACTGGGACCCGAACGGCCGGTTGCAACTTTACACCCCGCAACAGGTTCCTCACTACACCCATCGGGCCCTTTCCACGGTGCTCGATGTTCCAATGCACCAAATCAACGTCGTTCGAACCTTTGTCGGTGGTGGCTTTGGAGGAAAGTCGGACCCGTTCCCGCACGAGATGTGCGCGGCTATCCTCTCTCGAAAATCCGGCAAGCCGGTGCGTATCACGTTTGACCGTGAAGAGGTGTACTGGATCAACCGTGGTCGCCATCCAAGTCACATCGACGTCAAGATGACCGCTGATGACGAGGGGCGAATTTCTGGGTTTGATATCGACGCCCTCATTGACGGTGGCGGCTTTGCTTCCTTCGGTCACGTGACCTCGTACTACAACGGTGTCTTGGCGACCGCCCCCTATGAATTGGGTTCCTTCCACTACACTGGGGCGCGGGTGTGGACGAACAAACCAGCCTCGGGGGCCATGCGGGGTCACGGGGCGGTCAACACGCGTTGTGCCGTGGAAGTTGGATTGGATGAAATGGCTGAATCCATGAACGTCGACCCCATTGACCTGCGTCTTGCCAACCTTTTGCCCCCGCACAGCCGAACCATCAGCGGCTTCCGCATCACCTCCAACGGCATGCGTGAAGCACTCGAGCGGGTTCGAGAAGGCTCAAACTGGGACGAGAAATTCAGACAGTTGCCTCTCGGAAAAGGTATCGGCATTGGCTGCGGTTTCTTCATTTCAGGATCGGGTCTCCCCATCCATTGGGACCCGACGAACTTCCCGCATGCCACCGTGCACATTCAGGTGGACATGGACGGCGGTGTGACCGTTCACACCGGGGCAGCCGATATCGGGCAAGGTTCCACCACGGCCGTGGCTCAGGTCGTGTCCGAGGTGTTGGCGCTCCCCGTTGAGATGATTCACGTTCGCAGCCACGAAAGCGACACCAGCCCTGTCGACCTCGGTTCTTACTCAAGCCGTGTAACGTTCATGAACGCCAATGCCGCCATTCGTGCCGCCATTGAGATTCGAGACCAGTTGCTGAAAGCTGCCTGGGAATTGCTTGGTTACCACCCCAACGTGTTGGTGCTCAACGACCGGCGCATCTACTACAAACACGACCCCTCGATTGGTGTCTCTTACCTTCAGGCTCTTCACAAGGCGCAGGCGGACACGGGTGCGTTGATCGGACGAGGCGCCTACCGCTCACCACCCATGGGTGGCGTGCACAAAGGGGCAGCAGCAGGTTTGGCACCGGCCTACTCCTTCTCCGCCTACGTCGCCGAAGTGGACGTTGATGTTGAGACCGGGCTCGTGTCGTGCACCAATGTCTGGGCTGCGCACGATTGCGGCAAAGCCCTCAACCCGTTGGCGGTGAAGGGGCAAATCATCGGCTCTTGTCACATGGGGTTGGGGCAAGTGCTGAGTGAGAAAATGGTCTACGGGCGGACCGGGCACCTGCAAAACGCCAATTTGCTCGAATACAAGATTCCCTCCGTTCACGAGATGCCCCATGTGGAAGCCATCATCGTCGAATCGAGTGACCCCGAGGGGCCGTTTGGTGCTAAAGAGGCCGGCGAAGGCCCTCTGTTGCCCATTCTCCCAGCCGTTGTCAACGCCGTCTACGATGCCGTGGGCGTTCGTCTTCGCGACCTTCCACTCACGCCCGACGTCGTCTACCACGGCATCGAGAAGCACGTCAAGAAGGAGGGGTTGTCCGATTCCACTGAGTTGAGCCCTCCTCGGCTTGAACACGGCCCGCTTCAAGCCGTGCTCAAGGAACGTGCGAATCTCCACCGAGAACGGGACCGGCTTCGCCAACGAAGCGAAGACACCTCGGCCTATGTGAACGGCGTGTTGTTTGGATTCGACCCCAATCGTCCGCTTGCCGACCAAGTTGATGGATGGCGCGAAGCGGATGAGCCCCTCCCAGAACAACTGGCCGAGTTGGGCTTTGCCGGCCGCGCATGGCTCAAGAAAGAACAGCGGCACATGGAGGATGATGCTTGATGCTGATGCCACCGTTTGAACTTCATCATCCGACCTCGGTGGAGGATGCCGTCGCCTTGGCGGCATCTCTGCTCGAGCGCGGAGAAGGATTTGACTGGGTTGCAGGCGGCACCGATGTCTTGCCAAATTACAAGTGGCACATCAACCCTCAACCGCATGTGATTTCGCTTGCAGGTCTTCAAGATGCACATTCGATGACAGCCAACGAAATCGGTTGCATGGTCACCCTCGATTCGATCACAGAAGCCAACGGCGCCCATCCACTGCTGGCGCAAGCCGCTGCCAAGGTGGCCTCCTCGTTGATTCGAAAAAGTGCGACGGTCGGTGGGAATTTGTGTTTGGACACCCGTTGTTTCTGGTACAATCAAGGTGAAGATTGGCGTCGTTCCATCGACTGGTGCCACAAAGCAGACTGTGGAACCGGCGCTGACTGCCGAGTGATTCCCAACCAGAACACGTTGTGCGTGGCCACCTATCAAGGCGACCTTGCTCCAAACTTCATGGTGTTGGGTGCGAGCGTGGTGCTGATTGGGCCCAACGGTGAGCGAACGCTCCCCTTGCACGATTTTTACGAACTCGACGGCATGAAGAAGAACGTGCTGGAGCCGGGAGAATTCCTCCTCAAGGTGGTTCTTCCCGAAGATGCAGGCACTCGGAGAGGCTGTTACCAAAAACTCAGGGTGCGTGATTCGTGGGATTTCCCCGAGGCAGGTATCGCCGCCTCGTGGATTGATGGTCAACCCAACAGCCTGCGCATTGCAAGCACGGCCTTGGAGTCCATTCCTCGCCTCCACAACGAAGAGGTGGAGGCCCATCTCGCTGAGGGCGACCTTGACGTCATCAAGTTGGCCGAAGCGGTGCAAAAATCGGTGAAGCCGGTCAACAACACAGCGCTTCCCCCACGCTACCGTCGTTCCATGGTCAAAACCCTCACCAAACGAGCCTTGACGGCCCTCCTCCAAGGTGATTGATATGCGCCGCAGTCTTCCTGCCTTGATGGTTCTCGGTCTGTTGTTGGCTTCGTGCCCCGCAGCGGGACAAGGTCTTGACGGCCCTTCGTGGGAGATGGGCTGGGTCACCGATGTCGATCCAAAGTACGTCGTTGATTTGGAGGACGACTGGGACCTCACCGGTGAATTGGTCGTGTTTGTCAACAACGAGGGCCCTGCTGAATTGAATCTCGCACTGACCTACGATTACGACGAGGATGGCCCGTTCACCTTTGACGGACCGGAGAGTGTTTCGGTATCGGGCAACACCAACGACACGTTCACCATCAAAATCACTGGAGGAACGGCAGAGGAAGTTCGTTCGTTTTCGCCTTCATCAAAGATTGAACTCACGGTCGTTGGCGAAGAGCAGGTGGGCGAATCAAGCCTCCGCAACCAAGAGATTCAAGCCGATGTCAGCGTTCCTCGAATGTACCGGTTGGTTCCAGTTGTTTCCCTACCCACCGAAACCCTGTTTGCGGGTTCTTGGGTTGAATTTACCCTCGAAGTGAGCAATCTTGGCAACACGCAAGACGCTATCACGGTTGCTGAAGCCACCGTTCGCAGTTGCCCCCATCTTTCCGTGACCGGCCTTGAAGAACTGGAAGACACCGTGGTCCAAGTCACCGCATCAAACGGAAACAACAAAGCTTCCTTCACACTTCGTCTTGAGGCGACCAGCAGTCATCAAGAGCGCACGTGTGAAGTTGGCATTGCTATCAAATCGGAAGGGGACGGTGCTCAGCGGTCGGACAGCATGAACATTGATGTCAAGGCCCCTCAAGAAGACAACGATCCAATAGTGGAAGAAGACGAAGACGACGAACCAATGTTGGAGAACGGAAACATTGCATGGGTCGGCGGCCTCGAGTCGCTCCTGGTCTGCTTGGTCAGCCTGGTCGTGCTTGAACGCCGGCGCCATCTGCGTTGATGGTAAAAAGTGTAATTTTTCGCAAAATCGGCCCTATATTTTTTCGAACAAAGCGGGCCGCTGTCAAATGAAAGCGGCAAAAATCCCTGCCCAAGGCTGAGCAACTATTATGTGTGGAATGTGTCTCCGAAGGATGTAAATCTGTCGTTTTACATTGGCACAGTGGGGTAAGGAAATGGCGGAAGCAGAAAAATCCCGACTGAGCCTCGAAGCGTGGCTCATGATTGGGCTTGTTGCTTCAGTTGCCCTTTCTACGGTGGTTATTGCCGTTGTTTCGGCCGGAAAGACCACCGTGTTCTCACCTTACCAAAACGATGACGAGTACTCCGATCAGCAATTGACCTTGATGCGAGAGAGCCTCGAAGATTTCAACGTCGCCAACACGATGTCCACGCCGATGCTGGTCAACGACTGGCAAAACCCACACCGCACCTTGCTGGTCATTGCGGCTCCAGAAAAGCCGTTCGACGCCGCCGAGGCTGCCGCCCTCCACGATTTTGTCACCAAGCGAGCCGGCAAAGTCATCCTCGCATCCAACTCCACCAACGCCCAACTCGTGGCCGAAGAGTTCGGTGTCAAGTACTTCGATTCACCCATTCGAGACGACATCAACACCGGACGTTACTACGAGGTCACCGCAGACGACGGCACCCGTATCACGCCTGACACACGAAAGATTTGGTCCGTGGCCAGCGTGACTCGAGACATCGCCACGATGGGTGATGAGAAAGCCGTTCCATGCTCCGAGGACGATGTGAACAACGAACGGGTTGAAAATTGCCGCATTCCCGTGCTGTTCCATCGGCCTACGGCCATCCAGGTGCTTGACACCCAAGCCGACACCGGCCGCAACATCCACGTGCTCGCAGCGGCTTCCACCTCAGCGGAAATCGATGCGGGTAAGGGCGAGAACAACCCCACACTGGGTGAAGGCGAAACCGGTCTTGTCATCCGTATCGACTACCCCGGGCAGACCGTCCTTGACCAGCGGAAGGTCATCGACGGTGGCGGTATTGGCGAAATCAGCGCCACGGGTAGCATTGTGTTCGTCTCCGACCACTCGGTTTTGGCCAACCATTTGTGGGACCAAGACACCGCAGAGGAAACGGGCAAGATGCAGTGCGATTCCGCCTTGTACATTCAGCACGGCCACATGTGCTGGGACACCGACTCCGAGGGCTTGAACAAGGGACTTGGCGACACCACGTGGCGTGGAAACGAGTTCTTCTTTACCGCCCTCATCAACGACATGATGGAGTTTGACAACGATGAACTTTCAACCACCATCGCCCGTAGCCCGGCAGCCTTCAACATCGTCTTCGACGAAAGTCGTCACGTTTCGAGCACGCTTTCCATGCCCTTTACAGAAGCCATGGGAGCCATCGTGTTGCTCACCAGCGATGCGGTGTTGAAATGGCTCATCATCCTCAATCTCTTTGCGCTTCTGGCCATCGCTATCATGGTGGTCCCAGAGAAAGAAAACTGGCGTCACGTCTTCGACTTGACCCGATTCAGGGAGCGTCCAACAAAACTGGACCCAACCCAATACCAACGGCGAACCCGTGAGGCCTTCCTCGCAAAGGTTCGCAACTTCAACGACCTGACGCGCGACGAGTTCGCTCGCAAGTCACCTGCCGAGATCATGCAAATGATTCGGGAACCCCGATTGGTCGAACTGGTGAGTTCGAACCGTGCCTACTCCAACGAAGAATTGCGGGAATTGATTCCGCACATCCGTCGTTGGGGAAATTGAAACAAGGAGGATAAGACATGCAACCCCCAGCACCCCCAGCAGCCCCGCCCGCGCC
>JAYQAK010000055.1:0-12376 GCA_038136695.1 Candidatus Poseidonia sp.
CATCGTTTGCACCGCTGACCTTTCAAAGGGGAAGCGACCATGTTTTCACATGGGCGAGAAGCCGACAGGCCGATTGTTGGTCGTGGCGGGGTTGTTGTTGGCCTCGCTGATGGCCGGCTTTGCTTCTGCCGACACGACCGATGTCCGCCTTGATGCAACGGTCGTTGCTTACGACGAACAGACGTGGTACGATGCTAATCACCCGCTGATTTTCACGCCTGTGTTGGTGAATGAAGGCGAAACCGTGTCGCTCACAGAAAACCCCGCTTGCCCCTTCGTCATCGATGTTTACGATCAAACCAACGTGTTGGTCGTGGACGGTGATGCCGCCTGCCCCGATCGCGCTCGCGGGCTGGACCTTCCTGCAGGTGGCTCAACGACCTTCGAAGACGTGGTTTGGTCAATGAACGACGAAGAAGGTGAATGGCTGGAGGGTGGAAGCTACACCGTTGAACTTGTCCACACCTCCACCGGCCTGTCGCAAAGCATGTCGGTGACCATTCAAACCCCCATCGCCGTGCCCAGCGACCTCGCCTACGACGTGAATTGGGTTCAGCGAACCGGCGATGCCGACGGTGCTTGGCTCGGTCTTGTCAGCGTGCACAACCCTACTTCCCAAGCAGTGGATGTTGACGCTGAACCCTCGTGTTTGTTCCAACACACCATCAACGATGTCTCGATGTTGGGTGGTGCGTGTTACGGTGATGTTGAGACCCTGATGCCCGGAGAAATGTTGGTGGTTGACCACGTGGTCGTCCAGGCTTCCGATGTGGCTGACGTGACGGTTTCCACACCTGGCGACGGGTTCGTCCATCAAACCACCCTCGACGGGACATCCGCATCATCCACGGCCGAGGCGGACCTCATGCTCACCTCAAACATCAACGCCTTGCAGCCCTTTGGTCAAGGCAACATCTTCGCTGCACAGTTGGACATGCAAAACACCCTCGATGAAGACCAGGTCTTGACGTTCACCTCATCCTGTCGTGCCGAACTTTGGATCCTCGACGACGAAGGGCGTGTCGTCTTTGACTCACGAACCGGAAAAGAGTGCCAATCCATTCAGTTGGAAACCACCCTCAAAACCGACGCCCCTCTCTCGCTCACCTTGCCGCAGTGGAACTTCTTTGACAGCGAAGGGTGCCGGGTTCAACCAGGGACCTACACCGTGGTGACCGAGGTGCCACAGTTTGGTCTTGCCACAGCAACCACCCTGGAATACCGTGATGCAGAACCAAACGCCTGCACGCCTCCTGCCAACCTCAATCTCCAGAGCAGCACCGCATGGTTGGACGACGACACCCTGCAGATCAACACTGCGGTGACCAACGCCGGTGAAGCCTACAACTTGCGCATGATCGAGCCTTGTGCCTTCGTGGTGGAGTTCATCGATGCATCCCAGCAAACAGCTCACCGCTTCCAAACCTTGTGCGGCGAATACGACGGCCGCAAGGTGATGGTTCCGTCCGGTGAAACAGCGCTCCAATTCGACGGCTTCAACGTCGAGATGCTTCAGGACGGCCAAGCGATTGTTCCCGATGGGTTCTACACGTTGGAAATCACCATGCTGACCTCTTCCACGCTGGCCACCACGACCAGTCTGGCTTGGCCAGAATCCTTCACCGAGGTCGAAGACAACGAGGCTGGTACGGATGAAGTCGTTGTTGAGTCGTTTGAACTCTCGGGAATATGGACCGGTTTGCTCACCGAAGCCGGGACCTGCTACGTCATGGAAAGCGGCGAATCCACCTACATGCTTTCCAACGCTCGCACCCTTGGAGCGTGGTCTCCAAGCAGCACCGTCGAGGGCATCTACGAGGTGCTCTTGACCGCACCTTCTCCCGCCTGTGAAGCCTTCAACGCACCTTCGGTTGAAGTGGTGGCGGTGGTGATGGAACAGTCGATTGAGCAGGAAGCATCACCCGTCCCTCAAACCGTCCTGCAGGACGAGAGCGAACAGGTCGTCGAGCCAACCATCGTGGCCCCTGTGGTGACGGTGGTGGTCACGGTCTCGTTGCTGTCGCTGCTCTCGGTGATGGTCGCTACCAACGAAGGGTTGCGTCTTCCAGCCACCGTAGCCGGTTTGTGGTTCTTCGGACTGATTGGCAAAACCCACGAAACGACCGACGGCCGTTACCAGCGCGGACGATTGATGGGGTACCTCACCGCCAACCCGGGCTGCCACTTCCGCGCACTCATGAGCGCTCTTGACATGAGCAACGGGCAAATCACCCACCACCTCCGTGTGCTTGAAGCCGAGGAAAACGTCTGGCGAAAGAGCGACGGCCGTTTGGTTCGGTACTATCCACTGACCAACCAACTCAACCCCAGCACGGCAGAAGCGGACCTCCCCGTTCCACCCCTCTCCCCCGACCCCAACAGCCTGCAAGGCAAGATCCTCAACCTGCTCGATGAGGACGGTGGATTGGGACAATTCCCGACCCAGGCTGAATTGGCGAAGCGGCTTGAGAAGAGTCAGCAGTTGATTTCTCACCACTTGAGGACCCTGCAAAAGTACGGTTTGGTCGAACGCCGCAAGATGGGCGTGATGAACCGGTACAAATTGACGAGGGAAGCCATCTTCCTGTTGGAAACCAACGATGATTTCGGACAACCATGAAGCGGTCAAGAGGTCACAACCTCGGGCAGAATGCAAGCGTGGCTTTCATAGCGTGATGGCGAGTGGGAGGCTTCGTCCAGTGGACGGGTGAACCTCGATGTCAACCGAACTCGAACCCGTTGACGAAGTGGCATGGCAAAAAAAATGGGCCGATGCTCGCCTGTTTGAGGCTGAAATCAACGAAGGCCGTCCCTCCTTTTACTGCCTCGAAATGTACCCCTATCCCTCTGGGAAGATGCACATGGGGCACGTGCGAAACTACTCCATTGGCGATGCTGTTGCGCGCTACAAACGCATGATGGGGTTTGACGTTCTCTACCCCATGGGGTACGATTCGTTCGGGATGCCGGCTGAAAACGCCGCCATTTCAGAGGGGGGACACCCTCACGACATCACGGAGCGAAACATGGCCTCCATCACGGCTCAAATCAAGCGGATGGGCTTCTCCTACGACTGGCGCCGCACCCTCAAGAGCCACGACCCTCGGTACTACAAGTGGAACCAGTGGTTCTTCACCAAGTTCATGGAAAAGGGACTGGCACGTCGAGAATTTGCACCCGTGAACTGGTGTGAGGCCTGTTCCACGGTGCTCGCCAACGAGCAGGTGAAAGCAGGTCGGTGTTGGCGCTGCAACGGTCCGGTCGCTCAGCGCAACATGAGCCAGTGGTTCCTCGACCTCCCCGCCTACGCCCAGGAGTTGTACGATGGTCTCGAGGACATCGAGTTCCCCGAGAACGTGAAGTCGCTGCAGCAAGATTGGTTGGGTCGCTCGGAAGGTGCCAATATCCTGTTCTCCGTGGTGGACCGAGAGGAAGAAATCGAGGTCTTCACCACGCGCCCTGATACCTTGTTTGGGGCGACGTTCGTAACGCTGGCGCCCGAACACCCACTGTCGGAAACGCTGGTGGTTGGTACCGATTACGAGGAAGCCTGGCGTGCCCTTTACGACGAAGTTGCACGGATGTCGGAATTTGACCGTATCAAGAACATGAACAAGAAGAAGGGCGTGTTCTCTGGCCGTTATGCGATTCATCCATTGACCGGTGAGCACGTCCCCATTTGGATCGGCAATTTCGTCATTGCCAGTTACGGCACAGGAGCCGTGATGGCGGTGCCGGCTCACGATGAGCGTGACTTTGATTTCGCAACGGAATACGGCATCCCGATTCGCCGTGTTCTCGTGATGGCCGAAGACGGTGATGCAGCAGCGCCCATGGCAAAAGCCGAAACCGACCTCGGTTGGATGGTCAACAGTCCTGTGGAAGGCTTTGACGGATTGTACGGTCAAGAAGCCAAGCGTGCCGTGTGTCAAGCCCTTGAGGACGCGGGGCGAGGTCACCAAACCATCAACTGGAAGGTACGTCCGTGGTTGATTTCTCGCCAGCGGTACTGGGGCACACCCATCCCGGTGATTCATTGTGAATCCTGTGGGGCAGTTCCCGTCCCCGAGCGCGACTTGCCGGTCGAACTGCCTCGAGACGTGGTGTTTGGCAAGGGCAACCCGTTGGAATCTTCGCTCTCGTTCGTGCACACGCCGTGTCCTTCGTGCGGGGGCGATGCACGACGGGAAACCGATACCATGGACACCTTCATGGATTCATCGTGGTATTTCTTGCGATACACCGATGCCACCAACGACGATCTCCCCTTCGAACAAGCCATTGCAGACCACTGGATGCAGGTTGATTTCTACTGCGGTGGCATTGAACACGCTCAGATGCACCTCATCTACGCCCGTTTCATGACCAAGGCGTTGCGAGATTTGGGACTGATGAACGTGAGTGAACCCTTCTACGAATTGCTGTGTCAGGGCATGGTGAACAAGTCCGCTCCGTTCTGTGCGGACTGCGGCGTGACGCTTTCCGTGTCACACGGAGGCGCTCCCTGCCCTCACTGCGATGGCGAACTCGGTACCCGTTCCGCCAAGATGAGCAAATCACTGGGCAACACCGTTTCGCCAGAAGAGATGATCAAGCGATTTGGGGCCGACACCGTTCGCCTGTTCATCCTGTTTGCCGCCAATCCCACAGCGGGCATGGACTGGTCGGATGCCGCCCTTGAGGCCAACCATCGCGTGATGCTTCAACTCCAAACCATGCCTTCGCAATTGATGGCCTGGTCGGGTGAAGCAACGGCCATGGACGAATGGATGGTCGCTCGCTTCACCCAACGCGTCTTGGAGTTCAACGATGCCATGGACGCCTACGATTTGCGCCGTGCTGTGGAGATTTCACATTTCGATGTCATCAAGGACATCAACTGGTACGTGCGTCGTGGCGGTGGCTGCCGTGAGGTTGCAGAAGACATCTTGCCGGTGTGGTCGCAATTGATCTCGGTTTCTACGCCGCATTTGGCCGAGGATTGGTGGGCAGCTTTGGACTCCACCTCCGGCTTTGTCTCGGCGAGTTCTCTCGTCGTTCCCGAGGCCCTTTCGGACGAGGACCAGGTGCTTTTGGCGGGCGAGCAATACATTCGGGACGTGCTTGAGCAGGCTCGAAAGGTTCGCGTGGTCGCTGAACGCCACCTCGGTAAAACCGCCTCTCATGCAACCTTCGTGACGGCTCCCCCGTGGAAACGGACGATGGCGCAGGAAGCCCTCGCCTTCGTGGCAGACGGTGGCCACCCCAAGCAATTCCTCCCTGTCCTCCAGGCCATGCCAATGGCGCAAGGCGAGCGAAAGGGTGAGATGATTGGATTTTGGGGCAAGAAGATGCTACCTCAAGTGTTCAAATGGGACGATGTCTCCCGGTCTGTCGTGCGTTCAACCATGGACGAGGAGGCGGTGTTGTCCGCAGCTTCCACCTTCATTTCCACCGAACTTGGGCTTGAGAACATCGAGGTTGTTGTCGGTGAAAGCGATGACGATACCACGGGTCGGGCCGGCTCGGCCATGCCACTTTCACCCAGCGTCATCTATGCGTGATCAGGCTTCTTCATCCACCGAAGCAGGTCGAGGTGGTGGAATTTTTACGATGGGTTCCAACGGAGGACCCGGTCGCTGACTGTTGGTGTAAACGGCCCAAACGACCACGGCGCCTGCCAAGAGGAACAGCCAACCAGCGACGCCCCAACCGCCCTCGTCTGCATCACCGGACGGAGCGATGTTGGTCGTGTCGCAGCCTTGTTGGTCAACGATGGCGTTGGCTGCTGAGTTGAGGCAAAAGTCGTAGGCGTTGACCACACCGTCGTTGTCATCATCAAGTTGGAACTGGCTGCATCCGTTCGAGGAGATTTGGTCTGCAGGGTCCGAACGGGGGCACTCATCCAGCGGGTCAAGAACACCGTCTTGGTCGTCGTCATCGTCTTCCACAGCATCGATGCAACCATCGCCGTCCATGTCCTGACCGGCTTGAGCAACGCCGATAATGCCCTTCGGACAACGGTCAACACCGTCTTCCACACCGTCGTTGTCATCGTCATCGTCCTCGGTTGAATCTGCGCAACCGTCACTGTCGTGGTCCATGGACGTGGCCTCGTCGATCCAGTTTTTCTCCCCGTAGGGGCAATCGTCATCAACATCGAGCACGCCGTCATCGTCGTCATCTTCATCGATGGTTTCGTCAAGGCAACCGTCCTCGTCGTAATCGTTCCACGAGAAGGAAATCCATGGGTTCAGGTCGTTGGGACAATTGTCATCGGGGATGCTGATGCCGTCGCCGTCCTTGTCCGCATCGCACAGGTCGCCCACGAGGTCGTTGTCAAGGTCCGCTTGCGTTGGATTGGCGACTGCGGGACAATTGTCAGCCTGGTCCACAAAGCCATCGCCGTCGCTGTCAATGTCGGCACACCCGTCCTGTTCAATGTCGTTTTCTTCGTCGGAAACCCAGCCAACCGGACCTTTTGGACACAGGTCGTTGGTGTCGAAAATACCGTCTTCGTCGTCGTCCAAATCCTCTGTCAAGTCTCTGCAACCGTCACCGTCGTGGTCCGACAACGCGTTGGCTGACCACCCCACATCACCATCGGGGCAATCGTCGTTCAGGTCGTTGACACCATCCCCATCATCATCGTCGTCGCAGACATCGCCATAGGCATCGCCGTCATGGTTTGCCTGGTCGACGTTGGCGACTTTTGGACAGTTGTCTGCACCGTCCAAGATCCCGTCCAAGTCAAGGTCAGTTTCGTACAACCAGACGCCGATATCGGTTTGGTCCCGTTGGTCAAAGGCATGCATGCCGAAGGAGCCGTCGGCGTTTGAAGCGAAGGCAACAACGGGCGAGCCGCTTGCGCTGGAGGAGAGGGCGGTGGCAAGGTCGTTGCCGGCGCCGCCGCCAGAGATGGCCCAGTCCCACGGCCCGTTGGCTTGCCGCTGGGCAAGGAACACGTCGAAGTGGTTGCCGTCGTTGACACCGTCGAGGTCGGACAAGGTGAATTCGCCGAGGGTGATGCTTCCCGTTGTTTCCCCAAGGACAATGCTGTCACCTTGGTCGTTCACGAAAATACCAACCGCTCGGTCTGCACCGTTGCCACCAAAACCCGTGGCATGCACCCACGTTCCGTCGGACGAGAGATGGGCTTCGTAGAAGTCAACCCACACCGCATTGTCCACTTGGTGGGTGCCAAACGTGAGGTCTTGCATGTAGTCGCCTACCACGCTGACGCCACCATCGGGGCGGCCGCTGCAAGCCGTCACCGTGGTGTCGTCTTGCCCTCCGGCTTGATTCACCCAATTCCAAACTCCGTCAGCGTATTGACCAACTGCGATGTTCAGGCCACCCGAACTGTTGATTTCCTCCTGTCCGAAAACGATCAATTCGGTGAAACTGGTAGCGAAATAGGTCATGCCAGCGTTGTCTTTGCACAAACTGCCGGTATCATCGAGGGCGTTGCTGGAAAAGACGGTGGACAAGGCCGAAACATCGCCTTGTGCGTTCATCTCCACCAAGGCCACGGCCTCTGCTGTCACGCTGGCTGGGGAGGAGAGGTTGTCGATCGTCAGTTCGCCTCGGTGAAGGAGAGCGAGGTGGATCTCATCGTATTGGGTCACCAAGAGGTCAACGACCATCAACTGGTATGGATTGGAATAGGACTTGGACCACAACCAGTCACCCGTTGGCGACATCGCAGCGAGAAACACACCGTTTTCGTGGTCTTCAGCGCTTTTGTTGATGGGGTCGAGGGAGCCCAAGGTCAAGTTACAGGACCCGTCCTGGGTCATCTCGCAATAGGTCCCTGCCAGAAGAAGCGTACCGTCGCTCAATTGAGCCATCGATGAAACCGCGTCCATGCCGATGCTGGTTCCGTTCACGGTGTACGTCCAGTTGCCAGTCTCATCGATATAACCCACAAAAAAATCGACGCCAAAGGAGGAATCCTCGCTTGAGAAACCGACGACATCGCCGTGGAATTCGATGGTTTGTTCAAACCATCCGGCGACCACCATGGTGCCGTTTGAAAGAGGAATCATCGTGGTGATTCGCTCTCCATTGGCACCACCGGCAGTGGCCAGCCAACCTGAGGTGTTTTCTGCGCCCGTTGACATCACGGGCTCATCGGATGAGAGGATGAATCCAGCATCGTTTGACAGCGGAACGGTTGAACAACCCATCAGCACGGCCAGCAACACGGCATGAACCACAAGGAAGCGCATGCAATTGCATCGACGACCTGCATAAGAACCCCGCGCGTCGTCGTTCAACCCAAAAAAAGGGGAGGCTTCATTGAGTGTCGCCTTTGGAATGCTGCCATGAGTGACGCTTCTCGCCGCCCCAAAGGCCGCCAGCAAAGGCGTCGAAACAATCGCCGTTACGGCGGTCCTCGCAAGGCTCACCTTGAGGAGCAACATGCGAAAGAGGTCAAACGCATGCAAGCGATGGCCGAACAACGCTTCGAACGCGAGCCCCGAGCCATGGCCATACCAGCCGACATGGACGAACCGAAGACGTTCCATCTCGAATGGAAGGTGACGCCTGTACCGCTGAAATCAGAGGAGCAGGTTGCCAGTTGGGTGGTGAAAAAAGGCGAATATGGCTGGTTGACCGATGAACGTGTGGACGAAATCTCGAGGCATGTTGCAAACGAGTCGATGACCCTCGAACAAGCGCTTTCGTTGCGTTCCGCTCTTCTTCAACAAAAAACCGTGTACTCGCATCACCAATTAAGGTCGAAAGGGAAGGAGTTGGCGCGAAAGTACCGTAACGGGACATCCATCATCGACCTGTCCTTGCAATACGATTATTCGCCCATGAATTTGTTCCGAGTGGTGCTCGAATCCATGGGTTGGTCAAAGAACAAAATCAAAGAAAGCCTCCGAGAACCTTCGTCGATGAAAGAACGAGAACGGGCTGAATTTGAAGCGGCGGAGGCAGCCGATAGGGTGGCGAGCGTCGACCAATCTGAAACGCAAGTGAAGGCCGATTTGTTTGAAGACATCCTCGCCGATTGGTTTGAGGCCCAAGGCATTCGTCTCCGTCGTCAGCCGGAGATGGTGAAAGAACAGTCCGAAGCACTGGGTCGTCCGGTTCGAACACCCGACTTGCTGTTTCTCGATCACGTGTACATCAACGGAGAACCCGTAGCTTGGATTGACGCCAAGCATTTCTACGGAGCCGACGTTGATTTCCAACGCAAAAAAATGAAGAAGCAAATGAATCGATACATCGAGGAGTGGGGCAGCGGCGCCATCATGTTCCGCCACGGTTTTTCCGAGAACCTGTTTCTGCCCGGCGTGCAGATGTTGGATGCCGGTCCCATCGACCTGGCTCGTCTTAGCGAGGAGTGATGGGGGCGACCGTCGTCACCATGGTTGAGAAACCTCGTTCCCTCAACCCGTCGGCCAACGTCTCCAATTCCTCGATGGACGGAGGTTGGTCCAAACGGCGAGGCACGACGACCACGGAACTGCCAAGCATGCACAAACGGGCGGCCACGCTCGCTTGCATTCCAGCGTCTTGAACAGCACCCAACACCGCATGGTAGACGTTGGCTCGCACGGCTTCCTCGAGCATCCCCGAGGCTTCTGCAAAGGCACGGGACTGTTCAAGCAGATCGCGCCAACGTGAGGCATCCCAAGGCCCAGTTCTCAGCGCAGCAACGCTGGTTTCCCCGGCGGCGGTGATGGTCGATTGCCACATCGGGTCGTCAATGTAGGATGCTGTGTGACGTTCTTCGTTCGCATCCCAAACGAGCAGGACGGGTGACTCGATGTGGAAACTTACCGCTTCACCCGGCCAACCCGGTGCACCCGGTTGGGTTCGCAATTCAACGCCGCCCACCGAGAGGCCGAGCACATCTCCCAAACCGGCGCCGTGTTGTCGTTCGATGCGGTGTGCGATTTTTTCGTATTGAAGCGGTTGTCCTCGGCCGGTCAGGAGGTGAATTAACCTGCCCAAGGCCACCAATCCGGCCGCCGACATGCCAAAGCCCTGACTAACGGGGCATTGCAATCCAACTTGCACGTCCAAGTGTTCGTGATCTCGCAACAAGGTGGCGTCGCGACAAGCCTGAATGAAATCAAGGTACAGCGTTGGGTCTTCGAGGGGAAGGCCGTGCATGTCGGTAATCTGAACTTTCGAGTCCGCCGGGCCCTTGGGTTCCGGTTTGGGATCCGGTTGAATGCCGGTCATCTCGGTGGATTGCATTCGGTCGTTCACGACGAGCAAGGTGCCTTCAACGGACACGCCGTGGTCGATGGTGAATCCAGCTCCTCGGCTGCCTTGACTACGTGTGAGGGTTGACGATTTGTCAATGGAAAACAGCAGGGTGATGTGGCCACCGCAATGGGCTGTCGCCGGTGCTGTCATCGTACCTTTGCAGGTCAGCGAGGCTGATGAATTGTCCTCTTCACCCTCAAGCGAGGGCAGAGGCCAGGTCTTCGTTCAAGTTGGTGAACCGCTGGCTGAGTTCGTTCAACGCCATGTTGAAGGCGGTGACCGGATCCAAACTTCCGTCCGTTTCATAGGAGAACACGAAGGCACCGTCAACGGGTTCCAACGTGATGGCGTCGTCAAAGTCACCTTCACGACCGGTGCCGGGACCGACTTGGTGCAGGGCCTTTTCGAGGTCCATCACGTGGTTGATGTTGGTGACTTTCTTGTCCTTCCCAAACAACTTGGCATCGATGGGCGTGCCGTCGGTGGTGGTCAAGCCGAGGTCAAACAACGCACTGGCTTTCTTGGGTTTGTTAAGGACGGCGACGCATTGGGGTCGGAATCCAACGGCTGCCACAGGCGACCACTTGGCGTGGTCTCGTCCACGGCCGAGCACAGCGAAGGCGTAGAACTCGAGGAATTGGCCCTTGGCCAACACCGTGAGTGGGATTTGCTTGTGTTCGTCTCGAATGTCGAACACGGGGTCGGAAATGGTCGTGATGTCACCGGCGTAGACGGTCTTGAACTCTTCTTCGGCGTCAGCGGATGGGCCACGCGCCGAGAGGGTGTACAGCACCTGGCACATGGGGCAACCCTTGTCCTTCTCAACAACGTCTCGACAGTTGTCGCAGTCGTCGGGGAAGACGAGGCCCTCATCGAGGTTGGTGGGGATGGGGATCATGGCGAGGCGATGGGCCAACACTTCGTCGGGAAGCACGTTGACGGATTCCACAATTTCGCCTTTGTTGTCTTGCGTCACACCTTGCGAAAAGTCGACGCGAGTGATGGCGAGTTTTGGCACATCGGCGATGAGCGCACGTCGGATGGCGTTGACTTGGGAAGCGTCGGTGTCAGTGACGAGGATGCGGATTTCATGACCTTGTGGCCAGCCTTCAACGATTTCAGTCTTCATGGTGTTCACCTTCATCAAACACGGCGACCACGTCGGCCACCTTTCTTTTTGGTACCGTCGTGAGCGATGGGCGTGACGTCCTCGATGCGAGCGATGGTCATGCCTGCACGGGTCAGCGCACGAATGGCTGCCTGAGCCCCGGGCCCGGTGTTGTTGGAGAGGTTGCCGCCGGGTGCACGGTACTTGACGATGAGTTCGTTGAATTCCTTGTCCTTGAGTGCATCAGCCATTCGCTCAGCAGCGCGAGTGGCAGCGAATTGACCGCCTTTGTCCTTACCGGCCTTGACCACTTCTCCACCGTTGCAGGTGGTGATGGTCTCGGCACCCGTGAGATCGGTGGCGGTCATCAGGATGTTGTTGTAGGAACTGAAGATGTTCACAATGGCTTGGCGGGACATCACTCATCGCCTCCTTCAATGGCTGCGGTTGAGGCCTCACCGGCTTCTCGAACTTCTTCAGCGAATTCTTCGGTGGCCTCTGGGTCAACTTCACCTTCTTCGTATTCTGCCTTCTCACGAACGCCTTCGATGGCCTTGCGGATAGGGTGGTTGGGGTCGTTGAGGGCCGAGCTTGGGTGGTAGCGAAGTTCTGCTTCCTCGTCCTTGCTCACGGCGTATGAGGGGATGGTCACCTTTTGCTCGCCAATGCAAATTTGGCCGTGCGTGACCAGTTGGCGAGCCTGCTTCATGGAGCAGGCGAGACCTTTGTAGTACACCTGAGCTTGCAAGCGTCGGTTGAGCATGTCTTCGGTGGACAACGAGAGAATGTCGCCGAGGTCTGCATCGGAAGCGATGAGACCCTTGTGGTGAAGCGAGCGGAGGAGGTCTTCCATTTCGCGCTTGCCGTGACCTTCGGTCGTGTCGACGTTACCGATCAGGCGCATGGCTTGACGTCGATGTCGACGAAGTTGGGACTTGGCCTTCCAAATCTCCTTCATGTTCTTGAGCCCGTGATTGTTCTTGATGGCGTGCTCTTCTTCGATTCGGTCAGCCTTCCAAGGGTGCGAAGGCGTGTCGTACTTGGGTCGTGAAAACT
>JAYQAK010000056.1:0-7511 GCA_038136695.1 Candidatus Poseidonia sp.
CCGATGGCCTTGCGAATGGTGTCCCGCAAGGTGGTGTCTTCCTCCGTACCGATGCCGAGCACGGTGGGGGAGACGGACGCCGACAATTGGTCTCGCAGTCGGTCGGGCAACGTGGCCATCACGGCGGAGTCGACCACCATGATACCAACGGATTTGTTGTTGAGTAGGCTACGAAGGGTGGAGTGCAAATCCTCCTCTCCTTCGGGGTTGTAAAGGTCGGACAAACCAGCAAGCTGGAAGCCCAAGGTAAAGGCGGGTGAACCGACGACTGCAATTTCCATCATCTCACCTCAGAGCACGTGTGCCTCCAAAATTTCGGGGGACAGGCCCGCCAAACGACCGCGGACGATCAGTCGCAAGTCCATGACTTCCTGAACTTTCATCGCCACGTAGTGGATGATGGGGAGGGCAGACACTGGATGGAGGTAGCTCATCCGTTGCATCATTTCGTACTCCCTTGCTTTCATCCACGTGATGACAGCATCGAGGCTTCGACCGGCTTCGGCCTCCGCCAGCACGGTTTCAAACCCTGCCATGTCGAATTTGTCACCGGCTCGAAGCAGGTCCATCATGCCGTTACGGCCGCTGGTGGCAATCGTTGAGAAGGCACGCTTCGGAATCAAGCGGCCACCGGGAATCAAAAGCGACACAAGTTGCTCGTTGCTGATACCGACGGCGCTGGCTTCGAGGATGTTGACGATGTTTTTGTGGTCGATTTCCGCAGCGAACAACCGTGCGAGGAAACGTGCCGGAGCGCCTTTTGATTGCAACAAGGCCCGCTGAGCAGCGGCGTAGTAGTGTCGGTCCAATGCATCCTCGTACTCCGAAAGGGTCCCGTTTTCCGGGACACGAGCGAGGGCGGAACCAAACGACTTTCTTCGCATCAGGGCGGCTGCGGACTTCATGTCGTCACAACTCTCCACGACCTTCAACCACGGCGTGTTGACGTCGTTGAGTTCGGGAAGAATGGAGTTCCCCACTTCTTCAACCGAGACTTCGTTGTGGATGGCGCGGAAGACCGCCTTGGCGTTTTGATACTCAAAGCGAGAAGTGTAGATTTCAATCAGCGGACGAATCGTGGCGTTGGCCATGTTGACAATCTCGGTCAATTCTGCTTCGAGGTTGTGCGTCAGGGCCGCTTCGACCAAATCACCACCGGACAATTTGCCGGCGTACAAGTCGATTTCATTGCGGTAGCCGATGTCTCCGACGGCCACGGTCAGTTGATCCACGGACTGGTTGATGAGTTGTCGCAGACGCGCTCGGTCAGCCAACTTCTGTCGTCGTGCCTTGGCACGTGAGACGACATAGGGAGTGTTGCCGAGCATCATCGTATCACCTTCTTCATCCAAACAACGTTTCGTTCACGGTGGAGAGTTGACTTGACCAAGCCCGGTCGAGCATGTTGTCGAATCGCATGTCAAACGACACCGAACCGTCTTCAGCTTCAAGAATGAAACCACCAAGGCCATCCACGCTTTCGCCGACCTTACGGTCCCCGGCTTCTTTGGAAATGGCCGCTCGGTCAATTTCGACCGGTCGAATCACGAACTTGCCTTTGGCCAATTTCTTGGAATCCGCCAGCAAGGACTTGAGCAACGCCGCACGACCCTTCATTCCTGGGTCAGCAATGTGTTGGCGTGCAGCGTCCAGGGTCGCATCAAGCACCTTTCGGCGAGCGATCAGGACGTCTTTTTGGTTGGACTGTCGTGCGCTCGCAACGGTCTCTCGGGCGATTTGCTCGGCTTCTTTTTCAGCACGCTGTTGAGCTTCGTCTCGAAGTGCGCTCGCTTTGGCTTCTGCGTCGGCCAAGAGTTTCTTGGCTTCGGCCTTGGCCTCAGCGATGAGCGCTTTTGCTTCCTCTTCAGCAGCAGCAGCGATGTCGTTCGCAAGTGTTTCTAGGGTCATGGTCTTGTCTCCTTTGTTCAATCAATTGGGCAGCGCCCAACGGGAATGGTTTCTGACTTCAGCCCAAGAAGAGCGGAAGGGCACCGAGAATCACAATGGATTCTGGGAGAGCGGTGAAGATCAAAGCGACACCGAACTTGCTGCCGTCTTCGGCGAGCATGCCGACAGCAGCGCTGCCGATGGCGGCTTGGGAGAAACCTGCACCGATGGCGGCAAGGCCAAGGGCAAGTCCGACACCAACGTCGCCGGTCATTCCGTCAGTAGCAGCCGTATCGGTTGTTTCTTCTGCAGCCGCAACGCCTTGGGCGACCAAGGCGACGGTCAGCAAAACGATCAGCGTGCGTAGGCTCGTTTTCAGGGTATTCTTGTTCATGTTTTCTACCTCCTTTTTGTGTCCATGGGACTATGATTGCCCCTCCGTATGGAGGGTGCGACCGCCGAGCGGGGTAAAAACCCGACCGGAGCCGTCGTAGAACTTGCCCATCCATTCCACGAAGTGGAGACGGGCAGCGTGGATGCTCGGTGAGAGCAATCCCAAAGCAAGCGCAAAGGCTTGGATGAAGACGAAGAGGACAAAGCCGAGAACGATGGCAAGGACGCCTGAACCGGACCACATCAGGTCCCAACCCATCGAGATGGAGACCTCGGCAATCTTGACACCCGCAACCCCGACGCCCATCACGCGAAGGTAGGACAGGGTGTTGGCGAGAAGCCCGAACGTTTCGATGGGACCCATGATGAAACCACCGGCCCATCCGAACTTCTCGAAGACGGCGAGGCCGATGATCAGGCAACCGACACCAAGCAGCGTGGCCATGGCGTAGGGTGTGGGGTCAAAGACGCCCTGATCGGTGGTGAGGAAGCCATAGATGTGGAGCGTGCCTGCAGCGAGGATGATCATCCAGCTCCCCTTCTCGAAGAAGGCTGCAACGAGGCCGTGGGCACGGGCCACGTTGATGAATCCGAGAATAAACCCGAACATCAGGTGCGCAACACCGAGGTACACCGAGAGAAGCACGTACTCGTTGAGTGAACTCGTGGCCCGGTGGAAGGGAATTTTCGTGTAACTCATGTTGAGGGTCTCCGTCACAAAGGCAGGGAAGTGGATGTTCTCGTAGGTCCATGCATAGAACGCTGCCAGCGGTGAAGCGTCGCCCATTTGCCCCGTATTGTCCCAAACAAAGCCGAAGCCTTCTGCGAACAAAAAGCCCCAAATCATGCACCAAACACCCATCCACTTGAGAATGGTGATACCGTTCTTGACCACAGGGTCTGCAGCAAAAGGCTTCGTACCAAGCCAAACGCCGAGAAGGAAGATGATGAAGCCATACCCGAAGTCACCGAGAATCAATCCGTAGATCATCGGGAAGGTCAACATCAGGAAGAACGTGGGGTCGAAGGTGCCGTAGGTCGGGCGACCGACCAGTCCAACCATCAACTCAAACGGACGGGAAACAGGATCGTTTTCCAGAGCCACAGGTGGCGTAGGCTCTTCGTGGTGGTGGTCGTCATGGCCGTCGTCGTGGTGGTGATGGTCGTTGACGTACGGTGCAATCTCGATGTGAGAGGCCATCGAATTGAGGGCCGCACGAACGTCGCTTTCCTTGGAGGAGGGCACCCATGCATCGAGAGCAAAGGCCTGTCCCGTCACGGCGAGTTGAGTGGGTGCGGTGTGAATTTCATCTTCTTTGGTGAGGTACTCGTGGACGGCCAGAATGTTTCGGCCGTTGTTGCGAGCCCATCGTGCCGAATCTTCCGACGCCGAGTACATGACGCCCTCGACCTCTTTTCGCTTGGCCATCAACCCCTTGAGTGCCTCGCTTGCTGAGCCGGTCAGCGAAGGGATTTGAACGGGCTTTCCGCCCAATTCTCCAAGTGCCATTTGGACTTCGGCACCCTCCGTTGGCAAACAGGCCACTGCCACAATGCCTGGGGCTGAAGCCGTCTGCACCTTTGACATCAAGGCGCCAAAGACGCTGCCAACTTTGCTGGCTTTTTTCGTCTCGGCGACATACACTTCGACCCGGGTTGAGCCCGCAAGCAAGTCAAGGTCCATGTTAAGTGGAGCCAATCGCTGAAGGAGATGGATTTGTTCGTCCAGACTCGCCAGTTCTGCTTCAGCGTCTCGATGCGTGTCCAAGAGGTCGAGTCCTTTCTGAAGTTCATCGCCAAAGGAACCTTCGAGAAGATCCTTCACCTTAGAGAGGGCGACTGGGCCTTCGGCGTTCACGGGTTTGAACGCAGAAACGGCTGCTCGCACCTTGGCGAGAAGAGAACTGACATGGTCTGCTTCCTCCGAGGAGGTGGCCTTGCCGACCTGAACGCCCTCTTCGAAGTTCGTGTAGGATTCGATGTGAACGCAACCGAGGTTGGTGCATGTTCGAAGAACATCGGCCATTCGGTCAACAGGGGCTGCCACGGTCAATCGGGACATGGCCACCGTGTCAAACATGGAATCGCCTCAAGCAGAAGTCAGTGCGTCGACGACCATTTGGACCGCCTTTTCTTGGTTGGAAGAGGAACTGGATTCAATGCCCTCTACTTCCTTGGCACCTTGAGCCTTGACGTTGTCGGCCTCGCCTTGCGCCTTGGCTCGGGCATCATCGAGAATTTTTTGCGTCAAGGACACGGATTCATCGGCAGCGGACTGCACGAGTTCGGTGGATTGCCGTCGGGCATCGGCGAGGATGCCGGATGCCTTTTCCTGTGCTTCAGACAGGCGCTTTTCAGCATCCTGCTCTGCGGTTTTGATGCTTCGAAGGACCTCGGACATACCCATCTCAAACACCTGTTAAAAATCTCAACGAAAGGGGGTTTATCAGTCTAACTGCCTTGTTTGCTGGGGCCGCTATTGGGGTTTGGTCCCACGGAATCTGCTCGCCATGCCGAAGGGATACAGCAATCTTCCTTGAACGTTTGAAAATCCAACCTCCTTCAGCATCTTTCTGTAGTAGCCGTTGGTGCCGTAATAGGTGTAACTCTTCGCCAAGCCTTTCCACGGGTGATTCTTCTCTTTTGTGATGACCCGTGCCATCACTTGAACCACCGTGTTCATCCAAAGGTAACCAAAGAAGCCATGGAGTTTGTTGGCCTTGCCAGCATCACAAATCACGAGTTGCCCGCCGGGCTTCAAAACCCGGTAAATTTCCCTCAATCCCTGAGCTTTGTCCTTGAAATCACGAAACGAAAACAGACAAAACACCATGTCAAAGGTGTCATCGGGCAGCGGCATTTCTTCGGCGATGGCCTCGACATAGGTCGCCGGTTGTTCTCCTCGAGCAGCTCGCGCTGCATCGACCCGAGGTTGGGCAGCGGCGAGCATTTCGGCCGATGGATCCAAGCAGGTCACATCCATGCCCACCAAATCCACGGCAAACGACCCAGGGCCGCACCCAACCTCCAAGACCTTCATGCCCGCAGCGGCGTGGTTTCGAACGTTGCGACGCCATCGCTTGTCCTGACCGAAGGTCATCCACGTGTTCACGCGGTCGTAATTTGGTATGGTCGCCTCAAGTTGCCCTTCGAGGTGCTCCCAAGCATCGGCATCGATCCCCGAGGGGTCGAAACCACCGGTGGCGGCGCGCTTGCCCATGATGTTGGCGAACCCCCGACTGTTTTGGACATGTCGTTGTGTCCACGACCCGCCATCAAGCGATACGCTCGACGGTCTCTGGTGTGATTCCTTCTTCTGGCGTCACACGGAACACGAGAATTTTCAGGTTCTCTGGAGCGTTTCGGAATTTGGAAACGATCATCGAATTTTCGAAATCTGTACCGATGGTTCTGACCTTGAAGGACAACACCATGTCGGCAATGGAAGACAATTCTTGTTTGATCGAGGGCTCCAAGCCGTCCGTGGAGACCGAAATCATCAGCAATCCACGAACCATTTGGGCGTGAGCTTGGAGCATCCGCACCATCGATAGAACTCGGGCGGGGTCTTCACGCTGGAGGAAAAAGTCGAGGTTGTCAAGAACGGCTCGGAAATAGGGCCCGAGTCCCATGATTTCGTTGGTGACTTCGGTCAAGTAATCTTGGTTGTTGTCATCAACAAACCTGGTTTGCGCCAACCGTTGGATGTCGGAAAGTTGGAAGCCTTCCAAGCGATATCGACTGGCCAGCAACTCACGTTCCAGCACGTTGGCGTTGTACTCTTCGCCAATGGTGCGAACCTTGATGTCGAGTGGCCAACCGTATTTTTGGAAAATTCGAATGATCTCTTGTTGACCTTCATCGGTGGCGATGTAAAGGGTGTTATCGGGCTCTTCTGCGGGCGACGTGAATTGTTTGGCAAACAACTCGCTACCGGACCCGGTTTCGGTGAAGGCAATCATCGTGAAACCGCGCGGAACACCTCCTCGCATTTCGTTGTCAAACTTTGGAACACCGAACGAGCCAACGCTCCCGAAGAATTCCTCGTCTTCAGGATCAAAATCCATTTTTCGTGCCATACATCATCACCTCAAAGCAGGACCACCTGGCCGCGGTCGACCAAATCGGTGCAGTATGTGTCAAGGTTGGCCAGCACAAGCGGTGGCGTTTGGTCGGGCACGTTGAGAATCACCGATAACACCTCTCGCTGGCGGAAGGTGTTGATGAAGGTGTGAAGGTACTCGGCGAGCATGCGGTCGTCGTTGTAGATGGCAAGCGCATTCACGCTGTCGAGGAACACAAAGTTTCGCGGGTTGGATACCGTTCGCAGGGTGTACAGGGTGCGAAGCAGAATGCTCTCCAGCATGATGGGGCTGTCAATGAACGTGATGTTCTGATACGGCACGTCTGTACCACCAAGCACACCTGAAGAGACGAGGTCGAGGAAATGGATGTTGGACACGTCCACGCCAATGGATTCGAAGGCTTGGATGATTTCAACTGCTCCACGGCTTGCTGAAATGTAGACGCCGCCCATCTCAAACATCTGCATCAACGGCACCATGGTGCTGGCCGTGACCGCAAATGAATTGGCTGCGCTCATGCGAACTTGAACCGAACTGCTCAAGGCCACCTGTGTGAGTTGTTCGGCGATGCGCTGGTCGAGTTCAAACACGCTTATTGCCCCCATCTGGACGTCTTGTCGGCTGACGCGCCCCACTTCAACATCGGAATGAGCATGACCCCAAGCGGCGTCAATTCAATGGCGTGTTTTGCCCGGCTGTGCGAAGTACCCCGCATCTTGACCACCTGCAGGAAGCGAAGAAGGTGCCCCATTCGCTCCGAATCGCCCATCACAATGATACCGTCGGCGATGGCTTCTTCCACTCCGAACGATGACCAGTGAGCGTTTTCGGTCGCCGAGGTGATCTCGGAAATCAGGATGGTGGTGCACCCAAGCGTGGCCAGTTTCTTACCGAGCGTAAACAAGAAATCGCGAATGAGTTGTTCAGATTTAATCTTGTAACAAAGGGTGGTGACCGAGTCGATGACCAAGCGAGTGACACCAATCGTGTTCACGATGTCGACGATGGACTTGATCAGCGCGTGAACGTCGTCCAAATCGAACGACGCTTTGTCCAAACCAAGCCAAGAGTAAAGCACGTCCATGTCAAAAACGTTGATGAGGCCCGTATCGACCATGTTCATGTCAAAAAAAGCGTATTGGCGGA
>JAYQAK010000056.1:7521-12255 GCA_038136695.1 Candidatus Poseidonia sp.
GATGTTCTCAAGCAACTTCACCGACGGTTCCGTGGCGGTGAAATGGGCACATGCTTCGCCTGCGAGTGCACCCCGGACAAGAAATTCCATGCCGAGTGTGGTTTTTCCCGAGCCACAGGTTCCCGCCGCCAAAACGGTGGACCCGTATGGGATGCCACCCCGCAGAATCTCGTCCAGTCCATGGATACCGGTCACGCATCGATCTCGGGTGTATACACTGCTCGGCTGCATGGGAACAACCACGATGAACAGCCGCAGGTTGATGAATTGTTCCTCCGCCGAGGTTGCACCGGCGGCTCATGCCGTGGATGATTCACCGGGCGTTGGTTGGTCTTCGATGCTCCAAGATTCGGATGAGAACCGGTCTTCACCGTCCCAAACCAACGATTGACCGGTCACCATGAACATTCCCGTGTTGCCGCCCCATTCCGCCCGCATGACATCACCGGGAGCGATTTCATCCAGCTGCGTGTAACGCAGAAGAAGCACCCCTTGCCCGTCTGCGAGGCCGTTGAGTTGACCCACCCCCAGAAAGCCGGCTTGGCCGAGGTCGATGACGTGGGTGGCGTTGCCAACATCTTGTGACGAAACATCGCCCGTGAACAACGAAAGCGATTGGCCAGAAATCACGCCGCTTTGAAGCAGCACGTTGCTCGTCGAAGAGCCGGAAGTGTGGAAGAATGACCAGCCTTTCAGGGCGATGGCAAAATCGTTCGGATTGGCCACTTCAATCCATTCTGGCCCGGTGGATGAGGGGCGGGCCATCACCTCCGTGACGTGCAGGACGTTGTTTTTGCGACCCCCGTCATGGACCTCAAGCACCACACCGAAACGCTCGCCGTTCTGTTGGAACGAACGGTAAGCGGTTGAGGATGAGGGTGCGGTTCCACGATCCGTCCCCCCGTTGAACAGAACAGTTCCCGTTCTCGTGGAATCGGTGCTTTCCAAGACCGTGATGGTGAGGTGCAAACTCATGTCGTCGGCCAAACCAAGCCCTGCGGCCATGCCCTCTTCGGTCACGTTGTGGAGGGCAGCAATCCGGTCCATGTCCAACCGATGGTCGTCCATCAAGCCGGGTTGGACGCGCCCTTCGTGAAGGGCTTCAGCGGATTGGTGGTGCCAGGCATTGGTTGCATTCCCGTAATCCAACACATCGGTCATAGGAACGAACCAACCGCTGTCGGAGGTGAGGCGGTCGAGACCGAGGGCGGCAGCCCGGTCCAATCGGTCTACATCGGGGTCGTTTGAGCCCATCTGAAGTTGAGCCAGCGAGATGAAGGCGGTGAGGATCATCAAAAACAAGGTAAAGGCCGAAAGGAATTCAATCACGGCGGTCAGCGCGCCCTCATCTCGCTCTTCGGTTGCGAAGGCGATGGGGCGCATGATACGACCATGCATGCTTGCTTCATGAGGTTGCCGCCCGGGGCGAGCAGAAGACCTGCAACAGGCGCCAAACGCGTGCCTCTTCAGGTCCGATAAAACCCCTTGATACCGAGGGTTGGAAGCGATGGGTCTTTGAATCACGGATGTGAGGAAGTTTTGATGAGCGAGCGAAAGCAACGCAACCTTTCGAAGCAGCGCACCAGCTTTGGCTTTGTCACCCTTCTTCTCCTGTCCTCGCTTGCAGCCCTCACGGTGACACCAACCGCAAGTGCTGCCTCCGGTGAATTGGGCATCACACAAAGCGTGTCACCAACCCCCGACGGGTGGTACGATTCGTTCGATGCCGTTACCTTCACCGTCGAAATCACCAACTCGTACTTTTCACCATCGGGCCTCGCACGCACCCTCTCATGGTATGCTTGCAGCGGTAATGTTTCGGCTGCCACCTGCCTCTCGGTGTTTTCTGCTTCTGGCAGTTTTACCATGTCCAATGTACCCGGTAACGATTCGTTGGAATTTACTTCATCAGGCCAGTGGACGCCTGGTGGTGGTGCCAACGGCGTGTACACCATTCTGTATTCCTTCTCGAGCAACGACGCCGATCCGAGCAACGACGAATTGCTGTTCCAGATCAACCTCACACCAAACTTTGTTGATGTTGAGGTGGATGCATCTCACAATCCGATTCAACACATACCGAACCTCGCCCTGTACGACGGTGAGCAGGTGCTGAACACCGGAACGGACTACGTGTTCAAGTCAAAGGGCGAAGCGACCATCTGCGGTGTCTGCACCTTCAACGCTGAATTTGGATGGCAGCTGTGGGACGAACAGGACACCACCATGTTGCTGGAGAGTTACCGCACGGTCTCCAACCTACCCGCATGGGGCGGTGCCAGTCCCTTCAACTTGGAACTGCCAACGTTCAACTTCAACACGGAAGGGAGATACCTGCTCAAGTTCGGTCTGTTCAACAGCAGTGGCAATCCCTATGGTGATTTAAACGGGAACAACAACGTCGCCGAGTTTGAAATCGTCCTCAACAACAGCATCGACCTCAAAGTCATGGACGTGTACCCCAGCCACAGTAACCAAGCACTCGTGTTCTATTACGGAACCGACCGAGTCGTTTCTGAAATCAGGAACAACGGGAACCAGACGGTTAACGACATCAACATCTCCTTCACGGTTTACAACGCTCAGTTCAACCTTGAAGTCGAGGATTATTGCGACATTGACACC
This sequence comes from Candidatus Poseidonia sp., assembly GCA_038136695.1. Lineage (GTDB taxonomy): Archaea > Thermoplasmatota > Poseidoniia > Poseidoniales > Poseidoniaceae > Poseidonia. The sequence continues at coordinate 10,147 of JAYQAK010000056.1, forward strand.
ATGTACCCGGGCCAAACGACGGTGTGCACCTTTGACATCACGACCACGGGCGCTTCCCGCCTCCTGAGGGTTCAAATTCCAACCATCTTCCAGATTGGAAAGGACAGCAAGAGCGGCGATAACCTCTACTCTCTCACAGCCGACATTGAGGTTGGCCCCATCAGTCCAACCATCCAAACAAACTCCGACACGGATGTGTTCTTGACCACCGACGATGTTGAACTGGCTGGACGATTTAGCGATGTGGCCTCCCAACCACTCAACTTCACCTGGAGAGAAGGGTTCTACACGTGGGGCTACGGCCAAGTCCTGAACAAAACCGGTGCCGATTTTGGACTCGGTCATCACGAACTTCAACTGCAAGTCGTTGACCCTTGGGGGAACACCGAATACGCCGACATTGAATTCGATGTTCTCAACGCGGTCAACCTCACGGTCGAACCGTACTTTACCGGCTCAGCCACCACCGACAGAGCCGTGACGTTCAACCACGACATCATGCTACCCCACCTCGGGGTGTCCTACAACATCGGGCAGGGACGGTCCCCGCTGATGATGATTGACCTCGACCTCCAAGCCACGAACGGCGACGACAACGGCATGCGTGGCCTTGAAGTGGACCTGAACCTGTCTGCTATCCTTCCTGACAACATCGATTACAGCACGGTGGACGTGCGCTACCTGCCCTCCACCGACAGTCAACTTTGGACGTACGTTGAGGGTGTGGACTCGTACGAATTCAACCCCGAAGGTGACCGAATTTCGGTTTCGCTGACCAAAGATGGTGTCATCTTGTTGATCGGTGTCCTCCCCGACACCAATGTCACGGCCGTCGACTTTGAGTGGACCCAACTGAAGGCAGGACAAATCCAACTTGATTGGTCGGCTGAGGGTGACATCACCAACCCCTACATGGGCGGTTGGAACCTCTACAAGATTCAAGGCATCACCGGAACCACCGTCTTCCCCGACCCTGCAGGCGGTGTGAGCGAAGCGATTTGGGAGGAACTCTCCGCCGGAAAACTTGCCGTGACGCTGTCTCCGGAAAACACCCAATGGATTGACCCGGACCATCTTGAAACGGGCATCTGTGCTTCCTATGCCATCGCTCCCATTGACCGAGAAGGGCAACCCAACTTCCAGATGGTGAACGTCACCAAGGTTGACGGTTCTGCAGGTTTGTTGTGCGGCGATGCAATTCCTCCGTCAACCACGGTTGAGCAATACCGTCATGATTGGGAATTCACCAACAGTTCTGATTGTTTTGAATTGCGTAAAGATTGGTCCAGGTGTTACGAAGTAACGTTGACGTGGACATGGCCCGACCATGAGCCTCAAGGCAATGTTTCATGGAACTTGTACCGGATTGAGAACGCCCCCAACGATGTGAATTTGCGATTCATTACTCCCATCGCTTCGGACATGACCGGCGTGCCGGGCGAATCGGCAAGCTACACCGAGGACGGGTTGCAAAACGACGGCATTCGACCCTACCGAACCTACTACTACATCCTGACGCCGATCGATAGCGTCGGAAACGAATTGATGGTGACCAGTTATCCATCGCCCAACGTTGAACGCGTTCACATCGATGACGATTGGTGGGCGTACAATCAACACATCATTCCTCCAGAACCCGAGCCACCCGAACCACCGCTCGGCATTCCTTGGTTGCAGAAGTTGAACGATGCCACCGAAGTTCCCGAATTCCAAATCGCAGGTGTGGCGTTGTTGGCCACCATCGTTCTCAATTTCATTCTCCTGCCGATGATCCTCAAGAAGCGCAAGCGGTTGAAGCGCGTGCTTGAAGCACGTGCACGAAACCGATTTGCAGCGGAAAGCGAGTTTGACGACTTCTTCGAGTGAATGGCGCGGCAGGGGAGATTCGAACTCCCGAGGTGAGACACCACCGGATTAGCAATCCGGCGCAATGGCCAGGCTATGCGACTGCCGCTCGCAAATGGGCGACCTGCGAACCTCACATGAACATGACGGTGGAGAAGCCATCGCTCAGGGCCTGCCACGCCATGTTCAAAGCGGACCCAGGATGCCCAGCCACTTCGAAGGGACGAAGGTGATGATGACCAACGAAAGGAACATCCATCCGAG
>JAYQAK010000057.1:0-5086 GCA_038136695.1 Candidatus Poseidonia sp.
TACCACGCAGCCGCGGTTCGATAGGGGCGCCAACGTTCGGCGATGGCCGCCACGTCCTCTTTGGTTTCGGCCTCTGGAACGAGACGCTGCGTCCCACGGATCAACCCGATGTCACCCAAACTGAACACGTCGGGTCGCAAAAAATGGAACATCAGCAGCATCTCGGCCGTCCAAGGGCCAATGCCTCGAAACGAAACAAGGTGGCGTTGGATGTCGCTGTCCTGCATCTCGTCCCACGGTTGGTTGAGAAGGGTGTCAGCGTTTTCAGCCAAACCGTAGATGTAACTCGCTTTGGGCCGGGTCACCCCGCAGGCTGCGATGCTTGGCTGGTCGGTGGCCAAAACAGCTGCCGGCGTCACTTCGCCGAGGTGTTCACACAACCTTCCCCAAATGGCATCCGCTGCAAGCACCGAAATTTGTTGGCCTACGATGGACCTTACCAGTGTCTGAAACAGGTCGCCTCGACTTGAGATGCCGTAGGGCCCGTGTTCCCTGACCACCGGTCCGAGCAAAGCATCGTTGAGCAGGTAGGCGTGAGCCTCGTCCCACCAGGAAGGGGTCGTGGCTGCCATGCGTGGAACTGCAGAGGTGAGGTTTTGAACCCGTGCATGAAGCCATGTGCATGCGCGATGAACTGTTGGACTTGCTTCGACTCAAGGATGTCACCCGACAAGGATGGGTGAATGCAGGCGTTCCATCTCCCGAGTCGGTGGCTGCTCACTCGTGGGGGATGGCAATCTTGGCCCTGCGTTTGTGTCCTCCGGAATTGGATTTGAACAAAGTGCTGGCCTTGTGCTTGGTCCACGATCTCCCCGAAGTTCTCGTGGGGGATTTGACGCCACAGGATGACCGTTCCACGAAAGCACAAGACGAACATGCAGCCATGGTCAAACTTGCACCTCAGTGGCTGGATTTGTTTGAGGAGTACGAGGCCAACACCACCCCTGAAGCCATGTTTACTCGTCGCCTTGACAAGTTGGACATGGCCTTGCAAGCCGGACTGTATGCGGAACGAACCGGCTTGAATCTCGATGCCTTCGTTGCGAGTGCCCGTAAAACGCTGGGTGACGACCCGTTGTTGGGCTGAGTGAATCTCCGACAAGAACAAAAAGCGGAACCTCTCCGATGCAATTACACAGCCCGATAGTGTAGGGGTCCATCATGGCGGGTTTTGGTCCCGCCGACCTCGGTTCGAATCCGAGTCGGGCTACTTTTTTCATCGAACTGTTTGACAAGCCTCTTGAAGCATCGCTTACTCGTTCCATCCAGTGAGAACATGATTCAGAGCATTGGCGTGATTGGCGCAGGACAAATGGGCAACGGCATCGCACAGGTGGCGGCGTGTGCAGGCTATGACGTCGTGATGATTGACATCAAAGACGAATATGTCGAGAAAGGTCTCGGTACCATTCAGTTCTCGCTTGGCAAGTTGGTGAGCAAGGAGCGCATGACGCAGGACGCTGCTGACGCTGCTCTTGCCCGAATCACCACAGGCACGGAGCGAAGCCTGTGTGCTGATTGCGACCTCGTGGTGGAAGCCGTGCCCGAAATTCTCTCGCTCAAGCAAGAAATTTTCACCGAACTTGACAGCCTGTGCAAGCCCGAGACCATCTTGGCGTCCAACACCTCTTCCATCTCCATCACCACCATCGCCGCCTCTACGCAGCGACCCGAGAAGGTCATCGGCATGCATTTCATGAACCCAGTCCCCATCATGAAACTGGTTGAAATCATCAACGGCGCCGACACCAGCGAAGCCACGAACACCGCCGTGGTGGAAGCAGCCCAAAAGATGGGCAAGACCGCCCTCTCGTGCAACGATGCACCCGGTTTTGTCTCAAACCGCATCCTCTGTCCCATGATCAACGAAGCCATCCTCACGCTGCAGGAAGGCGTGGCCGAACCCGAAGCCATCGACGGCATCATGAAACTCGGGATGAACCACCCCATCGGCCCGTTGGCTCTTTCGGATTTGATCGGCAACGACACCGTTTTGCACATCATGAACGTCCTCTACGAGGGCTTCGGGACCGAGAAGTACGCTCCTGCACCGCTGCTGGTTCAGATGGTCGACGAAGGCAAACTCGGGCGAAAGTCCGGTGAAGGGTTCTACACCTACTGAGGGTCAACCATGGCCGAACTCGACGGGCAGACCTTCCTTGTTACCGGGGCGTCAAAGGGTATCGGGCGGTCCATTGCATTGGAGCTGGCGGGAAAGTCGGCGAGGGTTCTCTTGCTCGCTCGTCCAAGCGAGGCCTTGTCGGCAACAACCGCCGAGGTTCAAGCCCTGAGTCCTGAATCCGCCGGCATTGGATGCGATTTGGCGAACCCTTCCTCCATCGATGAAGCCGTCAAACGGATCAAAGAGCACGCCAAGCAACTCGATGGTCTTGTGCACAACGCTGGCGATATCGAGCCCATCAAGCCCATCTTTGCCGCCGACCAAGGTGACTGGAACCGTTCCATCATGGTCAACCTGATGGGCGTTCAGCAGTTGACAGCGGGCCTTTCTCCACTCTTTGAAGGAGGGCATCGTGTGCGGGTCACCACCATTTCAAGCGGAGCTGCGTTGCGCCCTTTGGCCTCGTGGTCGGCCTACTGCACGGCCAAAGCAGGGTTGGACATGTGGACTCGCTGCTTGGCGGCTGAAGGGGCGAGCATGAATCTCAGTGCGGTATCGGTCGCACCCGGTATCGTGGATACGGCCATGCAGGCGACGATTCGTTCGGCCTCCGCTGAGGATTTTCCACTCCGAGAAAACTTCGTTGGCTATCACGAAGACGGCCAACTCTCGTCGCCCGATGAGGTCGCCAAGAAACTCCTGCTACTCATCAGCGAACAAACGATGAATGAATCAGGCCAACGCTTTGACGTTCGCGATTTGTGATTTTTGAACCGCAGTCGCCCGAAGGGTCATAAGCCAACACCAAGACAGAAGCATGAGGGAGAACCATGCCAGGTACCGACCGTGTTGAAATTCGAACGTTGAAAGTGGGCCGTTTTTGCGTCGTTGAGGACGAAGCATACAAAATTTTGAGCATCTCGAAATCCAAGCCCGGGAAGCACGGTTCGGCGAAGGCACGTTTGGAATTGGTCAACATTTTCAGTGACAAGAAAATCTCCCACGTCGGTACGGTGACCGACAGCATCAACGTCCCCATGATCGAGAAAGGCACCGCCATGGTGACGCACATCGAAGGCAACGAAGTCCATGCGATGAACATGCGTGACCACTCGATGATGATCCTGCCCATGGAAGCCGAGATGAACATCGAAGCCGGCAAGGAAATCATGTGGATGGAAGCCCTTGGGCGATACAAGATCATTCGAGACCACTGACGGCATCACCCCCGCTTCGGCCAATTGGCCCTGCCATGTTTTCTTGACGGGTATGGTTTCATAAAGTGAACTTGGCTTGGTCGGCCATGGAAACTGCAGATGCGTCCCATACCAAAGACCAGCGTGTGCGTGGCTATTGCGCCTACGACTGGGGAAAAAGTGCCTTTGAGACTTCGGTGACCACCGCCATTTTTCCAGCGTGGTTCGCCTACCTGTTCGCAGAAGCCAACGGCATCTCAACCAAATTGCTCGGGAGCGAATGGACCGCCGACGCCATGTATTCCGCCGCCGTCATGATCGGCGCATTAGCGGTCGCCATCTGTGCTCCTTCGCTGGGTGTTATTGCCGACCGAAGAATGATCAAAATCTGGTGGTTGCGAATCCTCACGTTGGTCGGTTCGCTATCGTGTGTTCTTCTCGCCTTCTCTCCCTATCTGGGCGTCTCTGCTGGATGGATATGGGCGCTCATCATGTTCATGTTGGCCAACGTTGGCCTGAACGGTGCGGGTGTGTTTTACAATGCACTCCTGCCTCACATGGGCGATGAATCCGAAATGGATTCCATCTCCAACAAAGCCTTCGCTGCAGGTTACCTTGGTGGCGGCCTTCTCCTCGTGGTCCACCTCGCCATGGTCATGACGCTGGAAGGCTCCTGGGTCATTCCCTTCGCCATGGCCTCTTCGGGTATTTGGTGGCTGGGCTTTGCCCAAATGACGTTCCGTATGGTGCCCGAACCCCACATTGAGAACGAGATGGAACCCATGGGCATCATCCCTTCAACCAAGATGGCGCTCGGCGAGGTGAAAGCCACGCTTTCGGACATCAAGAGTTTCCGAACGCTCTTCTTCTACATGCTGGCGTACTTCTGTTTCATCGACGGCATCAACTCCGTCACCGCCCTTGCCGGCGTGTTTGGTATTGTGGTGTTGGGCTTGACCACGACGGGTCTGATCCTCACCATTCTGATCATTCAATTCGTCGCCGCACCAGCGGCCATTGGTTTCACCAAACTGGCTGATAAGTGGGGCACGAAAGGTGCGCTCCAGTTCTCCTTGGTGTGCTGGTGTTTCGTGATCGTCGGAGCTCTTTCCTTCGCTCCGTTGGAACTTGAAAACCACGATGAATACGACATCCAGTACACCTGGAACGAGGACAGCGGCATGTACGATGCCGTGGCCCGTGAAGGCGTCAACCCAATCGCCGCCATGCCCGGTGACGATGAACAAACATGGGCGTTGGACCACGAAGCCATCCTCCCAGTCCAAAAGAATCCGGATGTCAAGCGTGACTATGCCGTTGAATGGGCGTTTGACAGCGATGGCAACGCCGTGAACGTGAGCGTCACCTTGACGGCTGAATCCTTGGCTGCACTTGAGGCGACCATGGACGAATCTCGGTTCTCCTACAGCATTGATGGCGGCGAATTTGCCAACACCACCGGCCTTGGCGTGAACCACCCCACCTCGCTTGGCGACGGCAAGTTGGACTTCATTCCCAAGACCGCTCGGGCATTGGTTTGGGCCCCGCTCGGCATGTCGGTCTTCTTCCAGTTCCTTCTGCTGGGTGTCTTTGGCGGTGCGCTTCTCGGTGGCTCCCAGGGTCTGGCCCGTTCCATGTTCGGTCAAATGGTTCCCGAAACCCGTTCGGCTGAATTCTTCGGGTTCTTCGGGTTCTTCGGAAAGGTCGCTGCGCTGCTCGGTCCGCTGATCTACTCGGTCATGACGGTGTGGTTCGATTCCCGTGTGGG
>JAYQAK010000057.1:5186-12217 GCA_038136695.1 Candidatus Poseidonia sp.
TGGCTCGACGACGAGATGTACAACAACCTCAACACCGGTGTGTTGGAGCAATACCTCGAGGAGAAAAACCTGCAAGAGTCCTTTGAGGTGTCCCATTGGAACACGCCGAAAGTCCTCATCGGCATCGGTATCGGTGCGGTGTTTTCTGGTGTCACGGCCTACATCGGTCTCAAGCTCGGTCTTGCCATCTCCGCAGCGTGGTACATCGCCTACTTGCTCGGCATGGCCCTCAAGTGGTCGCCCTCTGAGGTGAACATTGCGACGTCCGCGACCACCGGTGCGACCCACGCCTCGACCGGTTTCATTTTCACCTTCCCCGCCATTTTCCTGCTGGCAAGTCAACCTGCCTATGCGCTAGCCGACGGGCCGCTGGTCACTTTGGAGGACGGTGAAGCGTTCACGCTGGCGTTCATTGGCATCGTTGCCTCGATGTTCGCCGGTTTCCTCGGCGTGATGTACTTCATCATTTTCAGACGTGTTTGGCTGGTGGAGGACCCCTTGCCGTTGCCCGGATTCGAGGCCACGTTGAAGATGTTGGACATTTCTTCCGACGTGAGTACAGGTGCTGTTGAGCACGCCCGTGATTCACTCAAGACCATCGGGGTGTGGACCGGGCTGACCATGATCGGTTTGTTCTTGATTGAATACCCGCTGATTTGGGCAAACGACCGAAAAATCGCTTTGTTTGACTGGATTGCAGAGACCGTTCACTACGGCGACATAGGCCTTGCAAGTTTTTACTCACACGGAAAAATCCACCAGCCCGCCGGAACCGTCGACGGTATTTCTCTCAAGCAAACCCACTGGTCGGAAGACACGGCATGGAACCCGTTTGCTTACACCTACGTCGGTGTGGCCTTGACGCCTTCGATGTTCGCTATCGGTTGGTTCATGAAGGCACGTGTTGCGTTCCTGGTCAATCTCGGGACCATCGTTGGATGGTTCTTCCTCGTTCCTCTCGCCGTGTTCCTCAACGTCCCGATTTACGATGCAACGCAACAGGCCAACATTCCCATTCAGGACTACGCCAGCGGTGGCTCAGCACCGTTGCAGATGATCGCCTTTGCCAAAACCGTCCGTACCATCGCCATCGGCGCCATCGTCGGTGGTGGCATGTTTGGTTTGGCCAAGATGTGGCGTACCTTTGCCAACATCTTCTCCGACATCGGCTCCGCCTTCAAGGGCGATGGAAGTCAGGAATACATGGAGGGCAAGGGCTGGTATGAATGGCCACTCAAGCACATTCCCATCTTCATGGGCGTGACCTTCTTCGCCATGATCCTCATTTTCTCCATCGGTGGCTTCTCTCCACTCGCCGCCTTGGTCTTCGCCCTCGTGCTCATTTTGACGACGTTCATGCTTGGCGCCATCGCCGTGCGTGTGATGGGAGAAACCGGTATTGAACCCGTTTCAGGAACATCCTTCATCGTCTTGCTGATGCTTTTGGGTGTGTTCTTGAACGCCCAAGAACTCCTTGACCTCAACACGCAGGACGCTGTTCTGTTGGGCTTGGTCGGTACCACGGTCTTCGGTTCGGCCATCTCAATGTCGGGCACCGTCATCGGGGATTACAAGAACAGCCTGTACATCGGAAACCGCCCGTACCACATCTCCAAGGGCAACATCATGGGTGTTGTTCCTGGCGCCATCATCGGTGCCGGTGTTGCCATCTTCCTGTCCATTCAATTGGCCGAGGGCCGCATTCAACTCATTGCGCCCCAAGCCAACGCCTTTGCCACCTTCTCCGTCATCTTTGCCGAAGGTCAAGGCGACTTGGTGCTCCTCGCTCTCGGCTTCCTGCTCGGTATGTTTGTCGAATGGGCGACAGGCATGGGTACGTCCTTTGGTCTGGGCATGTACCTCGATGTTCCCCACACCTTGCCGATGCTCATCGGTGGTGTGGCTCGTGACCGCTGGGAGGACAAGAAACTCCAGCCCCGCATCGACGCCCTCAAGGAGAAGGAAGGGACGACGGTGGCCGAGAAACAGCGGGCCCTCATCCTGCTCAGCACCTTCATGGTCGCTGCCGGTTTACTCACCGGTGAAGCCTTCTTTGGCACGGAGTCAAGCATCCTCTCCTTCGTTGATTCGCTGTGGTACGACGATGATGGAATGCCTGCCACGATCATGGGCGTTGAGGACTTCCCCAACTCCAGTGCATGGTACGGTATTCGCATGGCCAGCCTGATTCTCATCAACGTCGTGGTGGGTGCAGCCATTTACTACCTGTTCAAGCGTGCTGGCGTCATCGGTGGCGAATCAAAGACGACCAAGGCTTGAGCGTGAACCGAATGTCCACCACCCCCACGCCTCGCTGGGTTTGGGGGTTGCTTGGAGCAGCGGTCATCGGTGTCTCCAGCGCTGGAGCGTTGTTTCAGCACGTCGATGCCATCCCGCCGTTGCTGCGTGCTTCATGGCGTCTCCAGTTGACTTCCCTGGTGCTCCTCCCGATGTTCCTCTATCAGTGGCGTACCATCGAATCAAACGTTCGGGAACGGTTCTTCTCAAAGCGTACATGGGCCTTGATGCTGGGCAGTGGCCTCGCCCTGGCAGCTCATTTTGGAACCTGGGTTGCCAGTCTCGACGAGACCACGCTCACGCACTCCCTGCTCTTCGTGACCGCTCATCCGCTGGTCATCGTTGTTGGCATGGCCCTTCTTGCACCCCTGCATGAACACGTTCGCTTTCCGCGTCAGAAGGAAACCTGGGGGGCGATCGTTTGTTTCTTGGGCGCAGGCCTCACCCTGCTGGATGCAGGTTCCACGCAGGGGGACCAAACCGTCACGGTTCTTGGCGATGCGTTGGCGTTCAGCGGGGCGGTGTTTGTGGTTGGCTACATCGTCGTGGGGCGTATCCTGCGAACCTGGATGCCCATCTTCCTCTACGCCTTCCCTGTGACGTTGGTCGCCTCGCTGTTGTTGCTGCCCGCATCGTGGATGATGGAGGACGGCTATGCTGAATTCGGCGCCTTCGGTTGGGCCACGTCAAGCTACCTTGGTTGGTTTTTGCTGCTGGCCTTGGTCGCTGGGCTGCTTGGCCACACCGGTCTCAACACCTGTTTGCGCTACATCTCCCCGCTGGTGGTCTCGGTCTCTGTCACCCTCGAGCCGGTCTTGGGCTCCATCATCGGCTGGCTGTTCTTTGGCTCGGGCGTACCCGGACAGTGGACATGGTTGGGCGGAGCGGTTCTGATGGCCGGTCTCATCACGGTTGTTGTGGGGGCCGAAGAGGAAAGCAAGAACAAAGCGAACAATCAAAACGAGATGGCTTGACCACGGGGCGAGGAACATGATGTCGCAACCCGGGTGGCTCTTGCTAACCAACGATGACGGCATCGAAGCCGAGGGTTTCCAGCGTTTGGTCACAGCGTTGCACCAAGCAGGCTATCCTGTGGTGGTGTTGGCCCCTTCATCCAACCATTCAGCAACCGGCATGCGCATCAATCTGATGACGCCGATGCACTTTCGCTCGCGGCAGGATTTGGTCAGCCAGTGGGGCCTCAACGAACACCAATGCCCGATTCATTTGTTTGAATTGGACGGAACGCCGTGCGATACGATGATCGTCGCCCTTGACGGAGGCCTCAACCGATTGGTTCCCGGCGTGCATCCACAACTGGTGGTTTCGGGCGTGAATTTGGGGCCCAACCTCTCCCAAGATGCATACCACAGCGGGACCATGGGCGCTGCCCGAGAGGCGGGGCTCTACGGTGTACCTGCTCTCGCTGCCTCTTTCACCTCGTTTGACATTGAGGGCATGGACCGCGCCGTGGCAGCTACACTTGAGGCGGTGGAGCGAGTGACGGCCGTTCTGCCTCTGAAGGCTGCGAACCTTGGTCGTCCACGCGGTCAAATGGATACAGGCTACTTCACTTCATGGCCAACCCCGAACAACGACGACCGCTGGCTTGAGGACCCGGAAGAAGCGCTGCTTCGAGCCTTTTCAAACGGTGATGTCATGTTGAACGTCAACACACCTCCCAACTGGAACGGTTCGTGGCAAACCACCCGACTGGGCGTTCGTTGGTACCGAAACGCCGTCCAGTTCACCGAGGAAGGTGATGGCGAGACGGCGACCTTCACCATTGGTGGCGCATCCGTTGACCATTCGCCCATCGAATTGGGTGATTGCGATGCCGTCGATGCGGGGTCATCCAGCCTCTCGTGCTTGGCGGTGTGGCCTCAGAGTCATCCCTTTGCACTCGACGAAGATCTCCTGGCACACGGCCTCGAACAGACCGTTGACGGCTGGCCACGCTGGCTCATTCAAGATTGAGCAGAACGCCTTCATCGAGCAGGAAATGCACGATGCCGATGGCCATATGCCCTTGCAGCCACACTTCACCCAGGGACCGTGAAAGAACTCGTTCGTCGTCGATTGGACCAAGCGGTTGGTCGTCGCTCAAGACGAAGCACAGGGGCTCTTCGTTAGGCGCACTGGTTTGTGGTAGCGTGGCAGAAGGCTCCCAGAGACGAGGCGCATCGGCATCCAACACGATCACGGCCCCTTCCTTCCACTCTCGCAAGGTGTGTTCCAATCCCCCACCGCTGTGGCTCAAACCCACGGTGACCTCCTCCCATCGACCGATGGGTGGAAGTGGAAGGGCGATGACTTTACCAATGGTTCCTGCTATAGAACGCTCTTCTGCGTGCAATCCTTTGAGGGTTGAACCGTCGAAGCGGATGCGTCGAGTAGGTCCGGGCCCTCCCATCAAGTGCACGATGACTTCGGTGTCGTGACGAAGCCCGTGGCTCGTGAGCAAGGACGCCATGATGGCTCGAACGAGGACGTCCATTCGCCCCGCCCCGCCGGCCAAGTCGTTGAGGGGGAGCTTGCCTTTCGACATGGCTCGATGGCCCATCACGGCGAACCGGCGCACGTTCATGCCTCCAAGCCACGCTCGATGAGCGTTCGAACGGCTTCGTTGAGGTCGGCTGCTGTCTCGAGAACAAAGTGGGCGCCTTGCTGGTCGACCAGATACCCTCGTGGTTTTCCTGCTTGACCCAAATCTTCGAGTCGGTTGGCGACCACAGCGGTCATGCCTGCTCGTTGCACCTGGGCAAGCGCCCTGTGGATGAGGTCGGTTTGTTTGACGCCGGATTCCAATTTGAAGCCAATGCGTACCGCATGCGAACACGCCTCTTTGAGTTCCATGATGTGTTTCGGGCTCTCGACCAAAGGGACGGTGAGTGGACCTTGCTGGCTGGCCAATTTCCCCTCGGCAGGCTCTTCGACCACGTAGTCAAGGACGGCAGCTGCGTGGATCCATGCATCGATGGGATCGTTGGCCAATGCCTTGCATTCTTTGAGCATCAAGGCAGGGTCCGGGCAGGACAGGACCAGCGGCAACCAAGCAGGTGCAGGCACGGTGGTGACGCCGGCCACACAGGTCACATCGTGGCCGTGTTTGTGCAGGTCTGCTGCCAGTTCCCATCCGGTTTGACCGGAACTCGTGTTCTGGACGTGGCGAACATCGTCGATGGGTGAACGCGTTGCACCAAGGGTGATGACCACCGATTTTCTCCCTGGCCTCACAGCGTTCACCCGATGCGCACATTCTGCGACGATGGCCTCAACATCGGGCGATTTGCGTTTCCCTTCCTCTTGTGGACCCCACATCACATGCACACCTTGCTTGCGCAGTTCCTCAACGAGGTCGGTCGTCACAGGGTCGTCGGCCAAGTCGTCGTGCATGCTGGGCACCAAGATGGTCGGTGTGTTCCTCGTGCGTGCAACGGAGAGCGCCATCATCAGCGGCCCGTGTTGCAAACCGTGGACATGGCTGGCCATGACGTCACGTGTTGCGGGAGCAATCAGGACACCGTCGGCGAGGTTCAAGGCGGTCAAATCGCCGTCCCAATCGGTAATGACCTCGGACTGACAAGCCCAGCGAACGGCCAGCGGTGTAATGATGCGTTGGGCGGAGGGTGTCATGATCACGGTCAATTCGGCCCCTTCACGACGCAACGCCCGTGCGAGACGAACCGTTTCAACCGCAGCGATGCCGCCGGTGACGCCCAGGACAATACGGCGGTTTTGGAGCGAAGTACCCTTCACTTCGACGTCGGTGTCCCGCATCGCCATGGTCGGGCGAAGCAACGGCCCGTCAAGACACCTTCGCTTTCCCCTTCCTTGCCTATCAAATGGTTCAAATGCACCCTGCAGCACGACACCGTGTGGCTCAAGAACGTGCAGACGAGATGGTGTTGGCGGGTTCAGCACCGTCCGCTTCCTATGCAGGCGACCCCATCGCCCACGTTCATCGAGGAACGAGTTTCATCGTTCTTGTGGACAGCGCCATCGTGATTTATTTGCTCTACTCCGCTCTTTGGGCTCTTGGGCTGTTGGACCAAAACGTCGTTAGGGCTGCGTTTTTGGGTGGCTCGGTGTTCGCCGGGCTCACCGTCTATTCGGGGTATCGAAATCGACGATCTTGGGCGTATTGGCCGGCCGTCTTTATCCTGTTCACCGCCAGCGTGTTGTTTGCTCTGCTCGCGTTCTTGAACCTCTTGCAGGCCCTCTATTCCGGTGTGTTGATGGGGCTGTTGCTCTCGTTCTTGATGGGCTGGGCGGCGCTGGGTTCGGGCCGACGGGCCGTGTTCCACTGGCACCCTGCCTATCGTGCAGGTTACGCCAACAGCAACCCCTTGACCTCGTTCAAACTTGAGGACGGGGAAATGCTGGCGGCCTGCCCTTCGTGCTTGGCGGTCCTGGCCATTCGACCCACGATGCTGGGAAGGTCCGACCGATGTCCGCACTGCGGGAACGGATTGGTGAGTCAGGACTTGCTTCACAAGCACAGCGATGAAGAAGCCTGAGCAAATCCTGCCGGCTTGGGGCAGAAGGAGGCTTCTTGAAGGGAAGCGTTCACGCATGACCATCGGAGGCTTGCCCATGTCGTCCATCCAAGAACGTCTTCAGCAATTGCTGGATGGTGAATTGGATCCCGCGGAAATCGCCGACGACCCAACCCTCGTCAGTCTCGCAGACCGTCTGTACGGCATCAAAATCGCAGCGGTCCAGCCGGTCAA
>JAYQAK010000058.1:0-12160 GCA_038136695.1 Candidatus Poseidonia sp.
CTGCTTGACTCCAGCCAAGGGCTCGAAGTTTCAGCAGGTTTGCCACCTGCTCAGGGGTCAGTGCCATGAGACAAGCCGTGTCGGCGGAAGTACATAAATTAGTATTATACCAAAAACATGGATTAAATACCAAGTATTATGGTAAAAAACGATTGCATGCTGGGCAGGAAATAACAATTCTAGTTGGTTGTTGGAATTTGCGACAGAAAGCGTATATCTACAAAGAATTGACTCAACAATCTGAGCCATCATCCAGGTCATCACATCCGCAGGGGTCTCGCTTACAAAAACTGCATACTCTTGTTTGCATGGTTGTTGTATGGCATGCGGAAATAAAAACCTTGACTTGATTATTTAACCACTTGGTTGACTTCAATTGTCCGTAAGGAACCCTTGTGTTTCACGGTCCGAGAATCTTGTCTTACGACGTTCCGTGGTTGGCCTCATTACAGTCAAACCGATTTACCAAGCCGTTAATAGGTGGCGGCGATGTGGTTTTCAACATGAAGAAGGCCCTTTGCCTGCTCTCGCTCTTTTTGATCAGCCTCGCAGCGCCGTTGATGGCACCCGTTCAGGCTGAACCTTCCGAAACGATGGACATCCTTCACACGGCCGTGAATCCTGCCAACAACAACACCTACCATTTGCTCACGGCCTCGTCGTGGGAAGACGCTGCCTCCTACGCCCGTTCGTTGGATGGTTTCCTTGTTACCGTTGACGACGCTGAAGAGAACGAATGGATTGTCAACACCTTCGCCAGTTGGAACAACCAGTCACGCCACCTTTGGATCGGTCTGAACGACGCCGCCGGTGAAGGCGTCTACAAGTGGCACGACGGCACGCCCTTCTTCTACCGTGCATGGGGGGATGCCCAACCATCGGAAGGCGGTGATGAGGATTACGTTCACATTGCTGGAACCAACATGGGTAACATCGAGCCGGGCACATGGAATGATTTGGAAAACGACCCCCAGTACTTCCCGGTTTACGGGGTGGTTGAACTTGGTCCCGGCGCCGATTATGCGCTCCGCTTTGACGGCATTTCCGACCATGTGGTTGTTCCCCACGATGACGGCTTGGACATCGGCAACCATTCCGTTCTGGAACTTTCAGCGTGGGTCCACCCCTTCTCCACCGAAGGTATCCAATTCGTGATGATGAAGGGCGACTACGGCTGGGGCTTGTACCTCAACGACGATCACGTTGCGTTCTCGTCCGAGTACAGCCTTGCAAAGCATCCGCTGTCCAACGGCACCGTTGAGGCCGATACGTGGACGCACATCGGCGTCCATGTTGTCGAAGGGGACGGTTACCGCTTCTTCATCAACGGCGAGGAAGCGGGCGAGGTGGCAGACCCCGACGCCAGTCTTCCCCTGGGTGACTTCGGTTCCAACGACTGTTATGCCAACGGTTTGTCCTGCGACGAGTTGTACATCGCTCGCATGGGTGCGGGATGTGAATGTCATTACTTTGAGGGCTTGATCGACAACGTGTCCGTGTCCAGTGGAGAAAACACCTCCTCGATGGTCGAACGCTCACGGTTTGCCTTCGGTGAAGGCGAAGGGGGCTCCACCACCGATGAAATCGCCAACCGTTCGGGCACCATCCACGGGGCCGATTGGGTGATGCCGGACGGCAGCATCGTGGCGCAAGCCGTGGAATTGATCATCGGCGAGGATGCCTCCATCGATGGAGCTTCTGCCGGCGACACCTTGCTCTATTTTGCAGAGATTGAAGCCTACACGCGAACCCTGTATTGGTTCTCATCATCGTGGTCGTTTGACGACTGGGAGGAGGAGGAGGTGGAATCCTCTTTCACGGTGTATGTGGGCTACAATTATTTGCCCGATCGATGGAATCACAACGATTCCTTTTCCGACGAATTTGGCTTCTCTTACCAAACGTGGTCGTGGCCTGAAGAAGGAACCATCTGGTTCGTTGTCGTGGTTGAACGAGACCTTGGCGAAGTCTACCTTTCGCTGGAAGCCGATGTCGCTGACCCACCGCCCTCGCTTGAAGACATGACGGAACTCAAGGACAGCATTGCCGTGACCAACCAAGAGCTGAGTACAAATTTCGATGCAAGCAACGGTTTTGATGCCAATTACTACTATGTCAACGTCACCGAACCGCTGGCTGACCTCCGCATCCGCACCTACGGCGGGCGGGGCGATGTCGACCTCGGCATTTCATCCTACAGTCCCCCCACACCAGAAATGTGGTGGGATGGGGACTTCGGCTTTGAAGAAGAAAACGGTGAGGAAAAAGCCGGTTTGGAGAAGTTGCAATGGTCAACAGGGCCAGGCAACGATGAAGAAGTGCACTTGTTCGATGTTGAGCCCGGGTTGTACTACATCACCGCTTACACGTACCGCAATTCGCGTGGTTTCACCATCGTCGCAGATTTCGTTTACCCGCCCGCCAACGTTGAGCCAAGCGATGCCATCACGCTCACGCCGGGTGTTGCTTACGGTCCATTGAGTGGCTACCGTGGACTGGATCAATACTTCAAGGTCGAGGTGCCTCAAGGCACGGAGCGTTTGGTGGTCGACCTTTCGGAAGGGGGCGGCGATGCCGCCCTCTACCTGCGGCACGAACAAGCGCCAACCTCGTCAACCTACGACCGTCACTCCACCGCAGAAGGTGCCAACGACCGCATTGCATTCAACGACCCAACGCCGGGCTGGTGGTACGTCCTCTTGAGTTCCACCTCGGCCTTCAGTGGCGTCAACATCGTTGCCGAATTTGCAGATCGGTACGTCTGGGATTACGACGGGGTTCCCATTGAACTCTACAACAACGAACCGATTGATGGTATCGGCGTCGGGAAAGGTGGTTCGATTTCCTTCTTTGCGATGTTGGAATCGCCGGGGAATTTCTTCCAACTTGAAACATACGGAGGCTCTGGTGACATTCAGCTGCTCGTTGAAGGCGTCCAATACGAGGTTGAATTTGGGGATTGGGGCCGACCAAGTCCAGGCGAAGGGATGGAGGTCTCCACCAACAATTTCGTGACCAAGAGCGGCGATGTTGGGACGCAACACAAAATCACCATGGACGCACCGATGAACGGCCGAATCGACGTTTTGATGACCGGCATCAGCGACACGGAAGAGGTCTCCATTGTCACGCGATGGGACCAAAGCGAGATTCCCATTGACCCCATTGAACCAGAAGAGCCAACCTCGGTTCCAACCTGCAGGGATTCGGCAGAAACCATGTTTGCTAAGTTGGACAGGGACGGAAGCGGGTCCCTCAAGGGCGGTGAAATCGACAGCATCGACGCCTCTGCTTCGAACCGTGATTCCATGGACCTCAACGAAGACGGTTCCATCGAATACCGAGAATACCTGCAGTTCAAGTGTTCATGCGATGTGGAATTGGCCGCCGTCTTTGATGGATTTTCCGAAGGTCGCCAAAGTGTTTCACTCGAGGCGTTGGAATCCCACCCATGGGAGAACACGTTTGATTTTGCAGCCGTCAACGGTGGCGACGAGTCCATTGACAAAGACGAGTTGGAACTTCTGATTCTGTTGTGTGAGACCTCCTTCAACGCCTTTGACGGTGACGGTGATGGGGTGCCTGACGAAGAGGACGCCTTCCCGGACGACCCCACAGAATCCAAGGACACCGATGGTGACGGCGTAGGCGACAACGCCGATATTGTCGCCAGTGTGTCCAACGACATCATCTACGCAACCGCCGGCGCACTGTTCTTCATCCTCGCCGGACTGCTCTTGGCCTTTGTTCGCAGTGGCTCCCGGGGGCAAGAGGCTGATTCTTGGGACATTGAAGACCAAATGGAAGCACAACTGATGCAAGATACACCTTCGTTCGAAAGCGAACCAGCGCCCTCCGTTGAGTCCTTTGCTCTGTTGGAATCGGCGGCCCCTTCACTCGATTCAATGCAAGAACCGAAGTTGATGGCTTCGCTGGAAGCCCCCGACCCCGGACTGATGGGCATGCTGCTTGACGGTATGGAGACCATCGAATACCCAACGGGGAGCGGACAGATTTGGATTCGGTCCTCTCCCGATGATGCTTGGTCCTTGAAGTGAAGGCACCGTTCAACCGAACACCCTCGTGGGCATGTTCATAGGGAACAAGTGTCGGCGACAGCGTGCCCTTGTAGTGTAGTGGATATCACCCTCGCCTCCGGAGCGAGGAACCCGAGTTCGAATCTCGGCAGGGGCGCTTAGGGTTCAACGAATCCATCCCAGCGCCGCATGTAGTCGACAAAGACCGAACTGAGTGAGGCCTGCTTGAGCCAATCGGCAGAAAACGGTGGTCGCTTGGGGGCCTCGCTTTTTGCTTGCAAAAACCGAGGCCAATCAGGATAAGCAATGCCTGCTCGGGCGACCCCGACCATATCTGCACCTTGGTCCATGACTGTCCGAGCGTCGACGGCGTCCCACACGCCCCCGGTTGAGAACAGCGGCAGATCGTCTCTCAAGATATCCCGAAACCAATTGGTGTACGGTTGGTTTTGTTGGTCATGCATGGCCGTGATGGTGTAATCCCAGCACGAAACATGGACAAAATCCAACGGCAACGCGTTGCAGATCTCAACCGTCTCAAGCGCATCGGAGAGTTCGATACCTCCCGAGGCCTGCTCGGGCGAGAGGCGAACGCCGACCAAGAACGACGGTGACGTGTTGGCTCGCACGCTTTCAACGATGGCCGAAAGGAAGCGCTGGCGCGCCGCTGAGGAATCTCCCCACGCATCGTTCCGTCGGTTTGTTGCCTTTCCCAGAAACTGAGCGATCAGGTAACCGTGCGCTCCGTGAAGTTCCACCCCGTCAAAGCCTGCGGCTTCACAGCGTTGAGCGGCTTTGCCGAATGCCTCGATGGTTTCGAGAATTTCATCCTCTGTCATTGCACGGCTCGAACCGAGTTCCTCGCTGATTTGGTTCTCGGAGGCTGACTTTGGTTGCCGTCCTGTTAACGCCTCAGGTGCTCGCATTCCACCGTGAAAGAGTTGGACCAAACTCAGCGCTCCGTGTTCTCGAATGGCCGTTGCCAATTCGGTCAGGCCGTCCATGTGGTCATCGGACCAGACACCCAACTCACCGGTCCAGCCCTTTCCATCTTCCTGTACGTGTGCTGCTGCTGTGGTCACGATACCAAAACCACCCTTGCTTCGAGCGACCAACCACGTGATTTCTTCTTCGCTCAGCACACCGTTTTCCTCGCTCTGCTTGTTGGTCATGGCTGCCAACACGCATCGATTGTGAATGCTTTTTCCGGTTCGCTGGAAGGTGAACGGTTCCAACGCAGGGTGCATGTACTCGGGGTTGGTCGTTGCTCCATCATGTTTTCCGACCACAGCCCTCATGAATCGTGCCGGGTTCCAGCACCCGCAGCACACGTGATCTAGTGGTTATGATGGGAGGTTCCCAACCTCTCCACCCGGGTTCGAGTCCCGGCGTGTGCATCTATGCCTTTTGGTTGGTCTTTGGTGAGATGAGCGACATGATGTTTCGGTGCATGGTGGGCAGCATCTCAAACATGATCAACGCCATGAGGAACATCGCGAACAAGCTGACCACCCGGGCGACGTAACTGTGTCCAAACTCAAACACACTCATGCCCCATAGGTCCCACTGGGTGTAGTTCATGTGCATCCAAATCAAGCCTGCATTTCGGAACACGTTGAGTGCATGAATGAGGGGGACGGTGAGCAACAAGGCTCGAACCCTTCGTTTCCAAGACAGGTCGAGCACGGAGATGGCACCAATGAAGAGCACCATTGATTGGAGCGCCGTGCAGGCGAGCACGAAATTGATGCCAATCAGGCTTCCATCAGCAAGAATGAGTTCGGATTGGAAGGCATATTCGCCGGTGAAATCGGTGGCGAACCATCGGTTGCCGTCCCAATCCTCCCATGCCACACGTCCGGAAGTATCGTTCACCCATGTGGTGCCGATGTGAATGTCTTGGCCGGTGGCGAACCCAAGAAACCATGCTGACTGGGTGGCTACGAACCATATGGCCAAGACACTGAGATACGGGACATAAGTTACCAGCATGTAGGGTCCACCAGCAAAGGCAACCGTCCCTCTGGCCCACACCATCGCCTGTTTTTGCCGACCTTCAGCGTTGGATTCCCACCATGCAGCCCAGCAGGCGAGTGGGAGGGTGAGGGCACACATCACCGTCAGGATCACGTCGTCGTGTTCGAGGTACACCCAGGATTGGTTGAAGAAATAGAACCCAACAAGCAACCAACCAAGTTGTGCCGGCCTGATGGTCTCGTGCCGTCGTCGAATCCATGAATATCCGAGAAAGGCCATGCCAAGAGCACCCAAGAGGGTGGCGGTCTCGACACTGACCAGCATGACCCTGCGTTGGTGGGGTTCAATATCAACCTCTCCGCCATTCAACAAAGCCAAAGGGGTGGTTTTGCGAGCCAACAGCATGGAGGGGCCGTTCGTACGTCTTGCAAGCGACGTGCCCCTGTCCAACAGGAAGCACGCACCCATTGCGTTTCTTGACCGGGACGGTGTCATCAACATTGGCCGCTCTGGATACGTCAACACCCCTGCGGAAGTCGACTTGCTGGAGGGTGCTGCGAGGTCCATTGCCTCGTTGCGCCGTGCAGGCTATTTGGTGTGCGTCGTCACCAATCAATCGCCGATTGCACGAGGCTTGTGGGGGGCAGACCGGTTGGAATTGATTCATCGGTCACTGCAATCCAAACTCCTCGATGAGGATCCGGAAGCACACGTGGACGCTTTCATCACCTGCCCCCATCGATTCGAGGACCGATGCGGATGTCGCAAACCATCGCCGGCGATGCTGTTCCTGGGTGATCGCCTGTTGCGCACGGATTCGGTGTCGTCGGAAGACCATGTCTTGGAAAATGCAGGACGGCAAGCCGTCGACGTGGATTGGTGGGGTCAGAAACCTTCTCCGCCAACCACGTTGGATGCCATGGTCGGTGACCGCCGTTCGGACATGGGAGCGGGTTGGGCCTACGGTGCGCGACTGTTTCGCGTGAACGGTCGCATCGGTGTGAGTCAAGTGATCCAGCGCGTGCTGAACGGAAGTGACGAAGGCGACGACTTCCAACCATGAGGTGATGATGTGGGTTGGCTCGGATTGGACGATACCGATTCACTCTCGGGTGGATGCACCACCGAGGTGTTCCACCGACTGATTTCTGACTTGCCAGTAGGGACGGATGTTGGTGTTCCACGGTTGGTCCGTTTGTGGCCGTTTGCACAGCGAAGGACCCGAGGCAATGCCGCCTTGTCTATAGAATTAAATCACCACGATGAACACGCCCTTGTGAACCATCTTGATGCTTGGTGGTTGGACCATGTTGCCCCTCTTGAGGGACAGGTCGAAGAATCCGAAATCTCGAACCGAGAGCAATCTCCTGCGAGTCCTGGGATGGTTTGGTTTCGCCAGCAACCCGATGAGGCGTTTTACTGGCACGCCGTTCGAGAAGATGCTTCGCAAACACCCTTGCCACAAGCCGACCGAAGTTGGGGCGGTCACGGCTGCATCGGTGCAACGGCTGCCGTAGCATGGCGGGAACACCGCGTGACGTGGGAAGCCATCGCATGGCGAAAGAAAGGACAAACGGGGGTGCGTCAACTCGATATCGAAGCGTTGACAACGCTCGATGCTTGGCCATCCATTGTCCTGTCGAGGGACCCGAGAAAAGGCAACCACGTGGTGGCCCCGAGGGGAAAATCACCGGTCCTGTTCGGCCTGCGCTCACTTGAACAACGTGATGCAGAAGCGGCTTGCAAACTCCTTTCTGAGGCAGAAAACACGGAAGGCGTACACGGTTGGCGAGTGTTTAGAACCAACCAAGCCTCTGGCGATCACCTCTCCGCGGGTCTCGTTCTTGAGGTGGTGGACGTGCACGTCGATGCTGTACGGAAACACGCTCGAATCTTGACCAACGGCCCATCCCTGCGGATGTACGCAGAGGGGGGGCCTGTGAACGCTCTCGGTCGGTGGCTGGTAGCAGGGGACACGGTTGAGGTGCGAGGCTTGCATCATCCGGATGGTGACCTCCACGTGGAACAACTTCGCCTCGTGAATGCGGTTCCTCGCAAACAGGAACGTCCGCTATGCCCGGCCTGTTCAACGAGGATGAAGAGCATGGGTGCCGGCCAGGGGCTCCGTTGTCCTGCCTGCAAAATGCGTGGCGAGGATGCCTGGGTCGACATTGTGCCAACGCCCCCGTTTGCGGGCTGGGTTGAGCCACCTCTGGATGCTCGTCGGCACTTGGCGCGTCCTCTTGATTGGCGATGAAACGCTGATGCGGGCAGTTCTCCCATGAAAACGATGAAAAGGTCCGATTGACAACCTCTCCTCAATGGAACCCGATACCACGAAGAATGTGGCCTACTTCGTCATGGCGCTCTCGTTGCTGGTGATGGTCTGGTTCATCAGCAAGCGAGCCATGAAGAATCGAATGAACATGCTCGAGGCCAGCGGCCCGAAAATCGCTGGCGATGATGTCCTTGAGGGCGGCGCACGCAATCCTCAACAATTCGACGAGCCAGATGACGATGCCCTCGAGGAGATGGCCAAACTGCTCGGCGAGGACGATGAAGAATCAAACCTCGAAGCCTGATTCCGCAAGGGTCAACACCACCCGTTCATCACCACTGGCCAAGACCCGTTTGTCGGTGTTTTGATGACGCCATAACCGCCAAATCGTGAAATTCGCACCGGCCATAGCATCTGCGGCTCGTGCCACGATGGGGTCTTCGCTTGCTCCACTTGCGTCAACCGAACCTTTTGAAATCAACAAGACCGTGACGTCTTCGGGGCAATGTTCGACGAACCTTTGGACGTGTTCGATTTTGTGAGATTCGATGCGTCCAGTGGTCTCACACCAATCGTCCATCACCACCAATCCTACACTCGGGAGGGCATTGGTGGCTTCGATGAGGGCGTCCATTGCTCGGTCAAATTTCCCGCCGAAGTTCATGGCGTGGAAACGAGAACTCTCAACCAGGGAAAGGTGTGCAAACAGCTGTGAAAACCGAGCAGGATCCGGCATGTCTACCGATGCCCACAGCACACGTTTTCCGTCGTTGATGCAGTCGGCAGCCATGTGAAGACCAACCGTGGTGCCGCCGGTGCTGCCTTCGACGGCCAAGTGAATGTGGAGCCCCGGTGCTTCGAAGGTGTGCCTCGCCATGCTAAGAATAGGAAGGCATCGGTGAATGAGGGTTGTGGCGTTGGGGTTTGTTCGCAAGGCCTATGACCTGCGAGCGTGTGGTGTTGAACATGAGCGGCGATGTTCGAGATGGTGAACGCATCCCACGGCGGCCTGCACCCGAGTTTGAAGAAGCGGGGAGTTTTTTTGAAGCCGTTCGCCGTGACGGGTTCTTTGGAACAGCGCTTGACGACAAGAATCAATACGGCCCCGTTGCCATGATGGTGTTGTTGCTGATCGTGGCTGCCATCACTGGCACGGTCATTCGCTTGTTGGGCTGATTTCGTTCAAACCTTCCATTTTTGGAAGGGAAACATCATACCCTCCACAGCTCACGAACCTCCCATGGGTGAAGGGTCGGTTAATGTCGAAAGTCGAACCTCCAGTCAAGACAAGCGTTGGACCATCATGGCAGCGCTCCTTGGGACAAACACGGCCGTGATGTTGTTCCAGGGGATTGAACAGGCCAACAACCCGAACATGGTTCGACAAGTGGCGTTGTGCGTCATCGCTGCAGCCTTGCCCTTCCAGGGCATCTATTTCCTCATCTACACGTTCCTTCTTGAGCATGAACGAAACCTCCCTCCCGAACGAATTCGGAAACTTGGGCTTGCATCGGCCCTTTGCCAAGTCGTGTCCTACGCCTCCCTCATCGGGCTGGCGATGATGTGGTACCATCTTTCTTCTTGGATTGGGATTTCCTTCGTGATTTCGGCGATTCTTGCTGTCTTCCTCATCCAATCCGTCATGGGTCCTGTTGAATCCGACGAATCCGTTGTTGCAGATGCCTGAATCAAGGCTACAATGGTTGAGAAGGGAAGGTTGATTTAGCGAGGCGTTTGGCTTGATTCATGGCGTTCTGCCCGCTGGACTATCGCTACGGTTGCCAAGATTTCAAGCACATTTGGTCGGAACTCGGACGACACGAGCGACAATTGGAAGTTGAACGTGCCCTCATTTGGGCTCACTGGCAACTCGGACGTGTTTCGGAAGACGACTACAACGCCGTTGCCGCCATCGCCAACCCCGAGGCCGTGACCAAGGAACGGGTCAGCGAGATTGAGGCCGAAACGCGTCACGACATCATGGCGTTGACCAAGGCCATGGCGGAGGCAGCCGGGGAAGCCGGTTGGTGCATCCACCTCGGTGCCACATCGAACGATATTGTTGACACGGCTGTCGCCCTCCAACTCCGAGACAGTTTGGTTCTTCTGCGTGAACAATTGTGCCATCTCATTGGCGTTTGTGCAGACGTTGCAGAACGAGAGCGTGACACCGTGATGCTTGGCCGGACCCACGGTCAAGCCGCTGTTCCCATCACCTTCGGATTGAAGGCGGCGGTGTGGCTTGATGAATTGCGTCGGCAACTCATCCGTTTGGACGAAGCATCACCCCGCATCGCCGTTGGGAAGTTTTTGGGCGCTGTTGGAACGGGTGCAGCCCAGGGTTCTCAGGCACGCCAACTCCAGGATCTTATCCTCACACATCTCGGTCTCGGTGTGCCGTTGGCCACCACCCAAGTCGTCGGCCGAGACCGTTATGTTGAGTATGTCTCATGGCTGGCCAATGTGGCGACCACCTGCGAGAAAATACTCCAGGAAGTTCGCAACCTCCAACGTTCGGAACTGGCTGAAGCGGGTGAGGGCTTTGATGTCAAAAAGCAAGTTGGCTCCTCCACGATGGCGCACAAGAAGAACCCCATCAAGTCCGAAAACGCCTCTGGGCTGGCTCGTGTTGTTCGCTCGTTCATCATCCCCACGTACGAGAACGCTTTGCTGTGGCATGAGCGTGATTTGGCGAACTCCAGCAGCGAGCGATTCACGTTGTCGCACGCCTCGGCGCTTTGCGAAGATGTGCTCGCCAAGACGGCCGATGTCCTGACCAACATGTGGGTGGACAAGGACCGATGTCTGGCCAACATCCATGCGCAACGCGGCTTGGTGATGGCAGAGAAGGTGATGATTGAACTGGTCGACCACGGTGTCCCAAGGGACGAAGCCCACGAGATTTTGCGTGCTGCTTCCTTCGAAGCCTTGGCGAACGACGAGGAACTCATCGATGTGTGCAGTCGCACCCCCGCGGTTTCGGCCGCCTTCAACGCTGAGCAACTCGAGGCCATGTTTGACCCCATGAATCACGTGGGTGTTGCAGGTGAACTCGTTGACGAATGCGTCGCACTTGCTCGCAAGGCCATTCAGTGAAAGGTGAGGTGGCCGCGAACGCCATCCCAATTCGTGCTGGTCTGCACCGTTATCTCGCCGTTAACATGTGGGCCGCCCAAGACCAACGTCTCGTATTCACCGCCTTCGCCTTCAACGTGGAAACGGTGCTTGCTCGCAAGGGACTCAAGGGTAGCAAACGAGGCTTCTGTAAGGACGTGACCGAGCCACGATTCGTCGAGTCCTTCGGCTGAAACGCTGGTGATCATGATGTTGAAACCATGCTCGATCATTCCCTTGACGTGGTCACGACCCGATTGATGCCAGAGCGGTGTCCAGCTTCGAATACCGAGGCGCTCACACATGCGTTCCAATCGTGATTTTTGGTAGTCCGAACGGAGTGCTCCCGAGACAAGACCGTCAATCGCCAACTCGCCAAGTGCTCGTTCGAGGCCTTGGATGTCGTGTGGGGTTTCGCCCGTGATTTCAACGGATATCCAAGGGACACCTGCGAGTTCTGCCTGTTGTTGAACAAGGTGGGTGCCTGGAATTTGAAACATGGGCGAATCGTCCCCCAACACACGAACGGTCACCAAGGCTTCGATGGACCAGCCCTGGCACATGGCCCACCACCATGCAGCAGCCGAGTCTTTTCCTCCTGAGGAGAGCACGGCGACTCGCATGTCCCGACCAACCATCGTTCCTTGATGAGGCTGTTCCTGTCCGTGGGTTCTTACGGGTTGGGAGGTAGGCATGTCCGCTGGCAGAGGCGGGCTCATGGGAAATGACCCTCATCCTCATAAAGTGTCAGCAG
>JAYQAK010000059.1:0-7828 GCA_038136695.1 Candidatus Poseidonia sp.
ATCAAGAAGCCCTTGATGAGGGTCTCGTCCTCCTCAAAGGCGTTGAGAACGGCTTTCAATTCTTCAGGTTTGAACGAAGGTCCTGCGAGTTGGGTCAGTTGCCTTAGCGTGATCACCGGGTATTTTTGGACCAATTTGCGTATGTATTCCTTTCTCAATTCGGCACGGTCAACGCCCTCGGGAGGGAAGACACTGCGGAAACCGCCGCGGAAATCTTGGACGATGTGACCTGTTTTCATCAGCGGCTGAATCAATTTTCTGAACTCGGATTGGGAGAGCGCATGGCGTTCTTTGAACAAGTTGGGGTCGGAGTGGTTACTGAAGAATTCAACGATGTCCCACAACTCTTCGTCGGCCGGTTGGTTGCGGATGGCCAAGACATCTTGGAAGTGCTCGTAACTGGCCCAGACCTGATGGCCTCGAAGGTTGATGCCCTGATGCAGTCGATGCGCACTGGCCATGCTCTTCAGGTCCACACGGTACAATTCACATCGCCCACGCAGGGCAAAATCATCGCGGATTTCAACCACTTCCTTGAGGGCAAGAATTTCGTTTTCCAACCGGGTGTGTTGGTGAAGATGGTGCTTGTGGAACAAGGCCCGCTCGGCGATTTCCCTTGGTTGCGGGTCCACGACAGCCCCGCGAATCATACGTTCGCCCGTCACCTTGAACCCGATGGATTCCAAGGCTTCTCGAGTCGTGTCGTCAAGGGACGTGATCGGTTCACTGTTGAAATTCGAGAGCACCGACACGTCAACCAATTGGGCTGCATGGTTTTCCAGCAGCAATTCAAACGCCTTACAGAACTCGTCAAGGTAGGCCGTGGGTACGTGCAAATCCTTGATTTCGAGGTAGTCGTTCACCTTGAACATCAGCACCTTGCCAATGGGGTCAACGCCTTTGAAAATGGGCAAATACCATCCACGGTCGAGGACGCTTCGGACCTCCCAAATGAAGCGTGAAACATAGGGGTCGGATTGGGTGAGGATGCGAACGGTACGGTCTTCTCGGCGAGGACGCTGGAGTTCCTCGACCTCATCGGGTGCGCAGAAGAAGGCTTCGGGTTCGGGCACCAAGGCCATCACCTTGGCGATGCGTCCTTCTTTCTCGAGGTTCATCAGGGCAACCGTCAGTTCCTCAAAGCTGCGCGAGACATAGAACCGAAGCGTGCTGGCCTTGACAGGGCCCATGCGACGTACAACCTCCTCGAGGGCATCCTCGAACGACATCGGTTCGTACACATCGGCGACGCGATGGAAGAGCGACAACCTCCGGCGGCGGCCGGGGACCTCTTCGAACTGCTTGACCACCAGCATTTGACGCTCGAGGTTGTTGAGGGCGTTCTTGAGGTCACGCTGGAGGGCTCGGTGTTCATCCCCCTTGGGATAACCGTCCATGATCTCCTGGCGTGTAACGTTCTCACCGGGAGGAATCTTGGTGAGGATTTCTTCTTCCATCGGGCCGACCCAAGGCTCGGGTTTGAGTCCCAAAAGCATGGAGATGTTGCGCTTGGTGGTGTAACCGATGCGGTTGTGGAGCAGACGACCCATGATGACATCGGAATCCAATTGCACGTCCGACCAGTCGCTAAAGGCAAATTCATCAACACGATAGAGCAATTCCTGTTGCTTTTGGAAGAGCACGTGCTCGTTGAACGCCGTGAAACTGTCGCCGTATTGGTGGAACGACTTGTCCAAGACCATGTTCTGAATCCAACGGTATTCAACAACCTCTTCCTCGCCACCCGTCAGTCGGTGTTCGTCGACTTTGAGGATGTATTCAGCGTCGTTGGTTTGGATGTAGAAACCAACCGAAACGACGTTGCGACCTTCAAGTTCGTGAAGGGCACGTTCGATCAGCGTTTGAGGGAAAGGCAGGCGTTCAACCATTTCGTCGGCCGTTTTGGGTCCCTCTGAACCAAGCATCTCAATGATTTTCACGCGCAGGGCTTCCTGTGGGTCGCCCAACATACGCTGTTCCCATGCCGTTGGTTTGGTACCCTCAAACGAGGTGGCGATGGAATAGTTCAGTCCGCGCGTGTGAAGTTCGAGGAGGTTTTCGACCTCCTTGCCCCCAGCCACCGCAAGGCACCCCAGTGTTCCGTGAATTTCAGCCATGTAGTTGGTGAACCATTTTCCATCCAACTCCTCCTGACCGGTACCATCAATTTTGGTGATGTGGCCTGCTTGGCACAATTCCTCGACCCACTCGCGAATGGTTTCGTGAGGGATATCGTTCAATTTCTCTCTATAGAGTGGGTTGTTGAATTGCCTATCAAGGCCACCGCCGTGGCTCATCAATCGGTACAAGCCTTTGGCGTTGGTCGGAACCGGTGCTTTGCCGGAATAGTAGGCCGACAGTTGTTCGCTGGAAAGTTCGGTGGCCAGCGACCGCGTCCCGAGAAGGCGCTGGAGGATGGACGGGTCAATATCCTTGACCAAGAACGCACGTGTTTTCATCGACATCAGGTCTTCAAACGCCGACATGAACAGGGACATGCCGAGACGAGACGGGACGACCACCTTGGTGTGAACGATGCGCGCATCGCCGGTGCTGCAAGCCTGGAGGAAATCTTGCAGTCCAATCAAATCGATGTCGCCAAACATGATCTCGTTCTTCGCCTCTCTCATCAACAGGCTGCCCTCCATGGTGCGGTGTTTCTGAAGCAAGGCTTCGGCCCGTTGTTGGAATTGCTGCGGGCTGATCTCTTCGGCTCCCATCCGCTTGGGGATGATCAGGGAGCGACCGGAGACCTCCCGGAAGCGCTTGGCGAAGATTTGCGTGTTGATGATGTAGCGCTCGATCACGTCGAGGTGATTGTTTTCCTGGAACGCGGTGTACATCGTCCCCGGGTCAACTTCCTGCGAAGTTTTGAGCAACAACCCGTTTTCGTCAAACGACATCTCGATGACGTTGATGTTGTTAGCCTCGGCCAGTCCAGCCATGTAGTAGCCCAAGGCCGTGTTGAACCCACGACCACGGCAGGTGGTGATCATGTAGGTGGGAAACGCTCCCGTGATGACTTGTTCGACCAAAATGCGCTGAGAGTCGGGCACTTGGAACGAATCGAGTGAATGCTCTTCGAGGTGGCGAGCAATGGCGTTGGCAACATCGTTTGACAGCCCGTAGACATCACGAAGCAACAATCGTGGGTCGTTTTCTCGGCGAAGGGAGACCATGCAGTGCCCGATCAAATCCAACAGCGCTTGCGACAATTCTCTGCTGCGGCTCCGGGCTTCACCGGACCACGATGGAATCGTGGGGCGATGGCCGGTCACGCTGGTGACGTTCACACGCGTGCCCTGGATGTTGGTCACACGGTAGGTGGAACCACCCAAAAGAATCACATCACCTGTACGTAGATTGGAGACGAAGGAGCCTGAGAGTTTTCCGAGAATCGAACCCTCTGCGTTGAACACCAGATAGGAATTGTCCGGAGCGATGGTGCCGATGTTGGTGTAGTAAATCATGCGAGAATACCCGCGTTTTCCGAAGATGTTCTCTTCCCAATCCACCCAAATTCGACGCTCGTCTTCAAGCATGTCAAGGACTTCAATGAAATCATCGTACTCAAAATTGCGATACGACCAGGAATTCACGATGATTTCGAAGGCCTCGTCAATGTCCAGATCGTTGATGATCACCAAACCAATGATGAACTGAGCGACCACATCCAAACAATTCTGTGGGAAATCCAAACGGTCCATGTCACCGGTTTGGATGGCGGCTTGCAGGGCAGCCAACTCAAGCAAATCATCCACGCTTTGTGGCAAGAACCGAGCGCGAGGAATGCCCCCGACATGGTGGCCGGCACGACCGATACGTTGCAGGGCCGTGGCGATGTCACCCGGACTGCCGACTTGAACGACCAAATCCACCGAACCGATGTCAATACCCATTTCCAGAGAAGACGAGGTCACCACGGCCCTCAAATGGCCGTACTTGAGTTTCTTTTCAACATCCAAACGGATGTTCTTGTCCATTGAACCGTGGTGCCCAGCAACCAAGTCGCCGAGGAAGGGTCGGAGTTTTTGCACAATGGTTTCCGTCATCTTTCGTGTGTTCGCGAAGACCAGCGTGGTCGTGTGTGCGCTGATGAGGTCGGCGATGGCTTCGATGTTGTATTCGAGCACCTTCATGACCGGCAAATCACTGAATTTCGGATGCGTGATGAGGATGTCAAGGTCCAATTCTCTCGACCCTGAAATTTTTGCAATGGAGACTTGCGTGACGTTGCCTCGTGCTTCTTGGTCGTCGCTGCTCACCAGGTATTCAGCAACGGTCTCAAGCGGTTCCATCGTCGCTGAAATACCAATACGCTGAACGGGATTTTTGAGCAGGGAATCGAGCAGCGAAAGCGTCAATGAAAGGTGAACACCTCGCTTGGTGGGCACCATTGAGTGAAGTTCGTCGATGATCATGTACTCGACTTCACT
Organism: Candidatus Poseidonia sp.; assembly: GCA_038136695.1. Taxonomy (GTDB): domain Archaea; phylum Thermoplasmatota; class Poseidoniia; order Poseidoniales; family Poseidoniaceae; genus Poseidonia. The sequence goes on from JAYQAK010000059.1 coordinate 4,437, forward strand.
CACGATGGGCTGAAACCTCGGAGAGGTGATGGCGATGGCGAGGCTTTCGGGCGTGGTGATCAATATGTGCGGTGGATTACGAAGCATCTTTTGCCGGTCGGATTGCGAGGTGTCGCCCGTACGAAGCCCAACACGGATGTCTTGGGCTCGGTCTGGCAAATAGCGTTCCTTGATTTCGGTGAGTGGCCCGATGAGGTTTCGTTGAATGTCGTTGGCCAAGGCTTTGATCGGAGAGATGTACACTGCGTAGACCTTTTTCTCAAGCTTCTTGTCCAACGACAGTCGAACCAATTTATCGAGGACGCTCAAGAATGCCGTCAATGTTTTTCCAGAACCCGTTGGCGAACAGAGAAGCAGGTGCTGTTGGTCCATGATGGCGGGAATCGCCAATTTTTGGGGGCGTGTAAAATCTGGAAATTTATCTTGAAACCATTGACGCACCGGGGGGCAAAGCCGCTCAAACAATTCATCGGAATCCATGGGGGAATCCAAGTAAACGATTTCAGCCATTTTTTTTCGCACGCCCTATGGGTTGGGAGGGCCACAAGTTCGTTATAAAAGATTGTGCCAATTCGTTAATGGTTTAAGGCCAGCGAGTGGGGCGTTTTTTCCATCGAAGCACCGGGGTTGTGTTGGGCTCTTCGTTCTCCAGCAACAGCGGCGATTCAACGGTGTTGGGGGGCACCTGTACTTCGAACAGGGCATCGGTGGGACACGAACCAATGCAAGATAGACAGCCAACACATCGGTTTTCAACAACGACCACCGGTCGTTTCGGCTGGTGACGGTCGGGGGGGGTTTCAGCCCGCGGGGGCAGCGCCGCAAACGGACAGTGCAAAATGCAGAGATCGCAGCCGGTTCAATCGGCTTGCACGATAGCCACCATTGCTTGTCCCATGGGATGAAGTCAAGAGGACCGGATATAATGCTGTGTCTGCGAAATGAACCTGAACCTCCGCTGACTCGGTGAAGTTCATAGAGGGCTCGCCTCAGCCAAGCATCGGAGGGAACCGCATTGACCGATGAAGGCCGACTCGACCGACTCAGCGGGATGCTGAAGCGCCGGGGCTTTCTCCTTCCCGCGTTCGAGATCCATGGTGGTGCAAGTGGACTCTACGATTTTGGCCCCGTTGGCGGGCGAATGCGTTCTCGCATCAACCAGCTTTGGCTGAATCATTGGCTCCGTTTGGGCAACGTGGTGGAACTCTCCTGTCCAACCGTCACGCCGTATGCGGTGCTCGAAGCGAGCGGCCATGTCGGTGAATTTTCAGACTTCATGACGCAATGCAAGGAGTGCGAAGAAGCAAGCCGTGCCGATACGCTGCTGGAAGCCCACCACCCAAACCCGGATGCGCTCAAGCGGGACGAATTAGCAGCCCTGCTTCAGGATGTCAATCCCTCCTGCCCTTCGTGCGATGGAGCGAACTGGGGCGATGTAACTGCTCAAAATTTGATGTTCAACACGACCATCGGCGCAGGTGCTTCGGGGCGAGCAGGGTTCTTACGACCAGAAACGGCGCAAGGGATGTTCACCTCCTTTGGTTCGCTGTTCCGCCATTTCCGAGAACGACTTCCGTTTGGTGCCATGCAAGTGGGCAAGGGGTACCGAAACGAAATCGCTCCCCGCCAAGGGATGATTCGCCTTCGTGAATTCAACATGGCGGAGCTCGAGTACTTCATCGACCCGGAGGCTGAACTGACCGATGATCTCGGGTCATGGGACGCTCACCCGATGACCCTTCTTCCTGACGGAGGTGGGACGGTTGAAACAACGCTAAGTGATGCATGTAAGCAGAAACTCATTCGCCATTCAACGGTGGCCCAATTCATGGGCATGACCTTTGATTTCTTGGTCAAGGTGGGCATTGACCCTTCGCGATTGCGGTTCCGTCAACACGAAAGCGATGAGATGGCCCACTATGCCATGGATTGTTGGGATGCCGAAATCGAAGGAAGCTACGGCTGGATTGAATGCGTTGGTATCGCCCACCGAGGATGCTACGACCTCGAGCGTCACGAACAGGCCACGGGACAGCGGCTGCGTGCTCGACGTGAGTTCGATGAACCACGGACAACCACCATCGATGCTTGGACCATTGACGGTGCTGTTGCCGGACCCGCCTTCAAATCCCTTGCCGGACAGGTCAAAGCGGCCGTGGAAGAACTTCCCAAAGAAACAACGTTCCCTGTTGAGATTGCGCTTGACAGTGGCGAAACGGTCACGGTTGAACCGACCCATGTCAAACCAAATCAAAAGACCGTGAAAGAAAGCGGCGAATGGTACATTCCGCACGTCATTGAACCCGCATTTGGCATTGACCGCATCATCTGGCACGTGCTTGACCATGCCTACCATGAGACGGTCAAGAACGACGAACCGTACACGCTCATGAAACTCGCATCGGACGTCGCACCGATTGATGTCGCCGTCTTCCCTCTGTTTGAAAAAGACGGCATGGGAACCATGGCCAACGCCATTCACCAACGGTTTTGCGGCAGAGCTGGAACGGTGTCCATGTACGATGGAAGCGGGTCAATTGGACGTCGTTACGCACGAGCGGATGAAATCGGCGTTCCGACTTGCATCACGGTTGATCACCAATCCCTTGAAGACGGAACAGTCACGGTGCGGGACAGGGACACTGGCAACCAAACGAGGGTTTCCATCGATTCGTTGTGAGCAATGGATGTCCAGTTCGCTTCCATGCTGGTGAAGGTTGAAGAACCCTCCTTGAGGAAAGGAGAACATGAGTCTGCCGAGTGATTGGACGGAGCGTCACCGTCCTCGCTCTGAGCAACTGCTCGAAGGCAACGAAGTCCAACGACGAACCATCCGAACTTGGTTGGATGAATGGCAAAACGGGGCGCCCAAGAAACGAGCCATGTTGCTCATCGGGCCTCCTGGCGTGGGAAAGACCACCGTGGCGCGTGCCGTTGCTGAAGACATGGGATGGAACGTGATTGAACTCAATGCCAGCGATGACAGAAACGCAGCAGCGATTCGGAAGGCTGCGACCAGCGGCGCCATCCACCGTTCGCTGTTCCACGACCCCACCGCACCGCCTTCTCGTACGCTCATTTTGTTGGATGAAGTGGACCACCTCTCCGGAGGATTGCGTCAAGTCAGCCAGGATCGTATCGAACGTGCGATGCAGGGTGGCGAAGAGAACGCAGGTGCATCTCTCTCAGGAGATTCGGGTGGCAAGGCTGAGCTCTTGCGGCTGTTGGACCAAACCAAACAGCCCGTGATTCTTGCCTGCAACGATGAAATGGGCCTTTGGGGAAGAAATTCGTCTTGGCGCTCTACCCGAGACCGCTTCACCAAACATCTGGTCAAGGTCAATTTCGTTCGGGCCAGCAAGGAAGCCCTTCGTCGAATCGCTCGTCGCGTG
>JAYQAK010000059.1:7838-11891 GCA_038136695.1 Candidatus Poseidonia sp.
CGTCGCGTGCTGAGAGAGGAAGGCATTGAGTTCGACTCGGGTGCCGTGGATGCCTTGGCAAAACACAACCACGGCGACCTAAGGGCGCTCGTGCGTGACCTGCAGGTGATGACCGCTGACCTCAACGGTCAACCGCTCACCGCCTCTGTGGTTGAACACCACCACGAAGCAAGTCAGCGGGACATCACCGTCGAGATCTTCCCTGGGCTTGAGCGCCTCTATAGAGAGCGTTCATCCGCCGCTGCTGCCACACTCATCCGATCCATAGACAAGGCCCCCGAAGATTTCCTTGATTGGGTGCACTGGAACAACGCTTCCCTGTTTACACACGGACCGAGCATCCAGCGTGGGACCATGGCACTGCGACAGGCCGACCGTAATTTCATGGGACGGTTCACCAACCAAGCGCACCGGTCCTCCTATTGGACGCAACACCTGACCGCCCTTGCAGCCTCGGTCGCCAACACCGTCCCTCTGGAAGGACGGCTCTATGTGAACTACCCGCATTTCCTTCGCCGACGAGGTTCTTCTGGTCGGGGAAGCATTCTCGACAAGTTGTCGGCCTACTGCTCGTCCAACAGGGTGGCCACCCGTGAGGACTTGATTCAACCTCTGACGATGCTCCTCAAAGACGGCTCACCCTTGGGGGATCCCTCGGCCTTCGAATGCTCATTGCTGCTCGGATTGAATGCAGAGGAACATCTCTCCCTCACAGGGATGAGCGCCACACGACGGTCTTCAAAGCAATTGTTAGCCGCTTACGATGCCGCTGAATTGGAGCGCGAGAAACGTCGCGTACCCGAACCCTCAACCGTGCAGACGGACCCACCAGGTGGGGCCATACAGGAACCAAAGATCGTTGTGCCGGTGAATGAACCGGTGGTTGATAACGAAGACGAGCCGGGACCGCCTCCCGGTCAAACGACGTTGTTCTGATCATCGTCGTCCACACGCTGCTCTAGCATGCGCTTGACCATCGCCATCCCTTGACGTTCACCATCGGCTTTCTCTTCACGCCGCCAGCTGTGCGGGTGCAGCACGATGATGGCTGTCAACAATTCTAAACGGCCAAACCACATCAAAATAGACGTGAAAAGAAGGGCACCGGAATTCATCGTCGCCCACGTATCTTCAGGGCCGTAATCCCCGAGGGTGGGGCCGGTGTTTCCAAGCGAAGAGGCGACCACCATCGTGACGCTCTCAAACGATTCGGTTGGCATGAAGATGGCGAGGATGACACTTGAAATGAAAAACAATCCCACCCAAATGAAGAGCATACCCACGATGAGGCCCAATTGTTTGTCTTCGACAACCTCGCCGTTCATCCGAATTTGTTGCACCTTGCGAGGCTGAGCGATACGGGTGAGTTCCCTCATGGCCACCTTGAAGGCGATGTTGACACGAAGCAGTTTCAAACCACCGGCCGTCGAGCCAGCACTGGCACCGACAACCATCAGAATGAACAGGATGATGTGGGCCACAAGTGGCCATGATTCATCCATGTAGTTGGTTGAGGTGTACCCTGTGGACGTACCAAACGACACCGCTTGGAAAATACTCTCTCGGAAGCTGGTGCTCAGGTCAACCCCTGAAATGAACAGGGACAACTTGAGAGCCAGGACGGCAACGAGCATGTACACGAGGTAAATGCGAAATTCCTCGTCCTTGAACGCCCGCTCAAAATCACCGCCTCGAATGAACCACAACAAGGCGAAGTTGACACCAGCAAGAAACATGAACACGACAATGATGGATTCAACCAGCCCCGAATCGTAGTAACCAATGCTCGCATCACGCGTTGAATACCCACCCGAGGGCATGGTGGTCAACGCGTGGTTGACGGAATCGAACAGGTCCATCGCGCCGGTGAGGTACAGCAGCAGGAACTCGGTCAGTGTCAGGACGATGTACAATCCCCAAAGGGCCAGCGCCGTTTGCTTCAATTTTGGGCGCAGTCGGGACAGCGAAGGACCGGTCAGTTCGGCCCGTGCAAGCGCCATGCCTCCACCGATCACACGGGACAGAACCATCATGCCGAGCATGATGATTCCCATACCACCGAACCACTGCGTCAGGGAACGCCAAATCAACAAGCCACGGGGTTGGGCGTAAATGCAGTCGGGCGTGGTACCCGGAATGCAGTTTGGGCTCATGTTGTGGGAAATCACCGTCGCCCCGGTCGTGGTGAAACCGGACATGGATTCAAACCATGAATTTACGAAACCTCGTGCGATGTCGATAACTTCGACGTTCGGGGTCATCGGACCAACAAACATTCCGCCAAACCAATAGGGCAAGGCCCCGATCAACACGGTCACCGGCCACACCAAACCAACACCGACGAACGCCTCCAAATCACGAAGCCGTTCCGAAGAATTGGTACGCGTGAAAAAGGCGAGGAGGAGGCCCCCCAAGCCTGCACTCGCCACAATGGCCGGGCCAAAGGCCTGAATGGCGAGGGTGAACCCGTCCAACCACCAGGTCAAGGCAGCACACACGAGCAGTGGCACCGTCAACGCCAGCAGGGTCCAGCCCAAGATGAGGTTCACCACGTCGTAACGCATGATCACACCTTGAACCGTTTCTGGGCTTCTGCAACACGCTCCTTCAAACAGAACACCACCATTCTGTCGTTCTCGAGAAGCAACTCATCCGGTTTTGGTTCAATGGACTCCCACGAACCGGAGAGGTTCATCCGCTTGATAAACGCTGGACGAAGCCAATCAGGAAACTGGGCTTCAGCCACGGTTTTACCGGCGAATTTTGCTTTCTCGGTGATGGCCAGCGTGATGCCTACCACGTTCGGAATCTCCGTCAAGAGGGCGTAATGGCCAGAAAGACTCTGGTGAATGTGGGTCAGCATGTTGCTCACCGCAACTCGGTGGCGGTCAACGGCAAAGGAGATGCCCATGCGCTGTGTGACCTTGACCAAATCGGCGTCGTTGAGCATCAAACCGGTATGGGGCACACCCAAGTCAGACATCAAGAGGACGGCGGCAATGTTGGCGTGGTCGTCGTCGAGTGCGCTCAGCGCAACGTCGAATTGGTCAATGGAGATTTCTTCCAAGATGGAACGGTCGAGGTGGTCGCCGTGAATCACGTCAAGGTTGGGGTGGCCACCCGTTTTGGAACCTGCCAGTTGGTTGGCCAAATGCAGATTGCGTTCCAGAACCGTCACGGTCGCACCGTGTTCAAGCCAATCCTGCGCCATTTTCGTACCGTTTGAAGTGGCTCCGACAATCACCACCCGTGGGTGTTCGGGGAAGTACGAGACTTCGTGACCGAAGGTGATCAACGCCGGGTTGAATTTGTCCAAGCCGACCACGGCCACAGCAATGCGGTCACCGATTTCCAAGACGCTCTCATCGTTGGGGATGAAACTTCGCTGACCGTCTCGCTTGACACCAACGATGTTGGGAATGCCATGGACAAAATCCTCCTTGACGTCTTTGAGCGGTCGGTTGACGATGCTCGAAGCGGTGGACCCGATATCGAATTCGAGCACGAACGCCCCGTGTTCGAAGGCGATCACCTCTTCGATGTCGGTTGAGCGCAATCCAGCGTTGAGGCGACGGATAGCCCCTCGCAACGGGTTGACAACGTGGTTCACGTTGGCCCATTCACCCAGGTGGCCGTTACGGAATTCATCGATGTACGAAGGGTCTCGTAGACGACAAATGCTGGTCAATTTGTCCTTGCCCTTGAGGTCGCGGTGCGCATGTTCTGCAATCGCGCAGGCAATGAGGTTGGCTTCATCTGACGGCGTGGCAGCTACGAAGACCTGTGCGGTGAGAATGCCTGCCTCAAGCAAGGTGTCCCTTGAGGTGATGCTTCCGTGAATCACCAAACAATCCAAGGCTTGCGCGTTGGAGACCGCACGAGAATCGTTGTCCACCACGACAAGGTCGTACTTTTCGTTGGCCAAGGCCTTGGCCAGAGAAATTCCAACCCGCCCTGCACCGCCAATGATCACTCGCATTGTTTCACCTCAGCCGAGGGTTTCGGCATATTTCTTTACGTTTTAGGAACTAACGGAGAACACCACGTCTCCAA
>JAYQAK010000060.1:0-11843 GCA_038136695.1 Candidatus Poseidonia sp.
GAAGCCCTCGAGTACGCAACCAAGGTGTGCTCTACAAGTGCCCCAACTGCGGCTTCGTCGGACCCTGAGGTGATATCATGGGCATGGTGGTTATGACATACAAAGTGAATCCTGATTCCGAGCTTCAAGATGTTGATACGGACGCCATCGCTGAGGCGATTGGTACCCTCCGAAACGATGACTACGACATTCAGGCCATCGAGACGAAGCCGTTGGCCTTCGGTCTCAAGTTCGTTCAAGTTCACGTCAAGATGAACGACGGTGAAGGCCTTGCTGATGCTTTTGAAGCCCAAATGGCAGAGATTCACGGCGTCGGTGAAATCGAAGTCCTCTCCATGGGCCTTATCTGAACACGAGAACGGTACCACCGCCTCGTCCGTTTGTTCTTATCTTTCTCTTTGCTCACATGTTGGCGAGCGGGCCTTGAATAAATTCACGAAGAAGCACGGTGGCGTAGCTGCCTGAACCGAGGGTGAATCGGAACCGAACGCAGGCCCCATCGGGGTGCCAGCGATCACCATCGCCAGGTCCATTTTCCCAGCGATTTCCCATGGTGCGAGCATCTGCAATGGGTACAGTGTCAACCGAAAATTCGTCAAAATGGGCGACTAAACCACGACGTGTGCCCGTCGTCGACAGACGAGGAATGGCTTCGATGTTCCAATCAACATCGGCAAGGTCTTCAGCCTGCAACGTGCTTTGTTCAACCTCTCCAGGTTGGCCCAGAGCCTCCATGTAATCGCCTCCGGGGAGCGGACCGGTGGTCATCAAGCGCCCGAGGTCACAATTGCGAGTGATTCGAGGTAGGGTCCTCGCCTCAACATTCACGCATGATTTCATGTCCAATTGGCCTTTCTCGTCCACACGACCCACCACATCACCAACGGCGGGTGTGGCCAACGGCAATGAGGCTTCAATGCGTCGATGAAGGGATTTGTTGAACACGATGGATTGCAGAGCATGCACCGTCATCAACTGCAGGTTGGCGGGAAGCGTTCGAAAAGCGCCCACGTGGTCATCGGGGTTCGCCAGCAAATGCTCCATCATTTTTCTCTCAAAACCCATCCACCGCGGCAGTTCGTCAACCAAGGCTTGGCTGATGCCGTGTTCTCGGATGCGTTGACGGATGGTTTTCGCCTCATCTTCTTCGTTGGGGCCCTCCATCGAGAGGTAAGCCATCACGGCCTCTTTCCAGTCGCCCATGACCACATGTCGTCCAACCACCGGTGTGACCGGTCGGCCCGACCCAAAACGCTGAGGGCCAATCCAATTTGGAAACCGCTGGGGGCCGAGCGAGGCTTCCATATCGGCCTGAATGCGTTCGACCTCAGCCAGGGCTTCCTCTTCGCTTAGTGGTCGACCGTCCTTGTCGCAGCATCCTCGAACCACGATGGTGAAGCGGTTCCCTCGGTGATTTCCAAACCCAATTTTTTGGTGGGTTCGTCCCATCACTTCAATTTCGACATCAGGCAGTTGAACTTCGGCCACCTTGTTCATCGGGGCGTCGATCACGAAGAGTTGCGAGGTGACCGCCCGCTTGTCTTTGGTGCCTGCAAAGAAAATCCGATTGCGCGGGATTTTCAGTTTCGCTGCGAGTTGATTGCAAAACCGGTTCGTTTCCCAATTGGTGAGGGTGATTTTCGCTACCGTAAAGCGACCGCGATTGTCAAGGTGGACCGGTGTTGCAATCTCTTCGACTCGGAAGTCGGTCACTCTGGATTTGATGAGGCCACCAATACCGTTGCTGTTGGTAGCGTACCCCACCAAGCCGATGGCTTCGGCCAATGGGTCGGACATGCAATCGCCCTGTTCAGAGGCTGGCGTTGTCAAATTCGGAGGCCACGCCACCGATGATGTCGTTCAAGACTTTGTCAACGCCTGCTTTGGAGGTGGTGCGAATGTAGAACTCAGGGTCGTCAAGTTCGGGATGGCCGGGGAAATAGTTGGCGTAGTCCACGTCCTTGTGGGCGTTGAGTCGCTCTCGAAGAACTTGAAGAGCCGTGTGGCTCTCTCCAATAATTCGGAGTCGGAGCTCGTTTTTTTCCTTTTTCAAGACCGTAACCGCCATGATGACCGACCCAGCGACCGGCCCTCTTGTTTTGAACCTTCGCCTCCAATGGAGCGGAGTGGTTGGTAGGTGACAGAGAAGAGCCCTTGTGAAGAGGCGAATCACCTCTTTCTTTTTATGCCCGATGGAGAGAGCCGAAGCATGGATACGGCGGTCTTGGAGGAACGCCTTGCCAAATTGGCGCCGTTGTTCCAACGTGCTTCGCCCCTGATCGTGGCGACCTTCACCCTGGTCACGGTTCTGTTGGCCAGCAATCTCTACCTCTCGCCTCCAACGTTTCAAACCGACTTGAATGAGTTTTCACCTGAAACCGAGGCATCCATGGCACACGACCGAATCCACGAACATTTTCCAAACGAAATGCGACCCATGTTTGTCCACGTCACCGCTGATGACGGGTCAAATGTGTTGGCGCTTGAGACCCTTGTTGCCATGAACGAGGATCTTTCCCATTTCCAGAATGAATCCGAAAAGCGGCAGGATTTCGTTACCGTTTGGACCACGGCTCCCGGGATCCTTCAACTCGCACTCGATGAAGAGGCCGATGGACGTTCAATCGCCTCCCTCAACGATTGGCCCGAAGTGCTCTCCTTGGTCTTTGATGACAACGAAACATGCAGCTTGACGGCGGATGACCAGTTGCTCTCAGCAGCAACGTATGCGTCGGCTGCTTTGCTTCACAAAGATCTCGACTACGACCCAGTTTGCGACTATTTGGACGACGGTAGTGGCACCGGTATTCCATCGGCCTCCTCCACCCTTTGGGTTCTTGAGGTGGACCCTGCCATCGAGGAGTCCGTTCGAAGAGAACTTCAAAATCAACTTCGCGGGGTCTTTGAGGAGCGCTCGACGACTTCCAGTCTCCAATACGAGGTCATCTCCAACGATTTGCTGGCACATGACATCGACGAAGGGACTTTTGACAACCTCCTGATGCTGGTTGGTCTGGCGTTTTTGGTCGTGGTCATCATGCTCGGCATTTCATTCCGTTCGGTGAACCAAGTTGTGTTCCCGTTGGTTGGACTGACCAGCGCCCTGATCTGGACGTACGGCATTCTCAACCTTTCCGGGGCCGTGTTCACAGCGCTCGAAGCCACGGTGGCGCCGCTTGTTCTCGGCCTTGGCATCGATTACGCCATCCACCTCCAACGCTCCCAGCGCAGTGCTTCCGAGGAATACCCTGATGTGGCTGAATCTTGGTTGAGGTCGGTTGGGCATCTTTCCGTTCCACTGACCTTGGCGGTTGTCACCACCGTCGCTGCCTTCTTGGCCAACATCATCTCCCCGCTACCGCCTCTGGCCACGTTGGGTTATGCGCTCTCCTTGGGTGTTTTATCGGCCTTCATCTCCTCAACCGTGTTTGTTGGAGCCCTCCACGTGATGTTCCGAAAAGAGGGAGAACAGAAGGAAGCGCCCCCCGTCCTGAACCTTCCTCAACTCTCCGAGCGCATCGTGCGAGTTCAACAAAAACAACAGGTAGGGGTTCTGTTGGTGACCATTTTGATATCCGGACTGGCTGTTTACGGTGCCGCCTCATTGGAAACCGACTTTGATTTGGCAGATTTTGTCAACGAAGATTTGCCGATCATGACCGTTCGTGATGAGTTGGCAACCAGTTACGAAAGCGCCGGCTGGAAGGTGGTTTATGTCTTGATGGAACCGGCTGAGGGTCAAGTCTTCATCCCCGGCGACCATATTTTACTCACGGAGCTGAATTATTTCCACTCGGACCTGGAATCCAACAACGACGTGGTAGGTGTGCCAACGCCTTCCTACGAAGGACCGTTGCCCGTCATTCGGGACGCTATTCTCCGTAACGAGTCGCTCGGTGGACAATACAACCTTGAGGTGGACCGTGGCGAAGTGCTGCGAATCAATCGAAACGACGATTTGGACCTTGGTGCCTTCTTTACTGCCTTGTCAACGAACACCACCGTGGCCGACCCGCTAACTGGGGAAACATGGCAGGAACGGGTTGAGCAAGTCGTTCATCTCAACGGAGACAACATCGTCAATCTGCGTCACGAGATTCGGGTTGAGGCCAGCACGTCCGTCGAGTCAAGCCGCGTGATTGACAATTTCATCGAAATTTTGGGCTCTACCGATGATTCCGGGACCCTGAAATACCAACTCAAAGACCATGCACAACTTCACGTGACGGGTGATTTGGTTATGCTCGAGACCGTCCTTGATGGTTTGAGCCTCACCCAAATCGAGAGCACCGTCATTTCCCTCGTGGTTTCCTTCCTCGTGCTGTTCGCGTTGACACGCCGAGTGATGCCAGCCGTGACCGTCCTGTTCCCGGTGGGGGTGGCGTCGCTTTGGGTGGTGGGCTCCATGGCGCTCCTCGGGTTGAAGTGGAACGTGTTGACGGTCATGGTCACGGCACTGACCTTGGGCATTGGTATCGATTACTCCATTCACATGTGGCGCCGATTCGAGGTCGAGATGGCCAAACGAGGCGACCATTGGGATGCGCTGTATTCCGCATTGAACACCACCGGCGTAGCGCTCATCATGAGCGCCCTCACCACGATGGCTGGATTTGCTGTCTTGTTGTTCTCGCCGATGCCCATCATCCAAGACTTTGGGTTGATCACCGCCGTGACGGTTCTCTTTTCGCTGGTGTTAGCACTCATGCTGCTCCCAGTCCTGGTTGAACTCGCCGCCCGTGGTCAAGAAACGGAGACCCTCGAGTGATCAGACCACAGCGAGGGCCTGGACAATGTCGTCCATCTCCAACCCTTGCTCCCGAGCGACCAGCGCATAGGCCAACCACGGTGTAATGAGGTGAAAGGCCGCAATTTTACGCTCAGCCCTCCGTTGCAATTCTTCGGCAGTCAACCCGCTTTGACGAACAATGAATCCTTTGACTCTGCGTGTGAGTGCTGCCCGTGGGTCGTTGTTGGTGCTGGGTTCCTGAGCGTTCACGGGGGGTGGTGGTGGCGATGCAACAGGGGTGCGGGTTATGGCCGGTGATTCGGGTTGTGGAGAGGATGTGTCGTCGGGGCCAACGGGCTGCAGGAGTCGACTTGGCCGAGGAAACCAACCGAAGGGGACGTCGATGTTGCCAAGAGGCACCGCAGCCGAGAGTTCACCCGAGTTCTCTTGGAGCCAGCCTGCATTCACCAATTGTTCAACCGCTTGTTCGGCTTCATGCGGTTCAAGCCACTCCATATCGAAAGAAAGGGTGCGTTCGAGGTCCGCACGGTGAAGATTCTGAACGCTTCGAAAGACGATGGTGAGAACCCTGCGAATATCAGCAGCGGCTTCACTCATGGTCCTTGGAGACCCTCAGGCTTCATGAAGGTAGGCTTCACGAATCTTCAGGCAATTTTGTGAACGATTTGTCATCGTTCAAGATCCATCGGCCACAGGTTTCTCCGACATAGAACGTCCCTTCAGCGGTGTATTCGTACTCTCCTCCGCCGGGTAATTGAGAATAATCAACCGCATGTGTCGAGGCGTCAGGCGACGGTTCCACCGTTTCGGGCGTTCCCAACGCATCCATGTATTGCGCTGCCATCGCTTGCGGAGAGACTTCAGCAACGGGTTCAGCAGCCTTGGGCGGACCACGAGGCGGTCCCCTCTTCGGTTGCGCACCCCCGGTCTTGACCACCTTTCCTCCAGGAGGACCGCGCCGTTTTTCGGGGGTTGCAGGAGGAGGTGCTGTCGGGCCGGTTGTTGCCCCCAACGCCACCTCAAGTTTCACATCGTCAATTTCTGGTCCTTTCCGGCGCCGAAGGACCACGAGGAGCCCGAGCAGTCCGAGCATCCCTGCACCGCCGAGGAGAACCAAACCACCAAATCCATCGCCGGCGGTGGTGTACTGTTTGCTGTACACGTTGTTTGTCTCATCGATTTCCCATATGTTTTGCTCCAAATCAACCGTGATTTCGAGCGTCCATGTTCCTTCAGGGGCGGTGAACGATCGCTTCACGGATTTCGCTGTGTTCTCATCCATTGATGAGAAGATAGAGCGCCCAATCAAGGTACGTTCGTCACCTTGGACAAGCTCAATGGTGGCGTTGAACGGCACCGTGAGCCCCTCTCCACCGTTGACGACATAGAACGAAAGGCGAACGGTCTCTCCCGCTGTGAAGTCCTCGGAAATCTCGATGTTTTCGAGCGCCAAATCTGGCCCAATGTTGTTGAGCGGTGCTTCCAACCAAGGGTCGAGGGCGGAGTTACCGGTCCCAGAGGTCAATGTCCAACCTGCGTCGTCACTGCCTTGTGCCCAGCAGGCCAAGGTTGCCTGAGGGGAGAGCAGGGAGGGGTCCCCCAGTTCACTAAAATCATAGGTGAAACTGAACATGGTGTTGCCGTTGAAGTAAGTGGTGGCGTTCCTCACCAGCGTGATGGCCTCCCATTCGACATCCATTGAGCGAACCTGACAGGTGAGCGACAGAGGAGATGACCAGCCTTGTTCCTCATCGATGTTCACGCCGATCTGAACATCGTCGAGATGGTACCGGGAGATGGTGTCGAGAATCGAGGAAGCCAACAAGGCCGGTGGTTGGTGGTCCACACGGAACGACGGGACTTCGTAACTGGCCAATTGCTCTGTTTCGAACGGGTCCCACAACGTCAAGGTGAGGTCGTAAACCAAGCCAGACGTGTCCGGTGTTGGGATGGAAGCAAACATCAAGCCGTTTTCGATGTTCACGGTGGCACCACCTTTCCACGGATTGCTCTGAATCATACCGTCCCATCGCAATCGGAGATCGCCCGTGTAAGGCGTGGCACTGGTTTGGTGGGATACATCGGCTGTGAGGTTCAAGTGGTCGCCAGCCATCACCACGGCGGTCTCGCCGATGACTTGGTTGACCGGGCCATCATCGTCCCGTAAACTGTTGAGGTTGATGGCCATCGCACGCTCCAAAACCCAGGCTTCGCTGTAGTCAAAGCGCTGCGTGCCATCGAAGTCTTTGAGCCAAATGTCAATTTCACCCTGGATCAAGCCAGCGTCAATAAAACTCCATTCCACCTTCGCCGTGATGTCCAATGCCAGCACGCCGTTGCTGGTGTCGACAACGCACCCTGTGGGCAGGATTTGCAAACGTTCGTCCAAGACGGCACAGGTGTTGTCGAGAACGTTGTACTTGAAGCCGAGAGAATCGTCGTTTCCGAGTTCGACCCGGACCTCCATAATGTCGTTGAGGCCGTTGAGGTCTTCCACCACGATGGACCAGCCCACTTCCTGTGCGGGTTCAAATCGCATCAAGGTGTCCGAAAGCAAGTTCTTCGTCGGTTCAAACGAGACGAGTTGACTCTTGGTTGGTGTCCGCGATTCCCAACGAGCGTGGCCGTCCTCAGGCGTTGCCGCAGGAATGGCAAATCCTGCGATGTCTTGGCCTTCAAGCAACACCCTTGCCCATTCATGGTCACCGTTGATCGTATCGTTCACCGTGACGTTCACGGTCCAGCGATTCCCTTCTTGATGAAGGTAATACACAGCAGGTTCGTATTCACCGCGTTGTGGAACACCGTCCTTCGGATGGCCGTTTGTTCCATCGTTCCGCGCCTCAAGCCAAGCATATGCGAAGAGTGTTTCGTTGGTGAATCCGCCCACGTCGTAGAACGAAAAGGATACGGTTCGGTACACGTCTTCGTTGATGTACGCATCCAAAGAGGGGGAGACATCCAGAAGCGTGGGCCCGTTGCTGTTGACGATGAAGGAATGGGGTTCGGTTGAAAAGGTCAGGTCCCAATCTTCGCTTGTTCGTGCCTCAAACCAGAGGTCCACCTCACCGGACAATGTTTCGGGAACATTGAGCAAGGCATGGTAGAGTTGGCCTGAAGGCAAATCAAACCATTCTGAACTTTCGTTGTACCAAATACGCTCTCCGAAGACATCGAGGTCATAGGTGTGCATGTCCACGTGCAATCGGGCTTGCAATTGGCCGCCCAGCACCCGAAGGCCACTGTTGGTGAAGAAGTGGTCGAGGCTGATGTTGAGTAAACTGTTGCCCGGGAGAACTTCCCCAACCTCAACCGTCTCGTCGCCTTGACTCGAAGCGTCAGCGGTGATGTTGGTGAGTTCAACCGTAACATCTCGATCCATGCTGATGATGTCGTCGTGGAGGTAGGTGACGTTGCGCTGAGCATGCGTTGTGGTTTTGATGCGGAGGTGGTCCGTTGGCATGGTGCCACCGATGGAAAACGTCCAATCAACCGCTTGCCCGTTGGCACCGATGGCCCCGAGGGTGGCGGTTGGTTGCCCAAACAACAACCCTTCAGGGTCTTCAATGGTCAGGGTGTCGGTGGTGGTGTTGTACATCATTTTCAGCCAATTTGAACCAACATGAAAGCTTCCGAGTTCGTTGCACGGATGGAGTTGAAGCGTGTACGTTCCGCTTTGCGTCACACCGTGGTGAAGGGTTGAGATGGTCAGCGGAGAGGAGGTGGGTTGAATGGTAGCGGGAACCGTTCCTGTAAATTCTGCAGTATCTGCACCGATGGAAACTTCGAGCAGCGTTGGCGTGACCCAATCCATGAGGTTCGTGGTTTCGTAGCGAACCCTGTATTGGAGGTAGGGCGAATCTTCGAGAACGCCGGACAGGGAGGTGTTTCCGGCCGACAAATAGGTGTTGATCGGCACGGTTGTGGGGAGCCACGACGCCGAAGCAATACCCTGCAGCGTCTGTGCCGTTCGATATTGCAAACCGATGGAGGTGTCGGTGGGCTCAAGCGTGGAAAAGGCCAACCACAACAGGCTTGCAGCCCCTTGTGACCCGGATCGCAAATCTTGGATGGGGGAGACCAGCATACCTTCTCGCTGGCTTGGGTTGATGTTGTACTCATTTTCTGCAAGGTATTGAATCGACCACGTCCCGAACCGTGTTGGACTGCTGTCTCCGCTCGCATACACCAGGGTATCGTTCGCTCTTACAAGCGTGGAATCGTACAGCCCGGTCTGAAGCGTAGCGTGCGTGTTCCAGAGGTTGTTGAACGGGTCGTAGCCGTAGGTTTTGTCGTTGGATGTGCCTTGCCAACCCGATTGGGTGTAGCCACCATGAATCACGATTTCATCATTGTACACGGCGGCCGAGTATGCCGAGAGTTTTCGAGTGGCGTTCGGCAGTTGCGACCACGTATCGGTGATTGGGTCGTAGGCTTCGGTGAGGTTGGAGTCGCCCTCAACAGTCGTGTTGGCCACAGGGTCGAAGTACTCAGCAACCCCGCCATAGGCGATGAGTTTGCCCTTGAAGGAAACCAGTTCAAACGAGTGACGTCGGTTGTTCATGCTGGCCAGTTGCGTCCACGTGTCGTTGGTAGGGTCGTATCGCAGAAGGCGGTCGGTGAGGTCTGAGCGGTCCTGAGCGGTCACGCCTCCAGCCACGTAAATCATCCCTGCGTGCTCAGTCACGCCCGCCAATCCCACTGAGCGGTTACCGGGCATGGACGTTCCGTAACTCCAATTTCCTGCCGCAGGGTCAAACACCTGCACGAGTCCACTGGCTTCCATGCTTGGTGATGCGTAGGGGTAGTAGTCGCCGATGGCGTAGATTTTCCCCCCGGCAACAGCGCACTTGTGATACTGTTGCACTTGCTTGAGTTCCTCAAGGGATGGCGACCAGGTCTTGTTGGTCATATCAAAAATCTCGACACTTTTCGTGATTGCTTCATCACCGGTTTGGGTAGGGTCCACGTCCACCCTTCCACCGATCAGAAACACTTCGTTGGTCGATGGCAGGTAGGCCGAACATGCACCTGAGCGCAGCGATGTCAGGCCAAAGCCACCCGGCGTGGTCCAAGACATACCGGGGCGGGTTAACATGGTCAACCCGCTTGCTGGATTAAGCGAGAGGTTCGTGAGTGAGAAACCCTGTGAAGTGGTGAAGCTTTGCGTCACTTGCATGGTGTTGGCAACAGACACCTCTTGGTCGAGAGCATCAACCATGTCCTCGTGTGGGACGCAGGGCAGCCAGGCCATGGCGAGCATCATGACGACCATCAGAAAGGCCCTGACTGTCCCGTGCCGCTCTCCGCCCATGAGACGAGGTAGGTCCGAGGGCGTGTATATGCTTCTCGCACCCGTGCTATCAATATCGGCTGGCAAAACCTCTCCTTCTTCCGTCATCTGAGGTTGGTGTTAAAAGCAACCTCAATGTCTTTCATCCATGCATCATCCTGCACACACGCTTGACACGGTTTCAGAACCCAACTTGCTGTTTGGATTTCCAACCTTGTTCCTCGGAACCCTTGCACTAGCAGGCGGCGTGGCCTTTGTCCTCAACAAACGTCTTGGAGGACTGCCGAAAATTGGAGAGAGGCATTACGATCTCCTCGTCCTCGTTCTCGGCTTGTGGTGTCTTGGAGGGTTGCTCACCGATGCCTTCGCCCACATTTCGGGCGTCGTGGACGACACCTTCTTCACGCCGTGGCATGCAATTTGGTACTCCGGAGCAACCGCTTACGGTGTGTACATCACCTACGCCATCCTTCCTGAGGAAGGCCTCTCCCACCTGGTAAAACATCCATTCCAAGCCCTTGATAGCGTTGCACCGCATCACAAACCCGGTGTGTACGGGATTGTGATTTTCGGAATTGCAGGCTTTGGTGACATGATTTGGCATGAGTTGTTGGGCGTTGAAAACAACACCGACATTCTGCTTTCCCCGACTCACATCGGGCTGTTCGTCGGTTTGATCATGTCCGTTACCGCCCCCATGTGGTCGGCATGGCCCGATCCAAAAAGCGGAACAAACGGCGTGAAATCTCAATTGCTTTTGGTGTTCGGCGTCGGGGCGGCGTGGTCCGTGATCATGCTCATGTTCCGCTACAGCAACCTTTGGTTCAGACCCCTCCAGCATTTTTGCTACAGCGGTTCAACCGACTTCTGCGATTACAATGGTTACAACGAGGCCTTGGAAATTGGGCTGCAAAGCCTTTGGCTTCAAGCCCTTATGACCTCGGGTGTGTTGATTCTCTTCCTACGTCGCTGGCAACCTGCCCGCGGTTCGATGTTCATTTTGTTCGGATTCTATGCGGTGAGCATGTGGGTGTACTCGGAATTTGACCAAACCGTTCTGTGGATGAGCCTTGCTTGGGCTGTCATCGGCGAGTTCGCTGTTCCGCTGCACAAGAAATTCGGGATGCACGTCTATGTTCCGTTCATGGTCGCCATGCAGGTCGTGGTCTTCATGACCTCGTGGTTTATTCAAGCGCAAGACATCTCCAATGTCACCTACTGGACCGAAGGAACGGAACTGCACGTGTTGCCCTTCGGATGGACGATTCACTCGACCATGGGCGCAGTGGTTGTGGCTGCAGGCATAGCGTGGTTTGCCACGGTTGTGGCCGTGGGGCCGGACCTGCCGAAAGAACTCAACGAAGCCTGACTGTCCTTCGGTGTTGTTCTACTGACGCTTTTTCGATTGACCGGCTTTCGCCACGGCTTGCCACGAACCACCGTTGTGCGCCTCCAAGCCGGACTGACGAAGGATTTTCGCCGCCTTTCCCGACCGCATTCCACTCGCACAGCATGTGATGATGACCTTCCTTTGTTTCTTCAAGGAAGAGAGCTTGGAAGAAAGCGATTGAAGGGGAATGTTTCGGCTTCCTTCAACGTGGCCTCGTTGAAATTCACCCGGTGTCCGGACATCGATGACGACCGCTCCGTCATTGAGCAGTTCAGAAAGAGACGGACCTTTACCTCCAAAAAGTCGAGAAAGGAAGTTGAACATCCATCCACCTCATTCATACACAACAGGCATGCCTGCGTTTTTCCAACCGTTGATGCCTGATTCAAGCTCGATAAGGTTGGTGAACC
>JAYQAK010000061.1:0-11726 GCA_038136695.1 Candidatus Poseidonia sp.
GTGGCTTGCTTCTGTCTTCCCATTGTGATGGCATGGTAATCGCTCCTTAGCAAGCCGTCCGAAAAGTATCCCCTATATGAAAACCGCGATGAACATCAGCACCGCATTTTCCGCCCCGTTTGGCAGGAAGGTCTCATTCTGCGTCAAGAATTTCGCCATCTGCGCCGATTTTGTAGAGGCGAAGCGTGCTGGTTGCCCCACGCATCGCCAACGGGCTTCCTGAGATGGCCACCACGCGCTGGCCGGGGGAAACACGGCCTTGGATGACCAATTGTTCCACGGCTTCCTTCATGGTTTGTGAACCTCGACTGTGCTCCTTGGACAGGATGGTGTCAACACCGGGCAACATGCAACATCGTCGAAGGGCACGCAGACGGTCGCTCACTGCGGTCACCGGAATGGTGGGCCGGTAGCCCGAGACCAAACGAGGGGCGTTGCCGTGTTCGGTCGCCACGACAATCCGAGCTGCATCCGATTCTTTGGCCAGTTCAACGCCTGCGTGAGCCACCGCACGGGTCGACCGGAACCGAGCAAGCGCGTTGGGCCGAGAATCGTGCGAAGCGAGTCCCTGTTCGGTAGCGAGGGTGATTTTCGCCATGGTTTGAACCGCTTCGAGGGGGTAATTGCCCGATGCGGTCTCTCCCGAGAGCATCACGCCGGTTGCCCCGTGCCGAATAGCCGTGGAGACGTCGCTGACCTCCGCCCGGGTTGGGCGTGGTTGCAAGGTCATGGAATCGAGCATTTGCGTGGCGACAATGGCCGGCATGCCTCGCTCAAGGGCTTTGTCGATGATCTGTTGCTGCACCACGGGGACGTTTTCCAGCGGAATTTCCACACCAAGGTCGCCTCTGGCCACCATCACGGCATCGGCGACGTCCAGAATGGACTCGAGGTTTTCCAAGGCAGCAGGATGCTCAATTTTCGCCATCACGGGAACGTGCATCGAGGCCTGGGCAATGGCTCGGGTCACGGGTTCGAGGTCTTGAGAAGACCGAACGTAGCTGACAGCGATGTAATCCGCTCCGTGCTCGAGGGCATGGGTAATGGCTCGCTCGTCCTTTTCTCCCACAGCGGGCAAATCCACGAGCGTCCCGGGAACGTTGACACCTTTACGACTGCTGATGGGCCCGCCGTCTTCCACAACGCAGACCACCATTCCGTTCGCTGAACCGGAGGTGGATTGGACCGTTAAGCGAATCAAACCATCAGCCAGCAAAACAGGGTCGCCAACCTTGAGTTCTGCCGAAAGACCGCCGTATTCCACCGGGAGATCGGCCCCATCGGTGACCTCCATGCCCGCCACGCCGCAGTGGAGCCTGACATCGCTCCCGTCGTGAAGCATGACCACGCCCGGAAAGGTTCCGAGACGGAGTTTTGGGCCGGGCAAATCGGCCATGATGCAGGTTGGCCGGCCGATTTCGTCTTCGATGTCCCGAATCAACCGGTACAGCTCTGTTTTCTGCTCTGGTTCGCCGTGCGAATAGTTCAGTCGGCAGACGTCAACCCCGGCTTCCAGCAAGGATTTGATGGAGGTGCGGTCATCGCAGGAAGGGCCAATCGTGGCAATGATTCGGGTGCGTCGCATGAACACGGCTCCTTGCGTCATTTGTAGTACAACCGAATCACGAATTGGTCGACGACAAAGTCGTTGATGCGGTCGTTTTGAATCTTCATGGTCCATTCGCCGTCACCGAAGGTCGATTCGGTGTCGGAAAACATGTAACCGGAGAGCCTCAAGTGGATGCAATCTTGGTCGGCATCGCAGTTCCCGTCTTCCCGAGAATCGCGGTCGGTTTTGGTGGTGTTGTCGGCTTCCTCGCCCTCTTCGTTGTACGCATAGACGTCGAGTTGAGCCCTGCAGTTGTTGGTGCCCAATACAGGGGTGCAGTCCTCATCGTCCTTGGGGTATTCGAGTTCCATCACCGCTTTGACGATGGTGTTGCCCGTGTCTTTGTTGTAGTGAATCAGCGTGTCGAACTCAAGTTCAGCGGGGTTCCCGCTGTTGTTTCCTGCGATTTCAAAATCGTTCCAGTACCCAGCATAATTGACGTAAACTTTGATCGTCATGCTGTCGGTCATGCCGACGTTGTTCGTGACGGTCAGACCGATTTCGTATTCGCCGGGCTCAACGTTGTTCCACTGCACCGTTTCTCCGACCAAGTCGTCATCGTTCTCCGCATCGCCGTCGTTGTCTTTGTCGTCTTCGAGGTCAAGATCCCACGCATAGCCGTCGGTGGGTATGTACTGCGACGTGGAACTGCCCGGCGTGGAATCGCTGGCGTCCAAGTTGATGGTGATGGTTTCTGTCACACTGCGATCGGTGGTGGATTTGTCCCGAGCGCATATCCAAACGAGGATGTGACGGTCTTCGGAGATGGACTCGTCTTCGCAGTCTTCGTTGTCGGCATATTGGGTGATGATGGCTTCAGGTGGTTCAGCGCTTTCGGGGGACACCGACACGTCGCGTATTTGCTCGGAGGTGGTTGTTCCGTCGGACACCTCAAGGAGCACCTGATAGGTCTTGGCCTCGTCAAACGACCATACAGCGGTCCGGCCGGTGGCATCGATGTCATTCGAGCCTTCGTTGTCAAAGTTCCACCGGTAGGTCAAGGACCCGTCGCTTGGAGTGGAATCTGAAGCATCGAAGGAGATGGTGGTGCCCACCTTGATGTTCTTGCTCGGGGTGAAGTTGAACACCGCCAGCACTTCGTCACGGTCACCCCCGGCATCGTCTTCGAAGATGCAGCCGGCGAGGGCCGACATCAGCATCATGCTGGCCATCAGAAGCGGTTTGGACAGGCTTCCCATGAACAGAGGTGGTGGCCTGTTCATCAAAAGGGCTTCCTCAAGATGCCTTCTTCAGAAGGAAAACAGGGATGTCTGTCGATTGCCCGCCATCAACTCCTTTGCGTCCCACCCAAAGGCCTCTGTGATGCGCCCCAACGCCGTGGCAAGACGCTCGGCGTAGAATTGACCGTCGTACTCAGCCGAGTCGGCTTGTTCTTCGGTGTCCAACCACGGTATAACCGCCATCGGGCGCTGTCGAGCATCGGTGACCAAAAACGAGACTTTCATGCCTGAAGTGAACCCAAGTCCGAGTTCAATACGTTGTTTTGCCACCCGAACTTGTGCCATGCTCTCTGGATTCGTGTAATCCTTGGTGAAATCAACATCGTTCATCGATTTGACGGGTGTGCGCACGACCCGCCCCTTGCACGACTTGGCTAAGACCACGTCACGAGCGGGCACCGTTTGGTCTCGAAGCGCCTGCACGCGCTGCTTGGCGAACTCCACCAATTCGTCACCACGGTCCGCCAGCGCCAACCCGAACATGTCGCGCATGGTTGATGTCAGGTAAGGGAAGGAGTCGGTGCGTTGGGTCTCGTATCCACGCACCAGCATCTCAACAGCGGGCCACACCACTTGCCCGATGTAGCGTTTTTTGGCCCCGTGGCTGAAGAAAACGGAAAGGCCCTTTTCGAATTCAAGAACGGCGGAATCTTTGCTGTATTGTTGTGCCAGCGTCTGGCCGAACGCCACCATTTCCTCAATGGCGGCCTCGTGAGCCTCCAGTGTGTGCTGAGCCTCGGGGTCGTGTTCGGCCTGAACGCGCAGTTCATCGCTGACCATGGTCGGTGCCTCGGCGTCGATCGGGCAGCGAACGAAGATGGAATCCGTGTCGGAATACACTACACCGTGGCCTTCACGCTCCACCGCTGCGATGATGGTCTTGATGTTTTGGCGCGCCCATGCGGTGATGGATGAGCCAAGTTCACGATGGGTGAATCGGTAAAAGCCACTGGCAAACACCCCGTAGAACGAGTTCATGAGAATCTTCACTGCGTACTGCATCGCATCGTGAAAGCCAGCACTCTGGCCATCGTCACGGGCATGGGCCGCTTTCAGCGCAACCTTGTGCTCATCCCGCTGGGCCATGAGGTCTTCAAGCAAGGTCGGTACCAACCCCTTCCGGTCGTCCTGATGACGAAACGAAGCCCCTGTGGGTGCAACGTGCGGTGGATGAGAAGGAGTGAACGCGGCTTGCGACCCGTCGATGCGGGTTGTGTAGCAGATGTTGTGGCCAATCATGATGGAAGGGTACATGCTCTTGAAATCCAACACCGCAATCCACGGATGCAAACCTGCCTCGACGTCGTGGACGTACCCGCCCGTAATCTGACCTTCTTTTGCTTCGGCAGAACCGGTGAGTGGAACAGCGACCTCCTGTCGGTCAGCGAGACGAATCACCAGGGAGTCAATCAGTTGGCTGGTGCTGCCGTTGGCCGCCGTCTCAAACGGCACCTTGGCAACGGCAGCGACGGCCTCCTTGCGACGAACGGCCTGAATCGCCTGGAGGATATCGAGCGGGAGTTCGGCGTCTCGCACACAGTACGCCATGACCTCATCGGGTCGCGTGGCCCACTCTTCGTCCATGTTGGATGCATCAACGTCCATCTTGTGTTTCTCTTCATCGTCTGGAAAGAGCAAGGTGGCAACAAAAGAAAGGGTTTCTCGACGAGGGTTCAACGCTTGACGGGCTTGCCACCAAGCATCCATCACGACCCGCCCTGAGAGGTTCCAAGCACGGTTGCTCTGGCGTTTGGGCGTAAGCGCGTCCCGCTGACGTTTCAATTCAAGGTCCATTCGCGGGGCTCGCCCCCAACCAAACAGGGCCATGGTTCCCTCGGTTCCGCGCCCTCGCTGGAGGACATGCGTGCGGTCAGCAAGTCGGGGCAGGTCAAAATTATCGATGTTGTATCCCGTGATGATGTCGGGGTCCTGGCTCTGGACGACGTTTGTCAAACCTTCAAGAATCTCGGTTTCTGTACCTCGAAACGAAAACGTGGTTCGCTCACCGTTGCCCAAATCTTCGACGCATGCCGCCGCACACAGCACCGTTTCGTGTTCAATGCTGGTTTCCAAGTCGAACGAGAAGACCTTGTAGGGGACTTGAAACGGCTCGGTGGCCTTGAGTTGATCCACCGAGCAGGTCAAGGTGACGTCGACGGCGTACCGTCCAACGGCCCCTGCCGCAGCCAGCGAGAGCAAGGCGGTTTCGCCGTCTGCATGTCGCTCGTCCACAACCTCCCCTTCAAACGCAACGTGCATGCCAAGGTCTGCGTCAAGAAACAACCGATTGACAAACGGAATATCACCTGAAAAAATCTGCCAGGCTTGGGTCTTGAGGAGCTTTCGAATCGAGGGGACGTGAAACGGTTGCACCACATGAACGGTCCACACCGGCCGTTCGCCCAGTTGGGTCCACTTCATCGTCGGGCCTTCGACCCGCATCACGTGCTCGAGAGCTTCAACGCGTTCAAGACGGTCTTGCAGATACGGTGGGAGTTCTCCGTCAACATCCCACTGCCCGATGGGTGCGATTTCAAAACTCGGACGCAACCCTTGAACCAGCAAACATGCCGAGCGCCCGTCCTCCAACCGTCCAAACAGTTCAACGATGGTGACGGGTGAATCCGCCCCGCTTGCATCGTGGTCAAGGGACCGGTATCGTCCGCTGACAATTCCGATGCGACCCTTCATCCCACGACCTCCTGTCCCACTCATGCTTGCACCCCATTAGAACCCATCTGTGAGCAGAAATGAAGGTACGGCAAGAACGAAGCTGAACAACAAAAAATGCTACAGGAATGCTTGAAAGCCTCATCTCAATGGCTCAAGGTGAGCGGGGTATCTGGTATGGACGAATCGTTTGATTGGGACAGCCTGACATTTTCCCTTACACCCACCGACACGATGTACATCACCTCAACCGAGGGCAATGAGCCTTGGATGCCCGGAACACTTCAGCCCTACGGCGACATTCCGATGTCGCCCGCCGCTGGCGTGCTGAATT
This sequence comes from Candidatus Poseidonia sp., assembly GCA_038136695.1. Lineage (GTDB taxonomy): Archaea > Thermoplasmatota > Poseidoniia > Poseidoniales > Poseidoniaceae > Poseidonia. Next base: position 5,855 of record JAYQAK010000061.1, read on the forward strand.
ACGGGCAAGGGTTGTTTGAGGGCATGAAGGCCTTTCGAACCTCAAGTAACCGAATCGTGTTCTTTCGTCCAGAGGAAAACGCCCGACGCATGCAGCGGGGAGCCGACCGCCTCAAGATGCCCCCCGTCCCTGAATCCATTTTTGTGGATGCGGTAGAACAAGTCGTTGCGGCCAATCAGCACTGGGTCCCGCCCACTGGAAAAGGCGCCATGTATGTTCGACCGTTGTTGATGGGAAGCGGCCCCGTGCTCGGTGTGAAGCCCGCACCATCCTACACCTTCCTGATTTACGTCACGCCGGTTGGACCGTACTTCAAAGGCGGCATGAACGCCATTGATTTACTCATTTCCGAACATCATCACCGCGCCGCCCCGGGTGGTTCGGGCGGGGTCAAAGCCATTGGCAACTATGCTCCGGGCATGAAACCAAGCAAGGAAGCGAAGGAATTGGGCTACGCTGAGGTGATCTACCTTGACGCCGAGACCCACTCTGCCATCGAAGAGGTGGGGGCTGCGAACTTCTTTTGCATCAAAGACAAGGTGTTGTACACCCCAGCGCTCACCGGCACCATCCTTCCCGGAATCACCCGGGATTCCATCATCCAGCTCGCTCGTCACAAAGGGTACGAGGTTGTGGAGGGCAAGGTCATGGCCGATTTTGCCGTTCAAGCGGATGAGGCCTTCTGTTGCGGCACGGCCGCCGTGATTTCTCCCATCGGCTCGATCACGCACGACGGGACCAAGACGGTGTACGGAGACGGTCAACCCGGGCCCATCACCAAGGAGCTGTATGACCTGCTGACCGGCATCCAAAACGAAACCGAAGATGACGTGTTCGGCTGGCTTCACCCGTTGCCCTGAACCCTTCTCACGAAAAGAACGGCCCCCAATAACGTCAGGGTGGTCATGAAGAAGGGAAGGGCCGGTGTGTTTTCTTCATCCACCTCGGGGGCGACCTCTGGCGTCTCCTCGGTTTCGGCTGGCTCAACGACGATTTCACCGACCATGCCCACGGCCTCGTGCGGCTCGCAAACAAAGGCGTAGGTGCCGTTCATACCCACTTCGAAGGTGAACGAATAGTCCACGTCGCGTTCAGGGTCGCCGGAATCAAACACCCCGTTCTCCTCCACAGCGTTGTGGCCAATCGCTTGTCCACTCCAAAAGAAACGAACGGTGTCGCCTTCGGTGATCGTGACCGTGGAGGGGGAGAAGCGGAAATTGGTGCTGTCAACCGTGATGATGACGGGATCGTCGGCTTGTTCGGGTTGTGCGTACAGGTCGCCTTGAACAGCGCTGAACAACAACACAGCGAACACGAGTGCGAGAGGGCGCATGGTTATTTTTTGACGCAAGAGGTTATCAAACCCTGTTTTGCTCATCGCTTCTTGAAACTCGACCGTTTCTTGAAACTGGAGCGCTGAGGTTGGGTGTTCTTGCGTTGGGAGCGCGCTCGGCGGTCACCGGCCTTGGGACCTTGGGCTGATTGCTCCTTCGCCTCCTGCTTGCGGTCACGCTGCATCTGTCGCCATTGGCCACCGATCAACTGCAGTACTTCCTCCTTGCTTCCCGCCCCGATGCTCTCTTTTGCCCCCGATGCAGAGACCCACAATCGGCCTTCTCGGCCATGGGGGCGCTTCGGGTGCGACGTGCCTTCCTCTCGCTTGATTTTGCGAAGGCCGACTTGGCGGGCAGCCATGAACAAACCTTCGAGGTCGGGCTTGACCACCGAGGCATCCTTTGGCACTCTGCGGCCACCCCGTCTTGACAATTTGATGTCAAAGTACCCCGGCCAAACGCAGATTCGGTCTGGGTTGTGGTCCATGGGCTCGCCTCAACGCACGGTCACGGCGAGGTGTTTTGAAGCCGTCGCTCGGCTTCAGTTGAGGAGAACGCCGTTGATGACGCCGTCCTTGCCCGGGCGAGACGTGATGCGAACTCGGCCCTTGTCGGTCTCAATAACAGCACCCTTGACGAGGATGTTTCGACGGACATAGTTGGGGTCAGAAGCGTTCTCAACCACGCTGTGGATGGTGCCGAGGGTGGTCTTTCCGGTCTGGGTATCGTTGATGCTGACTTGGTTTGCAGCCATCACACGGACCATGGTGTTGCCACCGGTCTTGCGGTAGATCTTCCGCTTTGGCTCGCCAACGAGGGCGAATTGCTTCTCCGTGGAGATTTCAGTGGCACGCTTGCCGCGAGCCTTCACTTTACGTCCACCGCTGGATTTGCGTCGAGAAATTCCGTGCCATTGAGCCATAGTGATGCCTCCTGCGTCGCCACCGACCAGCACGGGCTATATGAAAGCAACCCTCAGTCACAGCGCGCCGATAATTCGGAGACCGTGTCGCCGTTGGCGTTGGTCAAAACAGCCTCCACGGCATCACCTGGAAGGAGTTCCCCCACCCCTTGAGGTGTTCCGGTGAACAACAAATCCCCTGCTCGAACGGGCGCCCAAGAACGCAACGCCGAGATTTGTTGAGCCGGCGTCACCGACATTTCGTGCAGAGGTGAGGATTGACGAACCTCGCCGTTGACCAGGAGGGTCAAATGAAGCCCGTGAGCAGGATCCACGAGACCCGCCCAACCATCGTCCCACGCAGCCCAAGAGCCCACCACGGCACTGGCCGTGAAGCACTTGGCTTTGGCCCACGGCAGTTGTTCTGCTCGCAACGCCGATTGTGCTGCTCGGTCGGTTAAATCCAACCCCACGGCCACGGCCTCGGGTTCGAGCGCTTCGTTGAGACGCACCACGCATTCAACTTCGTGATGGACCTCCCCAGGATGAGCGCTGACCGGTATAGGGCCGTGTTCGTGAAGGCAGGCAGCTGGTTTCACGAAAATGATGGGTTCAACCGCAGGCTGATTGCCCAATTCCAACGCATGTTTGGCAAAGGTCCTGATGGTGCACCACATGGCCATGCCCCGTGCAGGCAACCCCACTTCATCAAGCCCGCGATGCCGAAGGATGATAGCCCCAAGGTCGGTGTGGTGCAGCATGGCTTCTGACTGGAGCATCCGCAAACGCCGACCCGTTCGTCGCAAAAACATCGCCCCCTTGCTCAAAACGCTCGAAACCGACCTCGATATCGACCTCAACGTGGACGGGGCCTTTCTTGAGATGGCAGAATACGGGCCTTGGACGATGGTGTTCGTGGACCGCATTCCGTTGGTCATTGAACTCCTCAACGACGAGGAAGAGCGCTGTGTGTTTCTGACCTTACGAGGCTTTCTGCTCCACCTCGATGCGCTCAAATGGGTTGAGGTGGACCACGGTGCCATTCCGTTTTTGATGAACGGTGCTGATTGCATGGTGGCGGGTGTCCACGGGGCTGAGCCGTCGGTCCGAGAAGGCGACTTGGTGTGGATCAGGGACATGACCCACAAGCGCCCCCTGGCGCTTGGATGGGCGCTTGCCGACGCCGATGCCCTGATCGATGACACCAAAGGAAAGGGCATCAAAACCTTGCATTGGGTCGGCGATGAATTGTGGGAGATGGAATGAGATGGGCCTTTTGCCGAGAAGCCTAAAAAGGGACCACCGACACATTCCTCCCATGAAAGCCGCCCTCTCGCTGTCCCTGGCCCTTCTTCTTGCCATGGCTGCCGTACCATCCGCTGCTGCGGGTGAAACCGAAGGGGGCGTGGATGTCAACCCCGATGGTGACGTCCCGTTTTCGGTGCTTGAGCGCACCGCGCCCTCGCGAGACAACACCGCTTGGTCCTTGAGCGTCCAGCTCAGCGAAGAAGCCAAAGACAACGGCACCACCGCCGTCATCACGACCCAAATTTGCCTCAACAACGGAGTTTGTGACCCACCCGTCAACCACGATGTCTCAGCCGAAAACGGTGTGTACACGATGAAATTGACTCCACCCGACGACCACACCTACGTCAACTGGCGGGTCAAGGCCACCTACGCTGACGACAGCACCGAGAATTTCCCTAGCGCTGACTGGTACAAAACGTGGTCAACGTGCTATTACAACGATGGCGAGTACGGTGGTGTTCACGCAGAAGGAGACGGTTGCAACGTTCCCGCCGCAGGAGAAACCGAGAGTGCGCTGCCTGCTCTGGGTCTTGGCGTGGTCGTCGTGGCGGTCGGTGCAGCGATGGCCATCGGCGTTCGACGTCACGCTTGAATCACGAAACGGCGTGGTGCTCGACCAGTCGTTCAATAAATCGGCGTTGCTCGGATGTCCACTGCGTAAGGCAAACCTCGACTTCAGAGCGGTCGGCGCTCAACTGTGCTCTGCCGAACCCAACGCCCTGTACGTCACTGGCAACCAACGGAAGGAAGGAACCGTGCGCCGTGAACAAACACCCATCATCGGTGGCGGTGGCGGTACCAAAGGCGAAATCCAGTCGACGGGCCTTGCTGGTGCAGGCAAGTCCTCCGGCCTTGAGAAAGCGTTCCAGTGCTGCAAGAATGGCATCACCGTCGGTTTGACCTTGGTCGTCCACGCCCCCGTAGGCAGCAAGAAAGTCCAATTCGGTCTCGTTCTGTTCCATCAGGTGGTCCAATCCACGACGGTCTTCAGGCATCAGACCACCTCCGCTTGGAGGGATGTCCATCCGATCACGCGACCGTCCGAGGCATCGACGAGCAGAGAGAAGCTGTGGTCGACGGCCCCCTCGTCCCATTGACGCTGGATATCCACGGTTGTAGCGCCCGTGGTATCAAAGAGATCACCGAAGTCGAAGCCAAAGCCGGAACCAGGGACCACCAACAAATACCCGATGCTGGTTTCAGGATGGTAGCCGTCAGCGGTAAACAACCCTCTCGAGTGCGTCAAATCAGGGAAACGCTGGTCGTTCATCACCCTCGATTCAATGGCTTCCAGCGGAAGGACCTCAGGAATGGCGTCGCGGTTGTGGGTAATGGAATCGTCAAACGTGCCCTTTGCGATAAAGTCGCATTGGAGGTTCGCCTCGTCCGCACCGGAAACGGCAAACTTGAGCCAGCCTGCCGTGTTGTCGGTAGCCACCCAAGACACGTTCCATTCAGTTGCAGTGCCGTTGTTGTTGTTGATGGCTCGCCAAACATAGCCGTCGTTTTCGAGCGCCGTCACGGCGGCGGAAGCCGCAGAGTTGAACGAAGGAAGGCACGTCATGGCGAGGTCGAGTGGATGCTGGCGCAGCGTGGAGTTGTCCGGAAGATGGATGCCGTCGACCCCCCAGTTGGACAATTCATCCTCGTCGGGATCGAATTCGTTGGATTCCGGTCGGTTATCGTAGGCTTTTCCGAGTTCAATGGCTTTCACGCCCCGACTCAGCGAGGTGCGCTCGAAGGAGTGGTGCAATTCGAGTTCGCCTTCCGGCAACACCGCTTCAATGCCGCGTTGCTGCCACGCCGAACAATCGTTTTGAGAGGATTCGCTGCTGCTGATGGCGATGTCCACCGATTGACGGGCCGCCCACGGGCTATCGGCGTCCAACCAGAGGTTCATGTTGGCGTATCCCAGACAGAAATCCCGCACGTCTCGATGGGTGGCCGTTACCTTCCACATGTTGGTCGTGCCGATCTTTTCCGAACCGGTCACGCGCCACTCCCATCCAGAACTGGTTCCGGTGGCATCGGCGGTGATGTAGTCGTTGCCAAAAAATTCAGCCAGTTCAATCGGGGCCACGACCATGCCAAGACCCGGTGACAACTCCTCAAGGCCGCCCAACAAACTGCCGACACCGTAGGTGAACACGGTACCGTCGTACATGCCCTGTGAATTGTCGAGTGAACCCTCCAGACGTGTGGCCAACGTCACGCGTTCGCGCAATTCCGTCCAGGAGGTCAAGGTGATGTCTGCCGTCCCTTCGGTTCCTTCGCTGAAATCGTTGCACTTTTGGTTCGTCTTCTTGTGACCAAAGATGTTGAATTG